>JAMQPH010000701.1 GCA_023717605.1 Pyrinomonadaceae bacterium
TCGTAATTTCCAATGCGGGTGAAAACGTTGTCAGCGGTCCCGCGCTCAGCGTCGAAATAGATCGTCCAATTCTGAGCGGGTCGAGCCTTAAACCCGCCAAAGAATGCGTTAGTGTGGTTTTCCTCGACCACTGAATCAAAAGTGCGTACTGGCGGCGGCGTCAACGACCCGTTGCTGCCGAGATTGAATCCGTCAAAGATTTCTTCGATGCGACGACTCCCGTAACGATATCCGAAGTGTATCGAGTAGCGATTATTGAACTGGTAGTCGCCTTCGATTGTGTTTTGATATTTGCGATACCTGGTAATCCTGTTGGCGTCTAAATTGTTGAAGCCTATTGTATCGGTTCTCAACGTCGGCCCCGCTCCGCGGGTGATGGAGAAAAAGTCGCTAAACACAGCTAAGCCGTCGATCTCAAAGTCTTCAACCCGAAACGTATTTGAGATTCGCAGTTTATCGGTTGCCAGAAACGTAACGCCAATATCTCCGAGCCAGGTCGGGCGGTCAGTGTTCGCGGTGATGTTGTACAGCCCGAGGTTGAGAATGTTGGGTGTAGCCCCAGGTGGGGTTGGAGGCCAACCGGTAACTCTGGGGTTCCAGTTTCTGCCAGTGAAGGTCTCCATCAGAGTAGAGCTTGACGTGGCCTTGCTGTAAACGATCCGGCCGGTGATATCCAGCTTCTTTGCCACGAGCGTGTGGACGCTGAACCGTGTGAAATTAACGCTCCCGCGCGTGGGTTCGTTGCGATTGAAACTCGTGAGGCTCGCGGCGGTGGGATTCAGGTTTATGCCCGGGAACAATCCCACGTTGATAGTGCCAGAGTCGTGGAAACGGCGGAAGCCCTGCAGGAACGACAAGGCGACGCTCCCGACCTTGCCGTCCACGCCGACGCGGAAGTCGTTAGCGCGCGACTTAATCTGCGATGGAAAATTAAATTCGTTTCCACCCGCGTGGTAATTTGTGAACCCAGGGCCGCCGTAACGCTCTGGTGAGTAGCCGAAAGTGAACCTGATCCGCTCGTTCTTCGGCAGAAGTGTTAAATCGAAATCACCTAAGTGCATCCTTGTGTCGGTACCGTGCTCCCCAGTAACCGGATTGGGCGGAACACTGAAGGTCGCGGGGCTGAATACCCAGTTCGGGTTCGCGAAGCTGTTGAGAAATCTGAAATACTTGAACTGTCGATACGTTCCTTCGAAGCGGTAATACGCCGGCTTCTCAACGCTGACTCGAAAGCTGCCCTGGGGATCCGCTCCCCAGCCGGTGGAGGTTACGAGAAGGGTATCGAAGAGCTCTCCTTTACCGTCCTTAGATGTCATCAGGAAGCTGCTGTCGAAGAGTCTTGGGCCGGCCCTGTAATTCAGATCGCTTTGGTACTTGTTGAGATCGCCGTCAACACTAAGTCCCCGATAGCCAAACTCTATACTGGAAGTGACGATGTAGTCGCCCGCGTCCTCTCCCGCTTCGATCTTTGTTTCGTCGGACTTCTTCGGACTCGGTGAGGGCTGCTGAGCAGTTCCCAGACCCGCCATTAGCATCAATGTCAGCAGGCCCGGAAAGATCCGCAGAGCTTTTATTGCGTTCCTTATCATGGGTCATCCTCGCTCAGTTCAGACGTCGTGAAGCGGCGTTTTGATAACTCTCATCTGAAGAAGACCGGACTTGTCCGCGAGCCGTGAATTTTGATGTGACAGTTGGTGCAATTAGCGTATTGCGCGTTCAGGTTATGCTGGGGACCGGCCGGCTCAATTGCCCCGACGTCATGGGCAACGCTGTGGCAAGTCAGACAAAGCTGCGCCACGCGGCTGGTTGTCAACAGCCGAGGATTGGCCGAGCCGTGCGGCGTATGACAGGCAACGCAACCTTCCGTTTTCACCGGGGCATGTTCGAAAGCAAATGGTCCTTGCTTGTCCGCGTGACACTTAATACAAGCCGCGTCAGCTCCAGTCGCCAATCGGGTTTGCTTGAGTTCAAAGCCACCATGTGGATTATGGCAATCGCTGCACTTCATAGCCCCTTCAAGAACCTTGTGATGGAACGGAAGATTGAACTGGGGCTTCGTTTCCGAATGACAGCTCATACAAAGCTGTGGCTCGGTTATTTTCAGTAACCTGACCGTCGAGAAGCCCGGTTTCTGAGCGTTCGCCCGGCTGACGAAAACGTTCGAGCTGGCCAGGTTCCTCCCGGTCTCGGGTGAATGTGAGGCGTGACAATCCGTACACCCGATGTCGTTTCGCCAGTGCTCACCGCGCCGGAAGTTGTTGTGTTCTTCTCTGCCGGCATGACAGCCAAGGCACGTCTCCGAGGTTTCTTTGGACGACTTGGTTTTGAAGGAGATGATCTTCTTCGGATCGCCTTCTTCCAGGTGGGCCTTTCCAGGGCCATGACAAGCCTCGCAGCCAGTTACCTTTCCTTTCCAGCTGCTTATGGTTGAGAGTTGTGCATGCGAAGTGTGGGAAAAGGCTTTGAACTGATCCTCGTGGCAGTCTTTACAGGCTTCGCTACCTACATAATCGCCTACTTGATAGGTTGCCTTTTCAGGTTGGATAGACTTGATAGATTGCGAAGAGGTATTGGAAGCGAGCCATGCGAGAGCAGCGAGCAGCAGACCGGTAACCAGCAGCGCTCTAACGGGTTTGATCGACGTCAATTGTCTGTCCCCAGTTCTCGCTTGCAGATTCCCGGCGATTGCCACGAACAAGCCAGCGTACTGCGTTTCGTGTTTTTAGCTGCCTGATCCCAGCGTTGTTCCTTCGTTGAGGAGGCATCTTAATGGCTCAGACTTAAAATGGCTGTGACGCACGTCACACTCAACAGGGTGGGCGTCGCTCAGAGATCGCACCTCCCTACATTCCCGCGACTAACTCAAGTGCCACCCGGTTTCTAACATAGATTCCAGTTCCATTCAACCTCACTATTTGCTTCAGCTTTAGCTCCGTTAACAAACGTGAAACCGTTTCGCGCGACGAGCAAATCATTTGCGCGATCTCTTCCTGAGTGAGGCCGTGGTTCAAGCGTATTCCCTGAGGTGTAGGCTTGCCAAGTTCATCGCACCACTTAAGTAACAGTCTCGCCAGTTTCTCCGCGGCGGATTGTGACAAGAGTAGGGACCGGGCGCGTTCTATCACCTCGCTCAATTGGCGACTGAGGGCCTCGGATAGACTGACACGAGCTATCTTGCTCCTATCGAGCAGCTTTGTGAAGTCCGCACGTGAAACAAAATCTATTCGACAGTTTTCCAGGGTCGCGACAGTTGCATCGTGCGGCAAGCCGGTTAGTGCAGAGTTCAGTCCCAGCAGATCACCAGGTAGCGCGATTCGTAAGACCAGGGTCTTCCCCTCCGCCGATGAGATCGAGACTTTTGCCCTTCCTTCGCAGAGTACGTAGACGCCGCGAGGACGTTGTCCTTCAACGAACAGTACCGACCCACGCGGGTAATACTTGCTAAGCTTAACGACGTCCAACCCGCGGACTTCTCTCAGTGGAGAATCACACGGGAGTTTAGCAGACGTGGACGAACCCTCGTCACGTCCAAGGTTCTTTGGGCTCAACATGGTCTTTCTGTGAGCTCTCGCTGGGTGCCTGCTTCGCATAAGTGCGTTTATCAATGAATTGAGAATCTGGTAATGCAGGCCCTCCGCTCACACTCCATGACCGCTAAGCGCAATGCTTATGCCAGTCCGAATCTTATGAATTCGGCTAGTTGGTGACTGGAAAGTGTTTTCTCTGATGGCCCTTAGTGGAATATTGCCCAGTCGAATGGACGCCGGTGAGAGATTCCCCGCATGTTCGTGCTCAAAGTTTTGGGTTGATCCACCGGCTCAAAAAAGCATTCTGACCGACTCGGTCGGATTGTTTTCTTGAGTCACTGACTTGGTGGCTTTTGCTCCATTATTCCTAATCTCTCTTGCTCGGCATCAGTGCGGTCGCCAAGTAACGGCGAGGGCCTCGATGTCGTCTAAACGCTTGTGAACTCGAACATCGCTAAGTCATTCGCTGTTACCTCGCTGCGAACGCTTCTCCTTTCCTCTAAGACGTTCTACTCCCGCCCGTGAACTCCGCCCAGCGCGGACAGGTCGGCGTTCTCGATCTTGCGCCGCTGGTTTTCTTGTTCGAGCGCGCGGCGGATGTTCGGGTAGACTTCGATGACTACTTCGAGGTCTTTGCGTCTCAGCTTATAAAGCGAACACGGAGTCATAGCGGTCACGGTAGCGTTGCGTGGGCGGCGTTCCATGAGCGCTGCCTCGCCAAAGAAGTTGCCAGCCATGAGGGTGGCAAGGTGACGCCAGTCATTCCCATCGCGCCGGGAGATGCGGACGACTCCGCGCGCGATGATGTAGAGCGCGTCGCCGGGATCACCTTGGCGGAAGATCACCGCTCGCGCGGCGACTGTTTGTGCGTGCAGGCGAGCCGCGAGAACCGAGAAGTCTTCCAGCGGAAGATCGCGCAGAAATGGGACGGAGCGTAGCAGCTCTTCGGGAGTGGTTTTGAGTTTGGCGATTTCATGTCCGCGCAGGCTGCGCATTTCCTGTTCCAGTTCCGCCGTCAAGGTGTCGGCGACCGATGGGGGAAGCGTGCCGCCGCGCACCTGCCGTTCGACGAAGGCGAGTTCGGCGAGCAAAACAAGCCGCCGACCAAGTTTCTCCTGCAAGGCGTGAACGAACTCAGGGAACTGTTCTGCGGTATGGTCGAGGTGTTGCTGCGCCGCGTTGATGCGAGCGCGGTAGGAATTGACGATTTCTTTCAGCACGCCCGCGGGGATGGTTTCAATTCGCGACAAGTTCTCGATCATATCGAGTGCGCGGCTGCTCGCCTGGTACTCGCCCCACGCCACATCATAGTCGAGAGCGACGCGCCGCAAACGAAGACGCTCGGCTAGGGACGAGGCGAAGCGCACCCGATCCAGCCGGCGCAGTGCGAAACGTCCAATGCGATGACGATGCAATTCGCGTATAGGCGCCACGAGGTGGACACCCCGGTAACGCATCGCGTCCTGTTGCATACCGATCGCCAGCGAGAGTTCACGGAACGCGGGTTCGCTTAATTGACCCTTATCGAACAGGTCGGCGTAAGCGGACTGCTCTTCGGCGAAAGCGCGCAGGAACACGATGCGTCGTTGTTGCTTGTGGTCCAGTTCGCGGTGCGTCAGCTCGTCGAGCTCCGCTTTCGTGGCTTGGAGTCTTCGCTCGCATTCCGCGTGCAGGCGGTCGGCGATTGAGGCATTGAAGAGGTTGACGGCCAGGAGGTCGGGCAGCCGTGAGAGCGCCCGCCGCCGGGCGGCGAACAAAGCTTCGAGGCGCGCGAAGCGGTCAGCGAGCGGAGGCTTGTCCAAGCCGAGCCGCCGCACCAGCCGCTCAATTGTTAGACCTTTAACGAGAAGCGTGAATAGCACCGCTCCCATCACAAGCGCGACGAAGGATTCGCGCTCCGGGAACGCGGGCAGGCTCAACACGATGGCCAGCGCGACCGCCCCGCGTAACCCGCCCCAGAACATCACGGCCCGGTAAGCCCGGTCGATTGGCTCCGCGCCCGGCCGCCGCCCGATGAGCGGCGTCAATCCGTAAATCACAACGGCGCGAGAAGCGAGCATCGCCACGACGACCCACGTGAGCAGCCCTGCGTTCGCCCACAACTCTGACAAGTCTACGCGCAAGCCGACCAGCAGAAAAATCAGCGCGTTGGCGATGAAAGCGATGTACGCCCAGAACTGGTCAAGGTGATGGCGTATGGGCACGCTGATCTTCATTCGCCCCCAGCTGCCGACCGTCAGTCCAGCGGCGAGGGTCGCCGTCACGCCGCTGACGTGAACCACCTCTTCCGCAAGCAAGAACGAGAGGTACGCGAGCGTCGTCGTCAGAGTGATCTCTACATAAAGGTCGGAGCCAATTGCGCCGAGTAAGTAACCGGCGATCAGGCCGAGAATCACCCCGACCGCCAACCCGCCAACAAAAACGATCACGAAGTCGAGTGCGCCGCGCGCCACGACCGCGCCCGACACATTGCCCACTAAGAGCACGCTGAGCATTATGCGCGCGAGCACAATCGAGGTAGCGTCGTTAAAGAGACTTTCGCCTTCCACAAGGATCGTCAATCGTCGCGGTGCGCCGAGCCGTCTGAACAGACTGATGACCGCAACCGGGTCGGTCGCGCTGAGGATGGCGCCGAGCAGCAGTGCCGCCGTCAGTGAGAACGGCGTCGCGAGCGTGACGATGACGCCGATCAAAAGCGTCGAGAGCAGCAGCCCCGGCACGGCTAACGTCAGGACAGTGCCGATGTTCTGGCGCAGGAGGCGCGGGTCGAGATTGAACGCCGACTCGAAGATGAGTACTGGTAGGAAAACGTAGAGTATCAGAGCGGGCGAGATTTCAAGATCGCCCATTGCAGGAAGGACCTGCGGGAAAACGGTGGCAGTTGATGACAAGGCCAGGCCGATTAAAACCAGCGCGACTGTAAACGGGAACTTAAGCCGCCTGGTCAGAACTAAAACTGCGGCTGCGATCATCAACAACGCAATGACGCCGCCGACGGTCTGCGGGATGTGTGACGTTTCCGGCATGAACTGGCCAAACCTATTCGCAACGCTGGACAAACACTTACATTCGGCTCGTTGTTATATCAACAGCCACCTCTTGAGAGAATCGCACTTCAAGGAGACCTCACAGAATCATTTATTGACGCAGGCAAAATGAAAAGCCGCTTCAGCATCGCTAAATACCCCCTTTTCGATTAACATGTCCCAATCACACCGCCTCTTGGCGAACCGCAGATGGTTTCACCCATGTCGGACCAAGGGCCACGCCGTTCGATATAATACGACGTTTCCTTTGCTCTCTCGGTGGCTCCTTGGGTAATTCTGCTAAGAGAGACGCGGGGAATTCCGCAGAACCTATGAGTGGGAACACTGATCCAACTCGATTGCAACCACAAAGATGCGTGGGTACGTCAATTGCTCTCGCCAACGAGGTACCGAAGTCCAGCCTGAGAAGCGAGTTGCAGACGGTTAACCAATCCGAACGGTTTGATTATGGGCGAGCATAAGGTAGAGGAAGAGCTTGACGAGCAAAAACTGCAGGTTTTCATGAAGGCGCTGCTGGACGATCTTCGCGCGCTTGACTACATGCTCGACAACGACCTGATTGAAAGCGGCGTCCGCCGCATTGGCGCCGAACAGGAGATGTTTCTCATTGACGAACGGCTACGGCCGGCGCCGGTTGCGATTGAGGTACTCAAACGTGCCAAAGATCCGAGACTGACTACCGAGATTGCAAGGTTCAATCTTGAAGCGAATCTCACGCCGCTGGTCCTTACCGGCGACTGTTTTGGGCAAATGGAGGCAGAACTGAAGGAGGTTCTGGCAGGAGCGCGGGCGAGCGCAAACCACTTCGGCGCCGACGTTCTGCTGGCCGGAATCTTGCCCACACTACAGAAGCAAGATCTCACACTTGAAAACATTACACCCGCCCCTCGCTATTACCAGTTGAACCACTCGGTAACCAAGCTTCGCGGAGGCCCATTTTCAATTCACATCAAAGGACTTGATGAGCTTCAGCTTACGCATGACAACATCATGATGGAGTCCTGCAACACTAGCTTTCAACTGCATCTTCAGGTAGGCCCAAAGGAATTTGCGTGTCTCTACAACCTGGCTCAAGCGATTACGGCGCCAGTGCTTGCGGCGGCGGTGAATTCTCCCCTTCTGTTTGGTCACCGTTTGTGGCAAGAAACGCGACTTGCCCTATTCCAACATTCAACCGACGCTCGTTCGGCAACCCAGCAGGCCCGTAGTCACCCGACACGAGTGGGCTTCGGCGATAGTTGGCTTAGCAAGTCAGTGCTGGAGCTATTCCAGGACCAAATTGCGCGTTTTCGCGTGATCATGATCAGAGAGGCCGACGAGAACCCCCTTTCGCTGCTGGCTCACGGTCAGATCCCGGAACTCTCCGCCTTGCGCATGCACAACGGCACAGTCTGGCCATGGAATCGAGCTTGTTACGGAGTAGCGAACGGAGTTGCTCATTTGAGAATCGAGAATCGAGCCCTTCCCTCAGGCCCAACAGTTCTCGACGAAATTGCCAATGCGGCGTTCTTTGTCGGACTCATGATTTCCTTGCCGAACGAGTATGGCGACATAGCGAAAATCATGTCGTTTGACGACGCCAAAACAAACTTCTTCGCCGCCGCGCGACACGGCTTGAGCGCGCAATTTGACTGGATTGACGGAAAGACCCACTCAGCATCGGAACTCATACTTGATCACTTGCTCCCGCTGGCACGCCAGGGACTTAAGGAAGCCTCTGTGACCCCGGCGGAAGTCGATCATTACCTCGGCGTTATTGAGGAGCGTACTCGCAGCGGTCAAACAGGCGCCCAGTGGATGATGAAGTCGCTCGGTGCGTTGAATGACCAGCCACGTGAAGTTCGAAACAGACTACTGGCAGGAGAGATACTAATGAGGCAGAAAGGTGAAGAACCGGTTCATCACTGGCCGGTACTCGAAGTGAACGAATCGGATGATTGGCGCCAGAGTTATCAAACGGTTGGACAGTTCATGGCAACTGATCTTTTTACAGTTCGCCCGGATGACTTAGTGGATCTCGCAGCTAGTGTAATGACCTGGAGACATATCCGGCATGTTCCCGTAGAAGACGATCAAGGACGGCTGGTTGGTCTCGTGTCGCATCGGGCTCTGCTTCGACTGCTTACTCGGGGGGCATCAGCCAACAATGAAAATCATGTGACTGTTCGGGAAATCATGACTACTAATCCGCTCACGGTTTCTTCAACAACCCCTACCTTGGAGGCAATGGAGATCATGCGGCTAAATAGAGTTGGTTGTCTCCCTGTTCTCGACGACGGGCGTCTCGTGGGGATTGTGACTTCTTACGATTTTCTCGATGCTTCGGCGCGGCTATTCAAAGAGCAACTCACCACAACGAGCGAGTCAGAGAGCGTTAAGGGAAACCGCGAAACGCCAAGCGCGAGCAGTGCCGGAGCCGGCAACTACCACCGTTTCGGCGCCCCTTAGTAGCCCTAATCGCCTCTCTTTTCACTGGGTTCGCAGGGCTCTCGCCTGCCGCCGCGCATCGCGCGATCAGCACGCTTCGCCACCAGCCAATACACTCCTCCTAAAACCCACCTGGCTGAGCACTTTCCCGCAAGAGCCTGCGGAAGTTTGCGCAGCTTGACCCACTGCAATCTCAACCTAACTAGCAATTCCGTCCCGATCCTTTCGGCACATGCTTTGCCCTTACAGAAGATGGTTGGATACCTAGATTGATTCAGAAAAAGCAGCGGCAGGCTGTATAAGTTAGGTCACGGAGAATTGGAGGTTGTTGACATGGCTAAAGACGATCGCGACATTCTCGAACTGCTCAAAGAAGAGCTCGATTTCATCGAGAAGGGCGGATACGGTCGTTCGGTCCGCACTCCGTGGAAGCCAAAGTCAGCTTTCCAGGACTCCCTGACCTGCATCAACTACGGTTATCCCTACCGTGCTCACCCGTGCAATGAATGCCATTTGCTCGATTTCGTCGACCCCGAGCACCAGGGCGCAGAGATACCCTGTCATTTCATTCCTTTGAACGAAGCCGGGGAAACCATCGAAGACCTGGAAGCTGAGGATAACCAGGCGAAGTTAGAGCGAAAGGTTAGAGACTGGCTTCGTGCCAGGATCAAGGAAATCCAGGAGAAACGCGCTACGCAAGCAATGGCCGGATGCCCTTGAGCGGAGGTTAAAATGAATACCGCGGCTTATCTTATAGTCATAGCACTGATAGCTACGGCCTCCTACTTCGGCATCCGGTGGCTTGTTAGAGCCTTCTCCCAATACCGAGGCACCAAGATCGTTACCTGTCCGGAAACGGGAAGGCCCGCAATCGTTGAAGTTGATGCGCTGCACGCGTCTCTGACTTCGACTGTAGGCCCTCCTGACATTCGGCTGGAAGACTGCTGGCGCTGGCCACTGAAAGAGCGGTGCGGACAGGAGTGCCTGACAGATTTGGACGTAGCGCCCGGGCAATGTCTAGTTAGCGGCGTGCTAATGCGATGGTATCGCGGAAGGAAATGCTGCTACTGTGGCAAACTGATGGAGGAACTTCAGTGGCTAGACCATAAGCCAACGCTGTTAAGCCCCGATAACTTGCTGGTGAAATGGAGTGAAGTTCCTATCGAGAACCTCTCGACGGTGCTTAATACGCACCTCGCAGTTTGTTGGGACTGTTACATAGTGCAGTCGTTTCGACGCGAACATCCAGACCTGGTCG
>JAMQPH010000298.1 GCA_023717605.1 Pyrinomonadaceae bacterium
ACCCGGGCCGCTGGTGGGATTTAATCGAACGCTACGGCGTCTCGATTTTCTATACGACCCCCACCGCCATTCGCCTGCTTATGCGCTACGGAGAAGAGTGGCCCAAGAAATATGATCTCTCCACCCTCCGCATCCTGGGTAGCGTGGGCGAACCGATCAATCCGGAAGCCTGGGAATGGTTCCATCGTGCTGCCGGTGGGGACAAACCGATCATGGATACCTGGTGGCAGACCGAAACAGGATCCATCCTGATTACCCCCCTGCCTACAGTCCCCTTGAAGCCAGGCTCCGCTACCAGGCCCTTCCTTGGTATCGAAGCCGATGTCGTGGACAGCGAAGGCAACAGCCTCCCCGCCAACGCCGGCGGCCTGGCCGTCATCAAAAAGCCCTGGCCCTCGATGATGCGGACCATCTACAAAGATCCGGAACGTTACAAGACCTATTGGAACCAGATTCCGAACTGCTACACCGCCGGCGACATCTGCCATAAAGATGAAGACGGCTACATGTGGTTCATGGGCCGTGCCGATGACGTAATCAAAGTGGCCGGCAACAGGCTCGGTACCGCCGAAGTGGAAAGCGCGCTGGTCAGCCACCACGCCGTGGCGGAAGCTGCGGTGATCGGCAAACCACACAAGCTCGTCGGCGAATCCATCAAAGCCTTCGTCATTCTGAAGCAGGGGGAAGTGGACAGTCCGGCCCTGATCCAGTCGATCAAGGATCAAGTGTTGAAGGAGTTGGGCAAAATCGCCGTGCCGTCCGAAATCGACATCGTGTCCTCACTCCCCAAAACCAGGTCGGGCAAAATCATGCGGCGGGTGCTCAAAGCGAAAGAACTCGGACAGGACCTTGGCGATATCTCAACGATCGAAGATTGATTTAACCGGAGGCCAGTCATGTATACAGCAGCAGGTCCTAGAATGATAATCGCAATCGGAGTGCTGGCACTTAGTCTGGCAGCGTTCACCCCGACCGTCACCTGGGCCGCTGAACCAGTCAAGCAGGAGAAGAAGGTGAAAAAGCCGGCTAAAGCACCTGCAAGCGCGCCCGCCCCCAAATCGCCCGCTCCAAAAGCGACTGCTCCACAAGTGGCCGCCCCAAAATTCGCCACGGCCGAGACTGCGGGAAACGCTCCATTCTGTTTCGGTGAAGCCCCCAACCTCGACAAGCTCACGCCCGACGAAGGAGAAGCCGGAGACAAAGTCACCATCACCGGAACCAACTTCGGTGAGGCCGACTGTTTACGTGGCGTCTCCTTCGGCCCTGGTCATCCAGCTCAGTTTCAACAGACCAACGAGAGCATCACAACGACCGTGCCAAGCGGCGGAAAGAAGGGCCTGGTGCTCCTCACCGTCACCACCGCCTCGGGAGAAAACTCAAGACCGTTCCTTGTAAAATAGAGAGGGGAAGGAGCGGCCAGGTGCCCTCCTTGCTCGCAGAACGCGCACATTCAGAAAGTGCACGTTCGATGCGCGCAGTAAAGGGCAGACTTGGCCGCTCCTCTAGAGAAAGGTGTAGGGAATTCGCAGGTACTCGTCCAACACGCGCCCACAGAAGGGCCTCATTGGACAGGCGCAGCGGGAGACCATGCTAGCCCGCCCTCAAGGGAGTAGCCGAAGAAGGACGTGGAGGAAATATCTGAGGGAACTCATCGGATATGAAGCGTAAGCCAGGCGAGCCGATCTATCTCAAGCGTCATATGCTGGGCCTCGCCCTGGCCCTGATCTCCCCCATTCTGCTGCCCCTTCTGTACCACCGCTATGTCGCACCCCTAAGCTTTGACACCCTATTTGCCGTTGGCCTGATCATCGCTCTGATAGGAAGCATCGTGCTCTATTTCACCTACCGGGCCTCGGCACAGAACGAACCGTAACACCTGACGCCGGCCTGTCTCCCTGCACCCGTTCCTCCTATTCCAGCCATCAGCTCGTCGTTCTCCATCCATGCAATACCCTCGCTCAAGTCACTCGTCTTCGTCCGCGGCTTCTCCGTTCGCCGGCATCGGACCGGGAGTGATGGTCGTCGACCGTTGTCCGGATCGTGATCTCCACGGGGCTACTAGCCGCCCAGTTGGTCAAGCCCTCCCCGTCGAGGGTGACTTCGCAGTAGATGGCAACTTAGTGTATTGCATAATGCAAGTGACTCAGTTATAATATTTTCTGCATCTCAGCATGCCCTTCGCAAAGAGCAGGTGCGTCGCAACACCCGACCTTCAACAATGGAATGACAGGATGAAATTTGAACGATCAGAATGCCCGATCACCAATGTCCTGGATATCCTCGGAGACAAGTGGACACTGTTGGTTATTCGAGATCTTGTACTGGGCAAAAGGCGTTATCAGGAATTCATGTCCTCTCCGGAAAGAATTGCCTCAAACATCCTCGCTGACAGACTGAAAAGATTAGAAGCTGGCGGCCTTGTAACCCGACAAACCTACCAGGGAAATCCCGCACGCTACGAGTACCTACTGACAAAGAAGGGAAAGGGTCTAGAGCCGGTATTGGAAGCGATCATTGTATGGGGGCAGAAGCATTACCCGGGCACGAAGAGATTCCCTCGCGTCGAGCACCGCTAAGGGCCTATTCACATCGCTCTTCGCCTGGCAAGCGACATGACAAGTAGCAACTCGGAATTCTGGTAGGAATAGGAGGACTCACAGATGGACCATTAGTCTCTAAAGAATCGACATAAAATGTTCGGATACGAGGGGGTTGTGAGTCTCCGTTTTCCGAACAAGCCCAACACAATTAATGTCCAACCAATGAGGAGGGATGAGATATGCCACTGTGGAAAGTTTATCATCCAGTCGGAGCGTTCACTGCCGAAGACAAAAAGACTCTGGCCAAGCGGGTTACGGAGGTGTATGCGAGGATGCCGATCCCTAAGTTCTATGTGGTATTCATTTTTGAGGAGGTACCCAAGGACTCATGCTTTGTAGGTGGCGAGCCGCATAACAAATTTGTCCGGTTCAAGGTCGACCATATTGCTAGGACCTTACCTGGTTCGGTCATCAGAGAATGGTGGATTAGGACACTTGATGAGGTCATTGCTCCCTTCGTAAAGGACAGGGGATATGATTGGGAGATTTCCGT
>JAMQPH010000719.1 GCA_023717605.1 Pyrinomonadaceae bacterium
CCGTCCCCCCGTCTCCTTGTCCTTCGTCTCGGATTGAAATACGTAAAAGGTCTTAGCGAATCCTCGGGGCAAGCCATTGAACGCGAAAGAAAAGCCAGTCCTTTCGTGAGCTTTGATGACTTGCGCAATCGCGTACCCGAACTGCGAAAAGACGAATTGCGCAAGCTGGCGTCGGTGGGCGCGCTGAATTTCATCCAGGAAAGTTCAATGTCCAATGTCCAACGTCCAAAGTCAAAAACACGGACAGCAAAACAGACGTTGGATGTTGGACGTGGGACTTTGGACAAAGGAACAAATCGCCGCGACGCTCTTTGGCAAGTAGAACGTGTAGCTCGGCCAGCCGGTCCCCTGTACCGGGAGCTGCATGAGGCTGACGGTAAGTCGCCTCTGGCCCCCATGACTTTACCGGAAAAGCTGGATGCGGACTTTCGCGGCACCGGGTTAACAATCGGACGTCATCCAGTTGCCCACCATCGGAGTGAATTAAATAAGCTGGGAGCTTCGCGCGCGATCGATATTGCCTTGATGCGTAATGGCAGCACAGTGCGTGTTGCCGGCTGGGTCATTGTTCGTCAGCGCCCGGGCACGGCAAAAGGATTTGTTTTTCTAACTCTGGAGGACGAAACGGGTGTTGCCAACATCATCATCACGCCGCAGCTTTTTAGTAAGAACCGCCTGGTATTGGTGGACCACCCGTTTCTTTTAATCGAGGGCACTCTGCAGAACCAGGACCGCGTCGTTTCAGTCAAAGCAAAGCGCGTTAGGCCACTTTCCTTCAAAGTTGCCGCCACTCCTTCGCATGACTTTCATTGAAGCGCCCGCACGATTGTCAGGAAATGTTGACTTCAACCATTGAAGGTATAAACTCGCCGCAATCTTAGCCGGGTCAGAAGTGCGGCGCGACGAGGCGAAACCAAGACTTAGGCGAAGTCCGCAATTTTCGAGAAGCCGCAATCCATCTAATTCAGTAGCGTTCGACTGAAAAGCGTGCGCGAACTTGCGTCCTTGATCTTCAGACTTCAATAACCCCCCCAAGGAGAAGACACATGAAGATAAACTATCCGGCAGTGCTCGTGGCTGGGATTCTGCACTGGATCCTCGGGGCCGTCTGGTACGGCATATTCTCAAACAAATTTGTGGAGCTAATGGCGTGGACACCTCAGCAACTCACCGAGATGGAGAGCAAAAGTAATACGAAAGAGCTTGCACTGGCCTTTCTTTCATCCCTGGTGCTGGTCTACGTGCTTGCCCATGTCGTGCAGTATACGAAGGCTAGCAACCTGGTTGGTGGTCTTCAGACAGCATTCTGGCTTTGGCTGGGCTTTATCGCCACGACACAGCTGGCCACAGTGATTTTTGAGGGGCGCAAGCCCGGTCTGTATCTTTTGAATATCGGCTACCAGCTTATCGCTTGTTTGGTTGCCGGAGCACTTTTGGCGATATGGAAACCGCGAACCGCTCCGGCCGCTGCCTCTCAGCCCGCTTGAACTTACCAAGAGTCGAATTTACATAAGCGGCCTCTCACTTTCGCTGCGGGGCCGCAAGTTATTCTTGACCACCGGCAGCTTACGATAAAGACCCTTGAAAGAAGACGGGAATGAAGTAAACTTCGGTCGAAATGTCGAAGTCGATCATCGGCGAGCAACTATGGGCCGAGATGACCGAGGTCCAGAAGGCTGAAGCTGTCCGTAGGGGTAGCGCAACTTTAAAACAACTGACTGAAGGCTTGCTGGATGGTTCAGATGAACTGCGCAATGCCTGCCGAGAATGCCTCGCTCATATCGATCCCTCCCTTGAAGACAGTTACCGCGAAACCGCTGCCGGGCATAACCCTTTTGAAAAAACTAAGCGCAGATTCGACAAAGTCATAAAGAAACGAAGCTCCTTAAAGAAGAAAAAGAAAGTTCTCAACTCGAGGAAGCCGAAGCCTCGATTCGGCTTGCCCGACGGTTTTAGTCCGCGTTTGCAAAGGTCCGGAAGAAGCGTTCTACTTGAAGACAATGTCTATAGTCTTCCCAGCGGGCAAGAGTTAATACCCAAATATCCAACCGGAACGCTGGGCAAGCCTCGCCACCTGTATGCGCTATTGACCGTTGAACAAATCGAACGTGGCCGCCGCGGGTCTGTCTATGTTCACACCGATGGGCGAATTTTCGACTACAGTGTGGACAACGCAGATCCGTCACGTGACATGTTCGACACCGGGTACACTATTTATGATTTGGAACGGACCGGAAGATATGCGCCGAATGTTGAGTCAAAGAAGGGACGAAACGAAGATCTAAAACCGCGGAGACTGGCCCATGCTGGATGAGGAAATTAGATTTGTAGAAAGCCAAACTGGTGATCAGGTTTTCAGGCTAGGCTGATTTAACGACTTGTTTGGCTGGAGACTCGATTAAGCCCTGGACCACCTGCGCTACTTGTGAGAGTGGTTTTGGCTTTCTCAGAAATGCGTCAGCACCGCAGCGCCTGGCTTCATCTTCCATCTCAGTGGAACCGTAGGCCGTGAGCACTATGATTCGCGTTTCGGGATGACGCTCGTGAGCCAATCTAATAATGTTGAGTCCGTCCGGATTGCGAGTTGTGCCCAACCTCAAGTCCTGGATGATGACCCGGTATTCAGTGCTTTCGATCAGCTTTTCAGCTTCTTCAGTTTCTCTGGCCGTATCAACATTGAATCCATGCAGCGAGAAATACTCGCTCATGGAGAAGCAGATCGATTCCTCGTCGTCAATAATCAGGAGGCGGGGTGTCCGCGGCTCCACTTCACGGGGGTTGCCTTGGATGCCGAGCATACGCTTTAAACGTCCTGACACTTTTCTTAAATGTCCAAATCGAGTTTGCTTCACGAGCGTTATCGGGAAACGATCGATGACGCAATTACGAAATCTGCGTCGATTCGAGTTAGCTCCAGACAGTGCAGAATGACGTAACCTACCCCGAGAGATCTTGATTCATTTCTCGGCGAAGGTTCCACCCTGGCAACCAACTACACCCCTGGCACGAAGGTTAGTTCAAATGCGAAACCCGGTTGTGGTAAGAGAGGATCCCTGAGTATTTTGATCCTTCATAATAGTCTTTCAGCTTTCCCCTAAGCAGTGCTTCAGCCAGCCGGCGAAGGTTCGCCGGCATCTCTGCGGCTTCATGTTCTTCTGTGGTGGGACTGTATGCGGAAAGAAAACTCCGTTCGGCTGCGCAAAATTCGCAGCCAGCAATATGACGAACCATCTGATCCGATTTACCGCGAGGAAGTCTGCGACTAGAAATATCTTCTGTTGATGGACAGGCGCGCGTCTTGGTAAAAGCATTTGCTCTTATGGCACTCATCTTTCAACTCCCTACAAAAACGCGTCAGCATTTCGATGAGGCCAGTCCAAAACAAGAGCTAAGGGTAGAATGGCTTACTGCCCGGCCCAGATGCTATATCGCTATAGCAGCCCGCACATTGGGCCTTTGCGGGATCAGCAGTTGGGCTTTACCTGCCCCAGAGGGAGAAGGAGGCTTGGTGATTATGTATAGCAAGACTTCACAGACCTCACGTGTGCCTGTCCCTATCGTATTCCCCTTCTCATCCTGCAGGGCATAAATCTTGCCATTGAGATCTAAAGGAAGAATCATTGGCTTCGTGTGCATAAACTTGTCCTTAACCGCCCATGACCCCGGTCACGGGCGGTCAGCACTTTCATTCGCTATGCGTACCTTGGACTACAGTTACCCTTAGCCCTGGTTGCGCGCTCTGAGCTTTCGGCGCACAGCCCCAGCCACACCGGCAAGACCAGTTCCCAGGAGCAGCATGCTGGCTGGCTCTGGAACAACAGTTGTAGGAGTTGTAATCCGGGATTGAATCGAAGTGACTCCGTTGTTTGTGGACGGAGGTACCAGGTTCAACGGGTTTTGAGTTACATCGTACTGCACGCCGTTGATGTTGACCCCGGTTACCATAAAGGCAATCACTCCAGTACTACTGTTCTGACTGATCGTCCCCGTGAGAGTTCCTGAGAAGTCGTCAAATCCCGCGCTTGGGACAGTCTGGGTTACCCGCAGAGCGAAGGTAGTACCGGCAGTAATGGCGGCACCTGTACCCATAGTCGCAGTCTGAATCTCGCCGAGACTGGCAAAGGTAAAGCCTGCTGGGCTGGTGTCCACCATTGAGTTTGTGACACCCGTAAATGTCAGACTCAACTGGTTACCCATGCCGCCAAAAACAATGGCGTTCGGGCTTGAAAATGCACCGCCGTTGAACGACGCAGTAGTGCTAAACGTTACCGGATCTGCTTTTGCCGCCGCTGCTGCAAAGACCATCAGTCCAGCAACCAGAGCAGTCATAAGCGAGGTCCTAAGAAGATTCTTCATTTGAAATTCCTCCTACCCTTGTTAAAGAACTCCCCAAAATCTTGAGTTCCGATTGTTAACACTCCTGTGGGCTCATCGGGAGCCCTTCAGTTCATCCCTAAACTCTCATCGGGAGCCCTTCAGTTCATCCCTAAACTTTGGGAAAGAGTTGTCGGCAGACTCCCGAGCGAAACTCTTTACTACTGGGCTTCATGCTCGGGTTGTACTTACCTGGCTAAAGGCTGGGGTCTGGAGAGCTTGCGGGGCAAGTGCAGGCTCATCGCAGTTCCAGCTTGCCCTCGAATCAATCCGAGGGCGACGTGTAGATTGGCACACCGTCTGTTTAGCAAACGTTGGGCCACAGACATTCATCATCATGGATCATGGAAAACCTTGATTCTATTACCTCTTTGGGCCTGAGTATCGGAACTCTCAGACCGAAAATCTGAGATTCAGACTTGGATTCTAGACTCTGGACGAGCTGAGCTGGTATTTCTTAATCTTCTGATAAAGCGAGCTTCGGGGAATGCCCAGTCGTGACGCTGCCTTCTCCACCCGCCCTTGCTCCTCGAGCAACACTCGTTCGATATGCTGCTTCTCGAGTTCGTCGAGGGTCAGATTCGAGTCGAGGTAAGAAGCCCGGCGCTTAGAATGGCCATCGAAGTGAAGGTCCTGAAAGCGTATGTTCTTCTGTTCACTCAGTAATACTGCGCGTTCTATTACGTTGCGGAGTTCTCTCACATTGCCGGGCCAGGAGTACGCTTGCAACGCTTTGATCGAATCCGGCTCGAGCTGAATCTCGCCCCGGCCGAGATCGGTAGCCAGTTTGTCGAGAAGATAGTTGGCCATGATCGGGATGTCTTCGATTCGCTCTCGTAATGATGGAAAGGCAAGCGGTATCGTGCTGACCCGAAAGTAGAGATCATCTCGAAATGTTTTGTCTCGCACCAATTGGCCGATATCCTGATGGGTCGCAGCAATCAGGCGAACATCAACTTGCCTATCTCTGACATCTCCTACTCTGCGGAAGCGATTGTCTTCAAGCACCTTCAGCAGCTTCGGTTGGATCTGAAGATCGACGTCACCAATCTCGTCGAGGAAGATCGTCCCCCGATGAGCCACCTCAAACAGACCCTGTTTCGAAGCCGTGGCGCTGGTGAACGCCCCTTTTTCGTGGCCGAATAGCTCAGTTTCCAACAACTCCCGCGACAAGCCCGCGCAATTAAGATCTACGAACGCCTCCTCGCCTCGGGGACTATTATCGTGCAGCCACCGTGCGAGCACGCCTTTGCCGGTACCCGTCTCGCCGAGAATTAGGACCGGGCTTTCCGTGGCCAAAACTCTCTTTGCCTGCTCCGCGAGAGCGCGAATGCTTGAGCTCACTCCAATGAATGGGTTAATCGCGCGGCGCACCTGACGAGATCTGCTGGCGAGTTGTTTGTGACGGTTCCGTTGATTCTCCAAAAGGCGCTTAAGAATAACCATCAGGGCCGGCAACTCCAGGGGCTTGGTAAGAAATTGCTCCGCACCCTCCTTAATCGCCCTAACTGCGAGGTCGATAGAACCGTGGGCCGTCAGAATAAGCAGGGGAATATCCGGATTGATTTCTTTGAGGCGTGGGAGAAGGTCCAGAGCCGTACCATCTGGAAGCATGTAGTCGGCGATGACAATATCGGGACGCGATGTTCTAAATGTTTCCTGCGCTTCCCGGCAACTCTCGGCTTCGTCAATCTCATAGCCTTGAAGCTCAAGAAAATCTCGGATTCCGAAGCGCAACCCGGGCTCATCATCCACAATCAGAATCCGATTTCTAGACATCCACGGTCTCCTCCTGGTGAGGCACCGGGAATCTCGCTGTCATACAAGCACCACCTTCGGGATTATTGCCTGCGATCAGCTTGCCCCCATGCTCGCCCATAATTCTATCCGCTATTGCAAGTCCCAGTCCGGTGCCCCCCCGGCGCTTTGAAAAGAAGGGTTCGAACATTTTTGATCGATCCTCTTCAAGGATCCCCGGGCCGCAATCCTTCACAGAGTAGTCAATCCAGGTCTGCATAGCCTCATGCACCAAGCAAGCTTCGACTCTTACTGCTGCCCCCGACGGCGAGTGCTGGATTGCGTTTTCAATCAGATTCACAAAGACCTTTGACAACCTTCTGCGATCAACCATCAACTTCGGCAGTGGATTCGTAATATTATTCACCAGGCTTACTTGAGCAACCTCCGCGGCTGGTAAGCAGGAGCGCAGCGATTTCGCGATGACATCGTCGACGGACATTTTAAAGAAGTCTCCTTTGAACGGCTTGCCATATTCAAGAAGTTCTTCCATGAGAACTGTGAGCCGTCCCACCTCGTCCCGGAGCACGTCCGTGTACCTGAGATACTCTGTCCGGTCGGCAAAGCGGGTTTCGAATGCGTCCAGGATTGAAGATATGCCGAACAAGGGATTCCTAACTTCGTGTGCGACCCCAGCCACCAGAGACCCGAGCAGAGACATCATTTCGCCCTGACGCAGCGAGGCCTCGAGTTCGGTTCTCTTGGTAATATCCTGGGCGATGAGGATCGCCCGTTCCCCAACTGAGCCGAATTCGTGAATCAGAGACAGCGTTATTGCCCAAGTCTTGCCAGTTGCTTCGTCTTTGACCTCAGCTGAACTGGAACCACCGTTTGCCCGGATCGCTTTGATGAGTTCTGAAGATTTCTTCCACGGCTGACTGCCCTCCAACTCGGCGATGTTGCGACCGACAATCTGTTCTGCGTTCACTCCCGCTATCTCCTCGGCCACCTGGTTTAGCCGCTTAATGCGACCCTCCAGGTCAATGATTAGAACCGGGAATTCGATAGCATTGAATGTCTGGCGCCATTCCATTGCAGACTGCTGAAGAGAAGCATGTAAGCTTAGCTGTTTCTCATCCAGTAGTTTCCGCTCGCTTACGTCGTTAGCGATCACCAGCCGGGCCGCGCTCCCGTTGAAGGTCAGAGGATGAGAGGTCATTTCGACATAGATGATGCTGTTATCTTTCCGACGGTGACGCCAGGGACTGGAAATCAGCGGTTCGTTAATACCAGTCGGAGTTTTAATTAGGAGGGCCGGGGTATCCGCGGTCGAGCGAATGTCTGCGATGGTCATCGACAGAAACTCCTCCCGATCATACCCATAGGTCAGGATAGCGGCTTCGTTTACCGCAAGAAATGCAAGAGTCAGTTCGTCGTAAACGAATATCGGTTGCGGAGTAGATTCAAACAACAGCCGGTAACGCTCGTCGGAGTCGCGCAGGGCAAGCTCGATCTGCTTCCGGTCGGTGATGTCGCGAGCGACGCCGCGAAGACCTATTGTGTCGCCTTTTCTATCCTTGGTGGGAGAGGTGACGATTTCGAGCCACCGCTCTCGACCGTTGGCGTCTTCAGTCCGGAACTGGAGATTGCCGTCCGGCTCAAGTTGCCTGAACGTCCCCGTTTGATCGGAGTCTCGAGGATCGATCTTGAATGCCTCAGTGAAGCGAGTGCCCAGCAACTCTTCCGGTCCGACGCCGAGAAAGTGGGCTCCCGCCGCATTAATTCCCGTCAAGCGCCCTTTCATGTCTTGGGTGAAAATAATGTCACTGGCTTGCTCGACCAGATCACGATAATTGGCCTCGAGGTTTGAACGTTCCAGTAATCTCGAAACCTTTGCAATTAGGCGCGTTGAGTCAAAAGGCAGTTCAAGATAATCGTCGGCGCCTGATTCAAGCCCCTCAATAACACTTTCGGTGTCCCGTCGATGGGCGCTTGCCAGCAGGATCGGAATTGAGCGCAGTTCTGAGTCCTGTCGAATAAGCCGGCAAAACTCTATTCCATTTAACCGAGGCATGGAGACGTCGCTAATGACGAGGTCCGGACGGTTGCCCTTGGCGACGTCGAACGCCTCCTGTCCGTCGGCCGCAGTGATTACTGCATAGCCGGCCTTACGTAATAGGTTCTCCATCAACCACAACTGTTCGGGTATGTCGTTGACTATCAGCACCGTGTCTTCGCGGTGCCCATTATTGGAATAGTGTACCCGACGCATCGACGGTATTTACCCCGGTCGCTTATCGTTTTTAAGATTAGACAAAACTAGAGAATCAAGCTCTAGAGTGCGGAGGGTTGTAGTTCTCGAGCCTATCCTGGGCGAGAAAAATCAACCCGAACTGATTGGGTTTTTCGACGGCGAAAATTATAGCACACGCCGTTCTGACCGAACCAAGGAGTTTTTGACGAGAGGCACCCCTCCCGCAGAACCCAGGCGATCGGCTCGCTTTTTCCAAATTGGTCCGCTATCTCTTAGCAGTTCTATTAGAGGTCTTTTTCCGGCATTGGGTTCAACTATTATTGCGTTTTGGTAATATTCACCATTAGAGGCTATTCACCCTCCAATCCTCCGAGGTCTGATGTCCTGAAGAAAAACCACTTGACGCCGGGTGCGTTCGTCGGTAGGTTGCGAAGAATTCAATGGTGGTTTCATCAAAAAACGGTGCGTCTATAGGTGGTGCAAATGAACGATGATTTGGAAACATCCGATCGATTTGACCGGCGCCCCTGGGGCACTTTTACGGTGCTCGATGAGGGCAAAGACTTCAAGGTCAAGCGAATCGAAGTCTTGCCTGGCAAACGATTGAGTTATCAGAAGCACTCACAGAGAGCTGAGCACTGGGTCGTGGTGCAGGGAACGGCAAAGGTGACGCTTGACGATCAGGAGTTAGTTGTTCGCCCCGGTGAGGCGATTGACATCGCTATTGGTGCTGCACACCGCGTAGAAAACCCTGGCGAGGAGAACCTTCTGTTCATCGAAGTTCAACGAGGCGCTTATCTTGGTGAGGACGACATCGTACGTTTGCAGGACGACTTCGGCCGAACAGGTGCATAGTTCGCTATCGGAATGCTCAATTCATGACTGCTCCTGATAACCGCTTGCCGCTTGACCACAATGCTTCCACAAGGCCTTACGCACCTCACCATTCGCCCAGCCAGCAATGATGATCTAAAGCCAATAGTGAAACTCGTTTTCGGCGTTCTGAGAGAGTTTGGTTTACAGCCGGATCCCAATGTAACAGACGCGGATTTACAGGATATCGAGGGCAACTATCTGCAACGCGGCGGGTTCTTCGAGGTAATCGAGGATCCGGATGGCAATCTCATGGGTAGTGTAGGGGTCTTCGCAATCGACGAGGACACTTGCGAGCTTCGCAAGATGTACTTCGTTCAGAAAATTCGTGGTTTGGGTTTGGGCAGTTACGTACTTCAGCGCGCCATCAATCAGGCGAAAGAGTTGGGTTTTAAACGAATGGTCCTGGAGACGTCCAGCAAACTGGCAGCCGCCAACCGGCTTTACCTACGTTTCGGTTTTCAGCCATTCGCTGCCAGTCATCTGGCGCCGAGAGCTGATCAGTCGTACAGCCTTGACCTCACAAAGTAGACATTCTGAGACGAACGGATTAGTTGGGGCTGCTAATAAACAAACAGCGCAATGCAAGAGGGGATCACCCTGAAACATTGCGCCGTTGCTTTAACCCGATGTCGCACGTTGGTACCCACGCGCATCAGTCAAGTCTATGCGTCGCATTTTAGTGAGCAACACGATCCACGTCAACAAACGAGTGGGAAATAAAACACATGAGCTCTTCGACATTGAACAAAACTTTTTAGCGATGCATTGCGTAGAGTTTGGACGCGCAGGAGACTGAACTTAAACCAAGGGCAGCACCCCGCGGGCCTCGGGTGGAAGATTCATGGCAGAACTCTTGAAGATAAACGAGCCGTACAAATGGCAGAAGCCAGGCCAGTAGACCACGCCGGGGAAGCCGCGACACCTGAGCCGCAGGGATTTTGGAACGCTATCCGTGAGTCTTTGCGGGGCACTCACCGCGACTACACTAAAGGGCCGATCGGTCGCTCCATCATCCTGCTCGCGATACCGATGGTACTGGAGATGCTGATGGAGAGCGTCTTTGCCGTCGCAGACATCTATTGGGTAGCGCATCTCAAGAACGCCGACGCGGTGGCTACTGTAGGTTTGACTGAGTCGATGCTCACAATGATCTATACGGTCGCTATCGGTCTGGGAATTGGGGCCACGGCGACAATTGCGCGGCGCATCGGCGAACGTAATCCTGAAGGCGCGGCGCGAGCTGCAGTACAGGTGATCTGGCTGGGACTTATTGTTTCCGCTGTCATCGGGACCGCGGGCGTGATTCTCGCGCCGAGGTTGCTGGCGCTGATGGGTGGATCACCATGGGTTGTAGAACAAGGCGCAGGTTTCACGCGAGTCATGTTCGCGGGTAATGCCTCGATCGTCCTGCTATTCCTGATCAATGCCATTTTCCGCGGTGCCGGTGATGCCGCCATCGCCATGCGTGTGCTCTGGCTGGCAAACCTCATCAACATCATTCTCGGTCCCTGTTTCATCTTTGGTTGGGGTCCGTTTCCGGAACTCGGAGTGATGGGAGCCGCCGTGGCGACGACGATTGGTCGCAGCACTGGCGTGCTCTACGCCTTAAGCAGACTGGTTCGTTCGGGTGGACGGTTCGATATCAAACGGGAGCATGTGAAACTTGATCCGGCGATCATGGTGCGGCTGATTCGACTCTCAGCTACCGCCACTTTCCAGGTATTCATTGGGATGGCAAGCTGGATTGGGTTGGTTTTTACGATCGCGAGATTCGGCAGCAATGCTCTGGCTGGTTACACAATCGGCATCCGGGTAATCATCTTTGCCCTCTTGCCTTCCTGGGGTATGGCTAACGCCTCTGCCACGATGGTGGGCCAGGCGCTGGGAGCAAAGAAACCAGAACGAGCCGAGAAAGCAGTTTGGCGCGCTGGGTTCTACAATATGATTTGCCTAGGCATTGTAGGTCTCATGTTTGTGTTGTTCGCCCGGCAGATCATTGGTTTGTTCACAGATGATCCAAACGTGGTGCCCTATGGCGTGGATTGCCTTCGCATAGTTTCCTATGGCTTTCTTTTCTACGCCTATGGGATGGTAATCACGCAATCGTTCAACGGGGCGGGCGACCCCTGGACACCCACAATTATCAATCTCTTTGTCTTTTGGTTGCTTGAACTGCCGCTGGCTTACACCCTGGCAATCGTTCTGGGTCTTGGCCCCCGCGGAGTGTTCCTGGCGATCATGGTTGCGTTCTCAACTCTGGCCTTTGTGAGCGTCTTGGTTTTTCGCCAGGGAAAATGGAAGACCCGCGTTGTCTGATTACTCCCGGCCGCCTCGTCACTTCGCAGGGCCGTCTCATCACAATTGCCTCCCATCGACTGGCAGCTTCAACTATTCAGTCAGTCAATTATTCTCAAATACTTGACCTGAACCGAATCTCGCGAGAGACGTAGTTCGAAGGAGAGTGATTCTCAAATGAAAATAGCACTCTGGCTAACGGTGTGCGTGTCAGTGGTTGGGCTCAACACGACGGCACAGCAGCCTGAACCTGCGCCCGCGTTGCAAGTAGTAGTAGATACCGAGCGATCGTTTGCCCGGACGTCGGCAGAGCGAGGAATACGCGAATCATTTCTGGCTTACATCGCTGATGACGGGCTGTTGTTCCGACCCGGCGCCGTAAACGGGAAGAAGTGGATGCTTGAGCATCCTGTTCCGCCAACACAAAAGCGGCCATTGCTTTCATGGCAGCCGGCGTTTGCCGACATCGCTCAAGCTGGGGATCTCGGCTACACCTTTGGGCCGTGGGAATTTAAAGAAGACATCACTGATGAAAAGCCGGTGGGTTACGGTCACTTCGTCACGGTTTGGAAAAAGCAAACCGATGGCTCCTGGAAATTTGCGGCCGATCTCGGGATTAGCCATGCTGCCCCAAAGGATCCAAAAGTCGATTGGCAGCCGTCGACTAACTACAAAGTGAAGTCGTGGAAGGCAACGGATAAAACTGATCCCAACTCGACTCGCGCCGGCCTGCTGAGTCGTGAGCGCCAGTTCTCAAAAGCCTCAACGACAGATGGTCCGGTTAAGGCGTACGCCTCTTACTCCGCGCCGGATCTAAGGTTGTTCCGTGAAAACAGCTACCCTTTCGAGGGGATCGCGGCAAGCACTCAGGCATTAGCAGCGAAGATTTCCAATGGCCACCTGCTGACCTGGCAACCGTTAAGTGCGGATGTTTCGCAGTCGGAAGATTTGGGTTACACGCATGGTACTTACATTCTTAGCAGCAAGCAGGACCCTGGCAAGATCATCGAGCGAGGAAGTTACGTCAGGATTTGGAAAAAGCAGAATGGAGTCTGGAAGTTAGTGCTGGACGTTACCAACGTGTGGCCGCCAGCGAATCAGCCCGGGTGATCTCCAGCGCTCAGCCCGAGCAGGGGCGGCTCAACTCACAGAACCATTTGCGGTAGCCAGTGGATCCCAGCACTCATCATGAGCATGAGCAGGACCAGAACCGTTTGCGTAGCCAGCGGAAACCTCGCACTCAAAGGGATGTATTACACTCAACATACTCATGTTGAGTGGCTCCTGTTCTTGCTGAGTGCTGGGTCCATTGGCTACCGCAAATGGTTCTGTGGGTTGAGTGGCCCCCCTATTCTTGCTAAGTGCTGGCGAGCGGTTAGGAACAGAACTCTTAGGGATGAATGTTTTGGAGTGCGGCCGACTGGCGTAAGCGCGACGCTGCTTCGCTCTGTCGGCGCACTCCAAATTTCAGTGGCTGCCTACAGTCGCCTTAGAAAACATATCTTACTCCAACGACGACGCGCCGGTTTCCACCGTTCGTGCTCCACTGATTCAGAAACGCAGCATTGGCTGCGCCGCTGGTGGAAAATGCCCGACCGTCCGGTATTCCGAAATTACGTGTGTTGGTGGCATTGAAGAAATCGGCCCGTAGTTGGAGCCTTTGATTCTCACCAAGACGAGTATTTTTCATTACACCGAAGTCGATGTTGTTTATGCCATCGGCGCGCAGGATGTTGCGACCCGCATTGCCTACACGTTCTCCGAACGCTGCCCCTCTTAATGGCTGGAAGAGAGTGTTCCTCAACGCGTAGATCTCCTCAATCGACATTCCGGAAATATCCAGGGTCGTGATCACGTTGGGGCGAATCGCATCGCCGACGAGGCCGGCGATGCCACTCAAAGCGCCCGTTGGGTCAGAGCCATTCAAGACCGTAAACGGGGCGCCGCTCTGGAAAGTAAAGAATGAGTTAATCTGCCAGCCGCCCAGAACGTGTCCCTTAATTCCACTCTGGTTCTGGAAGAAAGGTAATTCATAAACGACATTGCCGCTGAAGCGGTGCGGCCGGTCGTAAGTGGAACGTGCCCGATCGGCTCGGCGGTTAAAGGAGTCTTGCGAGACGGCGACTTCGCCGCTGGACGGATTGAAAATCTCAGAGGCGTCGTCAATGAAAGAGCTCCAGGTGTAGTAGAGACCGGAGCTGAAGCCACGGCTCAATCGCTTATCGAAACTGACCTGCATCGAGTGGTAGGTCGAAGAGCCGGAATTTGCGCGCAACCGGATCACGTTCTGAGAGGGGTTGACCCTGACTGTTGAAAATGGCAGCCGGGGATTCCCGTCCAGCGTTTGAAATAAGCCGGTCCCCTTTGAACCCACATAGCCGACACGCAGGACCATGTCCCGCGAGAGCTCGCGCTGCGCCTCGAAGCTAAAAGAATCGTACGTCGGCGCGTGAAAATCTCCGGACACGACCGTGCGCGCGAAAGCGTCGGGGTTAATCGGAGGACTATTCAAGTTAGCGAAGGCACTCGAGACGCCGTTACTGGCCGTACCCTCACCAGGGAGAATGATCGGCGCAGTCGGCGAGATGAACGCTGCCACGAATGGGAAAGCGCTCCAGATATTCAGCGCGATGTTGGTAAATGCATAGTCATTCGTGCGGGAGTAACCACCACGAAGCACTAGTTTGTCGCCACCCGTTAGAAAGCCGGCGATCCCATCAGTGCCGGTCCGGAGGTTCCAGTTAAAACCAATGCGCGGCTGGAAATTATTCTTATCGCGCTCGGGAATTGGCCCGACTCTGAAGCGCGGATCATTGCCCGCGGCAGCCAGAACCGGAGCATTAAAGTCAACTAGATCCGAGATCGGTTGGCCTGGATTCTCATAGCGGAGTCCGTAGGTCAAGGTGAAGTTAGGCCTGACCTTCCACTCATCCTGGCCGTAGAAGAAGAAGTCGTGCCAGTCAAGATGGAGAACTCGCGCCACACCCTGCAGATCCTTGTTAATCGTGGACGACTGGGCCACGTCGTTCACAAAACGATTCAAGCTGGAGTACTGCAATCTTCCCCGGGTCGTAGGTTTGAACAGCTGGGCCAACTGATTGCGACGAATATCGAAACCAAATTTGAAGGCATGGCTGCCCGAGGTGTATGAGAGGTTGTCTTGCATCTGGTAAGTGTTCCGGAACGAGAACTGAGCCAGATTGACACCAAGTCCGATGCCGGTGCGGTCAGGAGCAGCGTTGAAGCCAACCAGGCCCAGTTCGGTGATCTCAATCGAGGGAATGAGTTCTGCGCTGGGATCCAGGGCCTGAGTATTTGAGGCTGCTCGCAGATAAGCTCCGCGCAATTCATTTATGAGTTTGGGTGTAAACACGCTGGTTAGCTGCATGTTTACGCCTTGGTTGCGGGCCACCTGTTTTGATGAGAATCCCGGCGGTGTGACCTGTGATCCGATTCCGTTGGTGTCACCGTCCTGATAGATATAGCGACCGTTGAGACTGTGTTTGTCGCTGAGCCGATGATCGACACGGAACGAAGTTTGCCAATCGTCAAAGGAGAATGATGTGGCACCTGTCAAGGAACCGAGAGGCACGTTAAAGGTTTGTCCGTTGGTGATGAACGACGCGGAGGTTCCGATTGGTGTCTGTGCGGCGGGAAGAAACCTCAACAAAGCTGCGACCTGCGGCCGATTGCCAACGGCATTCAGAAGAACCTGACGGCCTGCTTCTGTGGGCGCGCCTGTGAGGGTGGCGCCTGTACCAAGTTGGCGGTCATACCAACGCTGGAGGGAGAAAAAGAAAAAGGTGCGATCTTTCCCGCTAATGTAAGACCGTCCGCCTTCGCCGAAGCGCGGCAGGTGCAGCGGTCCACCAATCGTTCCGCCCACCTGGTTTTCAACGCGAAACGGAGAGTGTCGCAGGGACGGGTCAGTCGCATTGGGGGTGCAAAATCCGGCCGCCTTGTTCGTGTTACTGCAAGAGTTCAGAGCGTTGCCGTTGTAAAACCAGAAAGCAGAACCGTGATAGCCGTTGGTACCACTTTTCGTTATGGCGTTAAATACTGAGCTCCCATTTCTTCCATACTCCGCGGTGAACTGGTTGGTCAGCAGTCTTACTTCCTGGATAAGGTCCGGATTGTTAAGCGGCACTGAAGCTCCGGCGACTCCGAAGTCGTTGTTATCCTGACCGTCAATCATGAAATTGTTCGAGCGAATCCGGCCACCGTTTGCCGAATAACTAACGCCTGAGGTGGCGCCCGCACCGCCGCCGGCGAAGTTGGTCTGTCCAGCTCCTAACTGGCTAACGCCGGCAGCCGAAAGAGCGACGTTGTAGACGTTCCGATTCGTGGAGAGCGGCAGCTCGGAAATGCGCCGCGAGTCAAACCGGACGCCCACCTCCGCAGTAGTCGTATTTAACAGAGATGCATTCTCTACAACACTAACTGACGCTTGAACGTCCCCGGGTTTCAACGAAGCATCAATCACGGCGTTCTGGTTTAGAGCCAGCGTAATTCCTGACTGCTCATATTTCCCGAAGCCCTGGGCCTCGATAGTCAATTCATAGTTACCGACGGGCACATTATTAAAGCGATAGCGGCCCTCGTCGTCGGAATCCGTCGTTCGCGAATCATTAGTTTGTACGTTTCGCAGTGTCACCTTGGCTTTGGGTATGATCGCTTCCTTCTCATCTCTGACTTCACCCAGGATGGATCCACTCGTCTGAGCAAAGACTGAAACTGACGTACAAACAAAGAGTGCCATCAACAGCACCAGGAATCTCACTGTCTTACACATGATTCTCTCCTTCTATTAATCCCGACTGGGGTGTCTAAGTGTTGTCGCGTATTGGTCACCGGGTGCTCACCGGGGAGGTTGAGCATTTGTTTCCGAAATGTCGGAGAGGCGACCGGTAATGGCGACGGCTGCCTACACTGGAGAGTGCAACGATTGTGCCGTTTGTCCCGTGAACACTTTAGGCCAGCTCGTCACGCGGTCAGGCCTATTCACTGGTTGGGCGTTGAAAGGGCAGTTGTGGATTTTGGATTAGGTGAAAAGGAAGTTGCGGTTAATGGACGTTCGCGGTGAGAACACACACCCGGTGTTCACTGTGATTACATCTTTTCGTACGCCAGTCAGAACCGGGAGCTGTAGCGACCGGCTTGCGGAATAAGTAATGCGGCTAACAGCTTGCGCTTTGCACAGGTCCGCCACAGGAACCCGGTCGCTACCGCTCCCGGTTCTGACAAGACCAGGATCACTTATGCAGTAAGCTCATTGCCTCACGTTCGCGTCGCGGAAGGCGGCCTCCACGGCAGCGCCGGCTACGTAGTTTCGAAAGATTAGCTTTCTCACCCGAGAGTTGCCGGCGAATGCTTGTTCAAATTCGTCGAGATTCACACCTTTCCGCACTTGGTCCAGCGTCTCTCCGCGCGGAACCGCGGCTTCAACTTGTCGTTTGATTGAAGCAAACAGGCGCACCATTAGTTTCAGGTAGGAATCGTCGCGCAACACCGGACCATGTCCCGGGACGATGATGGATGGTTGGAGAGCCAGCAGCTTTTCGAGTGTAGCTCCCCATTCTCCGGGATGCGATTGTGGACTTCCGACATAGGGCACAGGCGAGATGACCAGGTCGCCGACAATCACGATGCGCTCCTTTGGCAGGTGGACCACAAGATCGCCGCTGGTGTGTCCACGTCCTAAATACCGAATCTCGACAGTGCGACTCCCGCTATGCAGCGTAACCCGATCAGTTAGAGTGACCGTTGGCAAGATTATCTCGACGCCCGGATTCTCTGACATGTAGCGTTCGGCGATCCTGATGTCGCTCTCGTAAGTGGTGCGCTCTTCGTCGTCCATTGGGCCACCAAATACGCTCTCCTCCTTTTGCAACCTGCTTTTCAGAGACGCGATAAATCCGGGATAGCCCTGTTCAGACATCGCTTGCTTGCGATTGGTTAGTCCAGTGGTGGGCAAGTATTCGCGTGTGTTCGCATGGGCAATGAACACGACTCCGGGGAAGGCATCGCGAAAGACCTGATTCCCCATGATGTGGTCGTCGTGCCAGTGCGTATTGACGACGTACTTCACTGGCTTGGAGGTCAGCTTCCGTAACTCATCTAGAACTTCCCTGCCGGATCCAGGAGTCAGCGTGCTATCGACGACTACAACTTCCTCTTCATTGATAATGAAAACGCTATTGCCGTTAACAGTGAGGCCCGGCGGTTCTTTGCGAATGACTGCATAGACACCTTCGCTGATCTTTTGTACTTCGAAATCAGCCAAACGTTTGGGGATCTGGGACAAACTTGGAGCACTCGTCAGTAGGGTTAGCGAGAGAATGTAAGAATAGGTGCGAAGCATCTAAAGAGGACCGATTGTTGCCACTTTGTTGAAACTGGCATTCAACGCTGCCAGCATCGCTCAACACAGAACCATTTGCGGTAGCCAGTGGATCCTAGAGTCAACCATGTAAGCACCGCTCAACCATAGATCCATTTGCGGTACCCAATGGATGCCAAGTTCAACCAAGCCAGATCCCTCAACCAGAGAACCATTTGCGGATAGCCAAGGGATTCTGGAGTCAACTATGTCAGCACCACCGGACAACATACGATTTCCCCGGTGATAAGTTGATGCTACATTCATCCGGTTAGCCCTCCGAACATTTACGGTGGACTTCATTCATCGAGCCAAGAACCCAACTGGTCCAAGACGCATGAGCCTAGTCAATTAGGGCGGAGTTCAGCTTTGGGTACATTGGATATCACAAATGTGTGGGTTGAGCGGTGCTGGTCCGGTTGAATTTACGTTCCATTGGCTACGGCAAATGGCTCTGTGGTTGATCGGCGCTGGTCGGGGTAAATCTTGCTCACCCATTGGCTACCGGTACTGACTACAGAAATTGGGGAGCACCTGGCGGCTGCTCCCCAAATACCGGCTCAGCGATCAAGCCAGTCAATATGATCTTCCTCAGAAGATAAACTTGGCGCGCAGTTGTACCGTGCGGCCGCTAAAATTACCCGCGCTATAGTTATTAAAGAGCGGGCTGGTTACATCGGGAAAGGCAAAGGACACTGCCCCGATCCCGAATTGGTTGGTGCCGTTGAAGTCGTTCTGATTCACGAAGAACGGTGAACCAAAATCGCCAATCGTCCTGATCCGTTGGTTGAAGAAGTTGCCTATCTCAGCCGCTAGTTGGACATTGTAGCGCTCACCACCGAAATAAATGTTCTTCACAAACGCCATGTCCGTGCGGTTCCAGTTATTAGTACGCAGCGAGTTGCGGCCGGCGTTGCCCCGGGCACCGAAGCCTGCCTGAATATACTGCGCCGATGGGTTCATAGCGACGTAGGCGACTGTCGAAGGATCACCCAGTAGGTCCACTCCACTCGTGTCTACGATTCGCTGGCCCAGCGCGTTCACTCCATACACACCGCTACCGGTTCCAGGTATACCGCCGGGATTGACGATAGTCCGATCTCCGGCGGTGTCACCATTGCGGTTGCTGTCAATGGTTGACTGCGGCGTCATCAACTGCCCGGATTGGGTTTGAAAGACACCGTTGATTTGCCAACCGCCCAGCACTCCTTTCAACAATCCGTTCGTGCTCTGGTTGAAGAAGGGAACGTCATAGTTAAATGACGCCGCAAAACGATGGGGCACATCGATCGCCGAGAGTGAGCGCTCCTGACTGAGATCAAAGCCATCTTGTGCGCGACGCGGATTAACGGTGCTCGAGAACAACTCATTGGTCGAGTTGTCGATAGCTTTGCTGAAGGTGTAAGCCGCCGTTAGCGCCAGTCCTCGCGTCATCCGGCGCGTCAGACTGATCGAGGCTCCATCGTAAACAGAGTTGCCTTCCGGTTCGAATGAGGTGACGCTTCCGAGGAACCCGAGGCTTCCCAGTCGTGTGGGAAACCGGTGTTGTGTTCCGTCCGGATCTACATGGAGATTCAGACTTCCCAGCGTCGGCCGGCCCGCCAGTTGGTCCACGGTGGGATTAGTCAGAAAAGTCGGCATGACTAATTGGCTGTTGTCCACCACACCACCGTTGAGACGAACCTGGACAGGCAAGTGGCGGCCAGCTGTGTGCAGATAGCGCAACTCCAGTACGGTCCCGCGAGCGAGCTCACGCTGGTAAGAGAGTGTTGCCGACATGATGTAAGGCTCGACTGCGTTATTGATGAATGAAGCGGTCGCAGCACGCGCATCCGCTGGTGTGTTCGGTGGGAATGGAGTCGGAGGAACACCACCACTTTGGAGGAAGGGCGGGGTGAAACCAAACGCCGAGGCACTGATCTCCTGCTGGAACTGCGGTGGCAGATTTAGGAGATACAGATTCTGGTAGGTCTCATAGTAGTTAAGACCAAAGGCGGCCCTAATTGAGCTCTGTCCACGCTCGCCGGAAATGATTCGGCCCAGCCTGCTGGTAAACGCCGGCGAGTAGGCCAGCCCCAGTCTCGGCGAAAAATTGTTCTTGTCCGTCTTGGGAACGTTGAATTCAATTACTCCCGGCACGTTGGCGATTGAGTTCAACTGCTGGAGTGCCGCGTCACGCGGCAGACTCAGATACTCATAGCGCAGTCCGAGGTTCAGAGTGAGATTGGGTGACACTTTCCAATCGTCTTGGGCGAAGGCGTAATACTTCTTCTGGTTTCCTGTAAACGCCGCCGAACCGACGCCGCGAATGTCGACCACGGTTGGCAGTGAGTCGGTAAGCAACTCGTCCATCGTCGAGTAGTTGTAGTCGCCCCGGCCACGCGGCAGGAAGAAGCTGGTAAAGATCAGCCATCTCACTTCACCGCCGAACTTGAAGTTATGCCGGCCATGCACGTAGCTAAGGGAATCGTAGAGCTGATACGAGTTGTTCAAACCGCCCTGGGGCAGGTTCTGGTTTGGACCAAGCCCGAGATTGAGCGGCGCCACGGTGATGTTTGGAAATGTATTGAACGCCGGATCGTTTAGAGGGTAGTCAGTGATGAAGCGCTTGTAGGACAGACGCACCTCGTTGACTAGTCTGCTATTGATTGTGTTGATCCAACCGGCCGAGAATAATCGCGCGATCACATTCTGTTTGTTGTTGAACTTTGGGTTGCCGCTGCCGGGTTGCTCGCTGCCGATCGTGTCCGAGCTGAAACGGTAACGAAACTGGTTCTTGGTGCCCAGCAGATGATCGATATTGATCTGATACTGGGTTTCAAGCGAACCTCCGGGGGTGACAAGTGAAACCACACCGAACGGGATTCCAGGTGTGCCCAGCACGGTTTGGGTTTCCGTAGCAGTGGTGGGTAACACCAGGTTGTCTCGTAACAGTCCAACTACAAAAGGACTTGCTCCTGGCAGTCCAGCGATCTGGGTTAGACCTGTGGCAGTAGGCGCAGTGTAAGAGACCCCGCTCGCCTGTTGGCTTATCGGTTCTCGTTGATAAGCGCCAAAGAAGAAAAGCCTGTTCTTGAGAATCGGCCCGCCCAGCGCCCCGCCGTAACGTCGATCCGTGAATGCCGGCTTTTCCGTAATCACACCCGATTGGAGATTAAACTCCTCGCTGGTCGTGGTGGCGTTGAGATGCCGATTCTGCAGGTATCCAAAAGCTGAGCCGTGAAAGCTATTGGTACCGCTCTTGGTGACAGTATTAAACTGGCCTGCCGCACCAGTGCCAAATTCGGCATTGAAGTTATTGGTCAGGATTGCCACTTCGGAAATGGAATCTTGAATGATGTTTACCTGCTTGCCGGTGAGATCCGGAGAATTGTTATCCACGCCATCGACGTTAAAAGCATTGGCATGCGGACGAGTACCACCCACTGAACCACCATCTCCCGCTACGCCGACTCCCTGGGCGACGACATTGGGGGACAGCAAAGCAAGGGCGCGCACGTCATTGAAGATTGGCAGGTCTTGAACTTGCCGCGTCTCAAAATTTCTTCCAACTTGCGAGGTCTCGGTTTGCACAAGCGTTTCACCGCCTGAGGTAACCTCGACGACCCCACTAACTCCCGCCGGTCTCAATATGATATTCACGGAGCTCTCTTGATTGAGCAGCACCTTTACTTTCTCGGTGGCTTCCTGGAAGCCTGAGGCGGTCGCGGTAACCGTGTATTCACCTCCGAGTGTATTGGGAAAGCTGAAAGCACCATTGCCCGTAGTCTGGGTGGTTAGAGTTTGGCCCGTGGCCTCGTTTTTTAAGGTAACTGTCGTGCTGGGAACTGCGGCTCCGTTTTGATCGAGCGTTTGTCCAATTACAGATCCGCCGGTTGCCTGGGCAAATCCTTCAGTCGTAAATGCCAACAGTACTGCCAGGACTGCTATTACTAGTCCCATTTTCTTTTGCATCGTACATCCTCCAACTTCTTGAAAGAGACCATCTTTACTTTCCGCCGCTGAGGCTCATGGTCTGACTCGGATCAGCAGCGCGATTCGAGCTCGAACTCAAACCGACAGCAGCGCGTTGACTGCGAATACACCGGTCTAATGTTGCGGGCTTCGAATCTTCGCAGCCTCGAGTTGCATTCACGGTCTCGCCGGAATGTTGGACCACCTGGCCCACGCTCATAGGTTCCGAGAATTCGGAACGCGCGTTAGAGAGCTCGAAGCTGACGCCTCTGAGAAGGTGCAATGCTCGTGCCTCTTGGCCCACACGCCATGCAGGCCAACTCATCACTCCCGTCGGCCAACTCGCCTTGAGGCTACGAAAACTCGCGTTGCGGATTTTGGACTTTGCGAAGAGAGGATTGCTGTTATTGGATTTGGTTTTTTGAAAGGAACACTTCCGCGGTAGTGCGCTTACATTTTTTCGTGGCCTGGGAATCGCTTATCCGCAGATTACGCAGATTACAAAGAAACACTTGGGCTGTAAGAGGACGAAAGTCAAAAACGCGTAGTGACGGCCAGCGTTCCTTCCAGTCTGTGTAATCTGCGTAATCTGCGGATAGTCTTGGAGGCGCAAAAAAATCACCCAGCCGCGATGGCTGGGTGACTTTCGGCAACAATCCAGGTGGTCGCCGCTCTCAGATGTGTTGACGAGTCTCGATATCGCTGGCTTCCACTAGGGGATAACCATTGGCGAAACCGTTCAGGGCGATGTGGTAGTGTTTAATCTTGGAATTGAGCGTGGTCACTTTTAGGTTCAATAGTCTCGCAGCACGGCCCTGATGCCCGGCCGTTTGCAAGAGCGCTCGCTTGATAAGGTCAACCTCGAAGCGACTCACTTCCCCGTAGAAGTCGACACCACCTTCCAGACTCAAGGTCCGCACTTCCGTGATGGCTTGCACCTCGCGGAGCAGGCGGAGGGTCAGTTCCTTGAGAGCGCAGACGTTGCTACGAGTGGCTTCGCCATTCCCGTCACCCTTTGGTACCGCGTTAACTAATCGTTCGCTCTCCCAGGTTGATATCGATTTCATACTCTCCTCCTTAGTGGTATTTAAACTCTCTGAAAAACTACGACTCATCGCGGGCCCTACGGTTGAGTACGTCCACTCGTAGTGGGGACGGATTGTTGGTCGGGGCCTTTATACTTCCCGAGATCTTTCGTCGTGATAACCTTGCTCAGGCTTTTGAGCTCCCCTTCACAGACATCTTCGATCTTGTATGAGTTAGCCCGGCTCAGTCCTTCGTCTTTGCCATCATCTGGTAATAGCCAGTGGCCATCGGATCCCTTCATCACATGGCCCAACTCGTGAAGGAGTATTAGTACCCGAGCCTCTTGCGTGTTTGGTTCGAACGGACCCACCCTAGGCACAGAAGGCTCCCAGGGCGCAACTCTCTTGCGGTAGAACGGGCCGTTCGAATTCAGTGACACCTTATCGAAGATCCTGAAGTTCCTTTTGGTCTTGGCATCGTGAACGTTGGTCGTAACTCCTGACATGCGCATGGCGATACCCACTGAGAGAGCGTCCTTCCGGATCTTGCTGACGAGTTCGTTGAAGATCTCGACCGAAGTGGGCCCGCCAAAGAAATCACTACAGGGATTGTCAGAACTGAGAATGCTCACCGTGTCGTAGTACGCAGAACCCAAAACCTTGTCCTGAGATATCAGCGGCGACGGTGCGGATGGGAGTGACACGCTCGTCCTGGTCTCGACGATTCTGGCGGCGCCGTCTCCAAAATCAGGTCTGCAGTACTCGCTAGGGTCTGTCGGCGCGCTGGCTTTGGTTGTAACTAAGGCAATGGACATTAACGCTGAACCAAATAGAAATTCGCGTAGCCTCATGGGAATACCTCCTGACCGAAATTAAGGAGTTGGTCCGGGCCCTACTGTGGCTCGCTGGGGACCGAGCACTTGAACATGAGCAACGCGAAGATGACTTGGCTGAAAAGTGCGGCTTGATCAAAGCATCTTTTCAATCACCCGGATTAACACGACCAGTTATACGGGACGTTTTCCAGTAAAGGGCGGGTTTTGTGACGGAAGGGCAGGCGCTTGTGATCAGCGGGCTTGAGGCTGTGATAACTGCGATCAGGGAAGCTTGCCCAGCGCTTCCTGCAGCTTGTCTCGATAATTCCTGGAGAGGGTGAGCTGGGTACCGTTTTGCAGGATGATGCGATACTCGCCGTGAAACCAGGGCTGCAGCTCCTGAATGCGATCTATACGGACTATGGATGAGCGGTGGATGCGCAAGAACTTCTTGGGATCGAGCTGGGCTTCCAGACTGCTGATTGTCTCGCGCAGTAAATGAGATTTCTTGGCGCTGTGGACAGACACATAGTTACCCTCGGCTTCGATCCAGTCGATCTCCGCTGTCTCGAGGAAGTAAATTCGACCGCTGGCCTTGATTACCAGGCGTTCGAGATACTTGTTACCCGCCTTCATCTCTTCCAGGAGCGCCAGGATTCGCTGATCCGTGCCGCCATCGCGGTCGCGCAGAATCTGGGCCCGGGCGCGTTGCCAGGAGATGTCAAAGCGTTCCTGATCGAATGGCTTCAGTAGATAGTCGAGGGCGTGTACTTCAAAGGCGCGCACGGCATACTGGTCGTAAGCAGTGACGAAAATGACTCGGGGGATTTCCTTTCCGAGCGCTTCGAGCATCTCGAAACCACCGAGTTCGGGCATTTGTACGTCCAGGAAAATCAGATCGGGTGAGTGAGTCCGAATCGCTTCCAGTGCTTCGTGACCGTTACAGGATTCTCCCACGATCGTGACCAGCGGGTCATTCTCGAGCATTTCCCGCAACATCTCGCGCGCGAGTGACTCGTCATCCACCAATAGCACCCGGATGAGGGGAGACTCCATCATGGTCTTTCTAGCCTGAACGGTGACAGGGAAGAGGAGATCGGGGAGACTCCTGTTGCTGTTACACCATGAGCGTGTATTTTCTGGCAAAAACTTTCCGTCTTTTTGGAAGTGCCAGGACTGGAGACTACGCGATTTCGGATTGGCTGGGAGCGACGCCGTTTGTGTGAAAGGGTATTTCCAGAGTCACAATCAACCCGCCATTGGGATTGTTGCTTAGGTTAAAGCTATGCGCCGGCCCGTATAGTTGCTCTAGTCGCGTCTCGGTATTGGCCAGTCCCAGACCCTTCTTGAACACATTCTCGGATGTCCGATGTGCGGAAAGGCCGGGGCCGTTGTCTCGAATTTGAATACGAAGCCTGCCATTTCGTTGTTTCGCTTCAATTTCGATGAGGCCCTGGGTCGAGCGCGGCGCTATGCCGTGGCGGATCGCGTTTTCCACGATGGGCTGCAAAATGAGATTCGGCACTCTCGCGTCCAGCGTCTGCTGAGCCACGTCCAAGTGCGTTACCAGCCGATCCTGAAAGCGGATGCGTTCGATTTCAAGATAACAACTGAGAAATTCCATCTCTTGCCTCAGTGTTACCTCTTGAGAGCCGGAGTTTTCCAGAGTGAGGCGCAGAAAATCTCCCAGCCGCGTGATCATTTTGCGGGCCGCTTCGGCGTCTTTGTTGAGCAGAGCGGAGATTGAATGGAGGGTATTGAAGAGGAAATGAGGATGAAGCTGCATCTTGAGTGCTTGCAATTGAGCCTGTGAAAGCTGGGCTTCGAGTTGGAGTGTTCTTACTTGTCCTTCGCGAAAGCGGCGGTAGTAGCTAAATGCATAACCGGTGAGCGCGATCAGCATATAAATGCCTATCGCTTCGGTGAAATTGGCAATTACAAATCTGACGACGCTTTCGAATGTGAGTGGCTTGTCGTACAGCCAGCCCCAGCGCAACCAAATAAGTACGCGTCCCAGTGCCGTGAGAAGGACGCCGAGTACAATGCTAATCGGGATGTGCAGTAGGGCATTCCGAATCCAGTTATCACGCTCGAGCGGCATCCGGGTGACTGTCCAGAGCACCAGGGGAGTCGCCAGGGCGAAGAGATAAGCCCAGATCATCTGCATGTAAACCGCATCAACAAACGGCATGGGACGTTCTGAGCGGTATGAGGCGAAGTAGAACTGTAGCGTAAAAACCAGACCGATGAAGGTCCAGATCCCCCAGATGATTGCCAATCGCGCCCATCGGCGTTGCCAGAGAGGGACGCGAGAACGCTTGCTCAATTCTTGGCCGGTTTCTTCAATCATGGTGGAACAATGTGCGGTGCCATCCGCCGCCTTATGAGAGACGAGCTAGCCACGCTCGCCGATGCCCGCCGTCTAAAAGAGATATTCGGTCTGACTCTGGAGGAACGCAAGGGCTGACCAGCGGTTATTGCTGGTTTCCGCTTGATAGTGCACATCATACCGCAGAGAACGGCAAACTCTGGAGACACTTGCAGGTTGTTTAAGTCCAGAAGATAGTTTCCTGAATTCGTGACTAAAATGAAGGATCGAGTCTGGATTTCTCAAGTGCCGCTCACAAGCTTCGGCGCTTCCACGTTCGTAAGGTCGAAGAGGAGTCCGAACTCAACCATTAATGACAGGACTGAGTTTGGGACAATCGGTTTGTGATGAGTTGGCCCCGGGTCATGGCCAGACGGCCTGACGGAATGACGGCAAGACACCACGTCATTCTTGCAGGCATCACCTTTGACGACCTGTTCCTGAAGCCCGGCGAGCCGGAGCGCGGTCATTACCACAGCGTCATTGCAACACTGCCAACTGCCGAAATCGAATCGAAACCCGAAGTGAAGGTCTTTTGAAATCTGAACGGCCAAAACGGAAACGGGCAGCTCCCTGCTGCCCGTACCTCCGCTCGGAAATGTCGGCTCCTCAAGTTAGACTCGAACCCAACCCTTCGGTTAACCGAAAGTAACCCTGCCTGGTATCCACTGGATGTCAGCAGTGTCGCCTAATCTTGACCCGCGCTGATCAAAAGCTGAATAGTGCGCGCGACACCAAGGCCAGACCCATTAGACCTCCCGAGACCGTGAAGCACCATTCTACTAGGGGACTGGACCGCTTAAATCCACGCCGAAAGACTACCATGCCGATTTTCCAACCATCTTGTTGGTAAAACGGGAGAAGATTCCCGATTGCGAGGACCAAATTGAGAGTGCCAAAGAAGGTTCCCCAGGCAATCACTGCCAGGATGAGATTCACGGCGATACCCGCGAACAGTACGACAATCTGCTGGACTAGAGGTCGTTTCTGCAAACCAGCCATGTCTATCCTGACGTATGCGCCTAAAGGCAGCAGACGAAGATGGTAATCAATGCCGCGAGCTCGAACATTAAGAAGCTTCGGACCCCAACCGAGGCCGACCTCGGTTACAGAGGTTTTGCAGAGGCGGGCTGCCAGCAAGTGCCCCAGCTCGTGAACCACGAGGGCCAAGACAAAGCTCACTATTATGTTGATTACAGTCATTTGTTGAATTTTCCAGATTAAGATTTGGTGAGGTGAGAGATATGAAACCGGGGCCTCACATTATCTAGTCAACTCTTGTGCCTCAATGTTCCTGAAGCAGGCTATCTGTCAATTGTTGAATAAATAGGAATAAGTTGATTTTGTAGGAGGTGGGTAAGAACCGAGAGTGCTCAAGATGAAGCGTCACCTTGATGCGCGTCGTTCAGAATGATTGCTGGATGGTTTAACTCGGATCCCAGCCGTGTCACAAATACTTAAGGCCACCGTTCGCCGGTGGCCTTTTCCCTAGCAAAGTCTGGCTCCGCAGGTAGGACTCGAACCTACAACCCTTCGGTTAACAGCCGAATGCTCTGCCATTGAGCTACTGCGGAATAAGCGCCCTCACATAGTGTCAAACTATGCAGGGCGCGAAGCGGTTTTTATAGCAGACGGGGTGGTGAGCGTCAAGCGGGTGAGGAGATGAGCAGAGCCGCAGTTAACTTGCGCTGTGCACTGAACTGCGAGAATATCTCCCACTGCCAAAACCTTAACGATGCAAAGCTCTGTCATCTTCCCCTTGATTTCACTTCTGAAAGGTCTATATGGAACGCAGGACCACAGCCTGGTTTAGTCCCAACTTGAATATGGAAATGCCGCTGGTGGCCTATGGGCATGCCGGACAGCCACTCTTGATGTTGCCCACCGCCGCGGCCGACTATCTTGAATACGAACGGTTTCATCTGGTTGACGCCATAAAGCCTCACATCGAAAGTGGACGAATTCGTGCCTATTCAATCAATAGCGTGAATCGTTACAGTCTGCTTAATGAGCAGATGCCGCCGCATCTAAAGGCCGAACTGCTGACGCGTTTCGATCGCTACATCGTGGATGAAGTACTGCCCGCAATTCGAAGAGATTCTGGCCAGGCCGATGCAAGGCCACTCACAACGGGCGCAAGCCTGGGCGCCTTTCTGGCGGCCAATGCTTACTTCAAACATCCCGATCAGGTTCGCGGTGTGATTGCTATGAGCGGCAGTTATGATGTGAGGTCCTATCTCAAAGACTTCTATGACGACAATGTCTACTTCAACAATCCAGCTGACTACCTGCCAAACCTAAATGACGACTACCATCTACCGCTCCTGCGAAGAGCCGACGCCATTTTCATCATGTCGGGTCAGGGCTCGTACGAGGCGCCAGAGCGCAGCCGACATCTCTCCGACATTCTAAACTCGAAGGGCATTCCTCACACGCTGGACCTTTGGGGCCCAGATGTTAACCACGACTGGCCGTGGTGGCGGCGGATGCTTCCTTATGCGTTGGATAAGCTAGTATAAGGATGAAGGCGGAAGGATGAAGGCGGAATAGCCTTTGCAAGTGTCCCCTCACTAACTCACAAAAGGAGAACCTCACCTGGACCGAGATCTCAAAGAACGCACAAAGCAATTCGCCCTTAGAATCATAAAACTGTACCTGGCACTTCCCGGGAGGGGACTAACGCAAGTATTAGGAACTCAGATCCTAAAAGCGGGAACATCTGTTGGAGCACACTATCGTGAGGCCCAGCGTGCAAAGTCAAATCCCGATTTCATTAGCAAGATTGAGGGAGCACTCCAGGAACTAGAAGAAACGATATATTGGCTCGAGCTTCTATCGGATTCAGGTGTCGTGGGTCCCAAAAGGCTGGAAGGATTGCGCCAAGAGGCAGAAGAGCTATTGTCAATCCTGGTTACTATTGCAAGAAAGGTAAAGAACCGGCCGAAAGTGAAGAAGAGTTACTCGTAGCCTCATCGCGGGACGAAACTAGGCGGAACGATTTTCATCCTTCCGCCTTCATCCTTCCGCCTTCACTCAGGCTCGTCCTCGCCCTTCTTCCCCTTCTTCTTTTGGGGTTCTACCTCTCGCGGGCGCGTAGTCGGTGCCGGAGCTTCCACTTTGGGCGCAGCCGCTTCAGGTTTGGTAGGCGTCACCGTGGGTTGATCCTCCGTCTTTGGAGGTGGAGGCAGTGTTATTTGTTCTAACTTCGGTTCCGTATCGGTCACAGTAACCGCACTCTCATCGCCTTCTTCAGTTTCCGCTTCCGCAGCGAGCTGGGCTCTTTCAGCTGCTAGTTCACGCTGGCGCTGTCGGAAGAGCTCTCTCATGTCTTCGGGCATCGAGGGTGCCTTATCGAAGGTCTCCTTAGGTTTGTCCTTTAGAAACGGCTTCATGAAATCAATGAAGAAAGGCAGCGCGCCGACGCCTCCAGTCATGCCGCTTCCGAGATCTTTTTTCTTGCCCGGATAACCCATCCAGACACCGGTGACATACGTCGGGGTGTAACCTATGAACCAGACGTCAGTATGATCGTTTACAGTGCCTGTCTTACCGGCTAGTTGAACTCCGAGCGAGCCGGCAGCCGTGGCCGTACCAGACTCCACCACCCCTCTCATCATCGAAACCATCGTCAACGCAACATACTCGTTCATCACTTTGTAGGTAGTCTTTTCCCACTCCTCCAAGGTTGCGCCATCGCGATCCAGCACCCGACGGATCATGTGTGGCTCAACGCGGATACCCTTGTTTGGAAAAGCCGAGTAAGCCGAGACCATTTGATCCAGAGGTACCTCAGTCGCCCCGAGTGCCGAAGGAAGATAAGGTGCCATTGGAACCTTTATGCCGAAGCGACGCACCATCTGAGCTCCGGTTTGGATGCCAACAGTTTGCAGCAGATGAACTGCAGGGATGTTCATCGATTTCGCCAGGGCGACTTTCAGAGGCAAGTCGCCGTTACCAAGCGACCCATCGTAGTTGTGTGGGTTCCAGGAGCCAATGCTGATCGGTGCGCCGCTGACGGGCGTGTCTGGCGTCATGCCCCATTCTACGGCGGCGGTGTAGATGAATGGCTTAAAGCATGACCCGGTCTGCCGATAGGCCTGAGTTGCATTATTAAACTTGCTGGTACTGTAGAAATCATACCCGCCCACCATGGTAATGATCTCGCCAGTCTTCGCGTTGAGAGTCATCATCGCGCCCTGCACCGCGGGAACCTGTGAAAGATCGACCTTTAGCCGGCGCGTCTTTTTGTCCACCTCTTTAATATCAAACTCGGCGAGGTACCCAACCTTGAATTCCTCTTTTGGTTGCCGATGTCCCCAGCCCATCTCCATGGGCGTAACCGTGGCGGTGTAGTTGCCAAAGCGCACGGTTGCCTCATTTCTCGTCCGATCAACCTTCATGACCAGACCCATTAGAAAACGGCCCTCCTGGTATTCGTTACCGTACCAGTCGGGGTGTTTGAAGCTATTCAACTCATGTTGGGTCGGCGGACCAGCTCCGTTCTCTGTGGAGGTGGGAATCATCGTGTAGCTCGATCGCCAGCCCCTGGTCCGATCGTAACGTCTGAGACCAGCACGAACCACTTCATACGCCTTCTTCTGAGCTTCGACATTAATCGTGGTGTAGACCGATAATCCGCCCTGGGCCACTCGAGTTGTGTACCTGTCTTCCAGATCTTGTCTGACGTGCTCCACCGGATAATCAAACGCGCTTGACCGCGGTTGGGACTGGTAAAAGGCCGTGTCGGCCAGCTGAATTGGGTTCGCTTTTGCAGCATCAACTTCCGCTTGAGTTGCGAACCCGTTCTTGGCCATCAGATCCAAAACCAGATCTCTTCGCTCTTTCGCTTTCACTGCGTTAGCGGTCGGTGAATACTCGCTGGGTGCCTTGGGAATACCCGCAAGGAGGGCGGCCTCGCCGATCGTTAAGTCCTTCGCCTGTTTGCCGAAGTAGGTCTCAGCCCCAGCCTCAATGCCATAAGCGTTGGCGCCCAGGAAAGTATGATTGGCGTACAACTCCATGATATGGTTCTTCGTATAGTAGCGTTCGATCTGGAGCGCCAATGCCCACTCATTTACCTTGCGCTTGTATGTTTGTTCTCGTGAAAGAAAAAGATTCTTAGCCAGCTGTTGGGTTAGCGTGGATCCGCCTTCCACTTTGTCGGTTGTAAGGTTTTTCCAGCCGGCACCAATGATTCGAATCGGGTCGATGCCGACGTGATCGTAGAAGCGAGCATCTTCAACTGCCAGAATCGCGTTTTTCACAAGCTGCGGGATTTCTTCATACTTAAGGGGAATCCTTTTCTCCAGGGCGAACTCGCCGATTACTGTTTCCTCATCGTCGGCGTAGACGCGAGTAACTACGCTGGGACGATAAGTCGCCAGGGCCGCGACTTCATTGGCGGCCCGCGAGTAATTCAGTTCATCGGCAGCGATCATGCCGGTCAGGCCCCCAGCCGCCAGGGCCAGGAGCAACACTGCCGGCAACCAGAATCGGCGCAGAAGGTGTTGGCGCTCGGCGGGCTGAGCGTGCAGAACTGCGCGGGTTGGAACCGTTCTGGTAATTTTTGCCATTGAACCTAACCTCTTTTCGATATCGAAACGGCTGGGGCGGTAGGATTACTACCCGTTTGGGCAAGTTGCCTCGCTGGTGGGGATTATAACAAAAGCTCTGTTATAATCTCACCTTAGCAACGGGGGCGACAGGCTTCGACAGGAGTCCTGGACGATCGACCGGATGCCATGCCGGGCTTCTCTATGCAGCTCGTTAAAAAGCGTAGGGAAAAACAATTGCCAATAACAATGAATTGGCTCTCGCTGCCTAATTAAGCACCGAGCGTCTCACCGCAAGTTGCTCATGCGCGCGGAGGGAGATGTCACTTAGTTGAGCTGGCCTGCTCCTTCGGTCCGTGGGAGTGGGCGAGAACAAAGTCGGACTAGCTCCTGCTGAGGTCTTGTCACTTCACTGACTCGGCAGCGAGCGAATTTTTGTCCGGCTTGCCGGACATGAAAGAGAAGTGACTAAGCATGTAGAGTCTTTCGACGTTGGCTCTTGGATCCGAGTTCAATTCTCGGCGCCTCCACCACCTCTGAATTTCGGATTTCGAATTGCGGATTTGGGATTTGAAATTGAATCTGAGACCTGAGAATTGAAATCCGAAATCCGCAATCCAAAATCCGCAATCCGAAATTCCCTTCCCATCGGAATCTTCGACAGCGGGGTGGGTGGGCTGACTGTCTATCGCGCCCTGCATGAACGTCTACCCGACGAGCATTTTGTTTACCTTGGTGATACGGCGCGAGTACCTTACGGCACCAAATCGCTCGCCACAGTTGAACGATACGCCATCGAGAATGCGAGATTTCTAGAGTCACACGGAATCAAACTTCTGGTAGTTGCTTGCAACACAGCTTCGGCCCTCGCGTTACCCGCGATTCGCGACGCTGTAAGTGTGGACGTGATTGGTGTGATCGATCCGGGTGCCCGTGCAGCGGTGGAGAGCACCAACGGCAAACGAATTGGAGTAATCGGAACGGAAGCAACAGTACAGAGCGGAGCTTACCGCCGGTCGATCTCGAGCCTTGATCCGACGGCGGTAGTAATCGAACGGGCCTGTCCTCTTTTTGTCTCGCTGGCTGAAGAAGGTTGGGCCGAGACGGAAGTGGCCCGTTCAGTGGCTGAGCATTATTTGAGTGACCTGAAAAAAAGCGGCCTGGGCGCGCTCGTTCTGGGTTGCACCCATTACCCGATCCTACGCGGCGTGATAAGCGATGCAGTTGGCAGAGATATTACCTTGATTGATTCTGGAGACGCCACGGCGGACGAGGTACGGTCCCTGCTGCAAACCAGAGGGATCTTTCGTCCGAGAGTACCAAGCGAGAATCGGGTGAGACAGCTGTGCGATGATCTGGACCACTTTTACGTAACAGACGCGGCCCAGCGTTTCTCCAAGGTCGCGGAGAGGTTTCTCGGAGCTGCGCCGATGGTTCTGGAGGCGGTTGAAGTGTGGGGGCACGATGAGCTTCGTACGTACTGATGGACGCGCCGCCGATGAGCTGCGTGCCGTAAAGATAACCCCCGGATACCTGCCCTATGCGGAAGGCTCCGTGCTGATTGAGATGGGGCAGACCCGCGTTATCTGTTCGGCCTCGATCGAGGATCGCGTGCCACCCTTTCTGAGGAATACCGGACAGGGATGGGTCACGGCCGAGTATGCCATGCTGCCGCGTTCGACTCAGCAGCGCGTGCAGCGCGAGACCGGTCGCGGCGGCCCCTCCGGCCGCACCCACGAGATTCAACGGTTGATCGGGCGTAGTTTAAGGGCCGTAACTGACATGAAGATTTTAGGTGAGCGGACCATTACATTGGATTGCGATGTGCTGCAAGCCGACGGAGGAACTCGTACGGCTGCGATCACTGGGTCTTATGTTGCGCTCGCCCTTGCCAGCAGGCGCCTTTCTAAAGCTGGCAGGATTCAAAGAAGTCTCGTCGCCAGCCAGGTGGCCGCAATCAGCGTTGGTATCGTTGACAACGCGCCCCTACTGGATTTGAAATACGATGAGGACTCTCGGGCAGAAGTCGACATGAACGTAATTTGTACTGGTGACGGCCGCTTTATAGAGGTGCAGGGCACAGCAGAGCGTCAGCCTTACACCAGAGAGCAGATGGATAAACTGCTCAACCTGGCCACTAAGGGAATTGAGCATCTCGTAGAGATTCAACGCGAAACACTGGCCAGGGCGAACCATGGCTGAACCGACCTTGGGAGACAACCAAGGCAATGCCGCGATGCATCTGAAGTTCATGATTCAGGTGGGATCTCGAACAACTCACGCATAGTACTTTTATTCCGCCGTCCGCGGATGGAGCTAATCAATAACATGCCAGTCTTAAGAATGATCCTAGCGTTTGCTTTCCTGGCACTGAGCTGTTCGCTAGCCATTGCTCAGCAGGTGTTTACCACCGACAAGCTTGACTACACAATTGAACTGCCTTCGACTACGTGGCGCGTGATCTCGGAACCCGACGCGGCGCACGAACACGTCGAATTTGTTTATGGGGATCGCCTCGACGGACACTTACAGATCCGAAAAGAAGTTGTAGACGCAGGAACCACGGCATCTGATCTCGCCCGACGCGATCGCGATCAAAAACTCAGATTTCTTCCGGGCTTTGTGGAAGGAAAGGAAGACAGCTTCTCGGGTCGCTTGAATGGCGTAACTGCCTCGTATGAGTATGTCAAGACCGGTAAACCGATGATTGGTCGGATCTATTATCTGCAAGTTGATAACCGCACGATCTACACGCTTCGTTTCACCGGGCTGCGCGATAAGCTGGCCCGCATTCGCAATCAGACTGATTTAATCGCCCGGAGCTTCAAACTCAAATAAGCCCTACTCACTAAAAGCCTTATGGCCGCCCAGCTTACTGTTGGCGGCCATTTCTTTTCATTGAAATCCGAAATTTTCAGCGACGCCGGCAATGCTAAGATGGGGGCCTTTAGAGGGCGCCATTAGTTGAAGGACGGCGCCCGGCGTCGCTCACGTCAAACACGCGGGACTAAGGATTTCCAAGTTGGCGAAGGCACTCGGCAATGAAGCTAAAGCTGCATCCTGGTCTGGAGATCAAGTACTCCACAATCGAGGGCAAGGGGTGTTTTTCAAAGACGCCCGTTCCCCGCGGCCGAAAGATAGCGGAGTATACCGGCGAGAGAATATCCAACGCCGAAGCTAACCGCCGCGCCGGGCGGCGCCGACTCCGTATCTGCGCTATCAATGAGCGGTGGAGTCTCGACGGCAGCAAGGGCGGGAACGGAACGCATTACATAAACCATTCCTGCGAACCCAATAGCTATATGAAAATACTCTACGGTCATATCCTCTTTATCGCACTCCGCGACATCCAGCCGGGCGAGGAGATCACCATCGACTACGAGTCGACGCTCCACTCAAATGATAAGAGGTGCGCTTGTCGTGCACCTTCTTGCAGGGGAACGATAAACAGAGCTGAGGGGTAGCAATCACAACCTCGGCAAAGTGAAACTGAATTTGGACCCTCTGCCGACCTCCGACTCCAAATCCACCGCGCCACCGTGCTGTTCAACAACCTCGCGAACGAAAGATAGACCCAGCCCAGTGGACTCTTCATCCTTCTCTTGCCCTTCACGGACCACTCGGTAAAACTTCTCCCACACGCGATCCACTGCTTCAGGCGGAATGCCAAAACCACGGTCTTCAACCGAGACCCGCACCGCCTCCGCTTCCAGAGCAGTCGATACGGTAACGGTGGTACGTTCGGGACTGTATTTGATCGCATTGCTGACCAGGTTGCTCACCGCCTGTGAGATAAGGCTTTTGTCGGCTGCCACGGGAGGTATTCCTTGATTGGGTTGTTCCACTAGCCGGATTCGCTTCTTCTTCGCTGTCGGCTGCAAGTTCACCACAGTTTCGCGCACGATCTGGTCAAGCCGCAAAGGAATCTTCAAGACTTCCTGCTTGTCCTTTCGCTCCAATTGGGTGACGGCTAGAAAACTATTGATCATTCGCGAGAGCCGTTGGGATTCATTGGAGATAATCGTCACAAACTCTTTGGCCTGTTCCGGAAGCTGATCGTCCGCAATAAGAAGTTCAGAGAAACCATTGATACTTGTAATGGGCGTTCTCAGTTCGTGAGACATTAACGAGATCATGTCACTCTTCAACTGTTCGTGTTCTTTGAGTCGCGTTATGTCTCTGACGCTAACAGCAAGGCAGAGAGGTTGGTGCGATTCCTGGTCGCTATGATCGAAGACCAGAGATATCCGCAGCCCAAATGTTCCGTTTCGGTCAGGGAACTGCAATTCTCGTTCGTAAGCGTCCCCCGTCTGTAACACGCGTCGCACAGCAATCGCCGGCTCGTCGAACACACTAGTGCGCAATGCATCCAGGAGGGCAAAGAGGTTGAGATCTCGTGCCTGTTCCTCTGATAAGTGAGCAAATCGCAAGAGCGCGGAGTTAATGTAAGGGATGGTGCCGTCGAGATATGCGATTGCCATTCCCTCATAGACCTCTGATAGCGCGCTCAATCCAAATCCTTGTTCTGACAGGAGACCATTGAGCACATTCAGTAGTTCAAGTCTCCTGTCGCCGGCCCGCGCAGACAGAAAGGAGATGCGACTGTGGCTGGCTGCTGACCTGCACGCCTCTTCGCGTTGGAGACTGCGCGCCAATTGTGCACCAACGGCCGTTAGCAGCGCTCGATCGTCATTGTCGAATTCATTATTGAGTCGAATCAGGAGTGCTCCGACCGCGCGATTCTCGTGACTTAAAGGCAGCGCAATGCAGGTGCCGAACTCGCTGTTCTCGGGTTCCTGAGTAATTATCTCACCCGCTTTTATTGCCCGCTCACAGAGGTTGATGCCTTCGCGCCAGGTGGAGTTTCGACTTGTTTCGAGTGAGGTGCTGGTACAGGCGCGGAGCCTGGCTGCGGAAACCAGGTTCCCATTACTTTCACGTTGAAAGAGAACGGCTTCCTTCAGCGAGAGCACGGTGTCCAGGAGCTTCAGTCCGCTCTCGAGCCTGGACCTCGCTTCGTCGACACTAAAGGAACTTAGTTTGGTAGATGACTCTATTAGCTTCTCTGTGAGTCTCAAATTCTCGCTCCAGAGACGTTGAGTTTGTATTGCCACGGCGGCCAGCAAAGCGGCCACAAACGCGTATTGGAGCCAGCTTGGAAAGCTAATCCGAAACAAGCTAAGAGTTACAATTGCGGCCAGCAGAGCCAGACCTACGGAGATGAATGCGGATTTATACGAAGATATGTTTGCCAAGATGAATAACAGAAACCAGGTAGGTTTAATAACGGCCGCTTCACGGGGCGTAAAGCGTTGGCGGGAGTATACAACGCGAGGATTGTTTAATCCAACCAAAAACCCCCTAAACTGTGGACCTGAGGTTTTCGGTGGTTAGCTGGCGTATAGCGTCAAGGAGTTCGGACTCTTCCTCGTTCGCGACAGTGCGCAGATCAATAAGGACCTTTGCGTCAGCAATGCGGGCGATAACCGGCGGGGATGATTGCCGGAGGCGACGCTGGATTTCGTCAGCGGAAAGACTGGCATGCTGAAGTGAAATGAGAACGGTAGCCGGATGGGTGGTCGGACCTGAACCCCCTCCCACTGCAGAGTTGCCCTCCTCGAGAGCAATTGTCAGCCCCGAGTCAGGAGACCCTTGTGACAGGGCGTTGGTCACGTCTGTCGCCCGCACCTCAATTTCCTCCCTACTCAGCGAAAGCATTCGAAGAGCTGGAATGTCATTCAATCGTGTCTCACGGCGGTGCGACTCGAGGGTAGCTTCCAGTGCCGCCAGAGTCAGTTTATCGACTCGTAAGGCCCGGTAGAGCGAGTGTCTGCGTAGTCGGGTGACGACGTTGCGTCGACCTACGATCAGCCCCGCTTGTGTTGCACCCAACAATTTATCGCCGCTAAACGAAACCACGTCTGCACCCGCGGAAATGCAATCCCGAATCACGGGTTCATCGCCAAGTTCGTACTGACCTAAATCCAACAGCACCCCGGATCCAGCATCTTCAAACAATACAAGTTTCTCATCATGGGCGAGTTCAGCAAGCTCTGACAGTGAAGGCGAGGTGGTAAATCCCACAATCCTATAGTTCGACGGATGAACCCGCATAATGAGACGAGTACTTTCGGTAATTAGCCGTCGGTAGTCGTCAAGATGCGTTCGGTTGGTGGTACCGACTTCAACCATGCGAGTCCCGGAATTCAACATCACGTCGGGCACACGAAAATCACCACCGATCTCAACTAACTCCCCGCGGGAAACTAACGTGTCGCCATCACTCGCGAGTACACTCAGAATGAGCAGTGCTGCAGCGGCGCAGTTGTTTACGACAAGTGCGTCTTCTGCTCCGGTTAACTCAATTAATAGCTCCTCGACCCGTGCCCCACGTCGTCCGCGTGATCCCGAGACAGTGTCGTATTCGAGGGTGCAGTACCCCGCTGCCTCGTTAGCAACTGCCGCGCGAGCAGCTTGCGAAAGCGGAGCGCGTCCCAGATTGGTGTGTAGAACTACTCCCGTCGCATTGATTACCCGGCGAATCCCACCCTTACTTTCCTGTGCGCCGACTTCCTTAAGTCGTTGCTCAGCCTGGAGCAGCAAGGAATTACGGGTGTCGCCATTGGACATCTCACTAGTCAGGATCTTTGCCCGCAGCTCATTTGTTATGATCCGCGCCAGGACGGTAAGCCGCGGCAATCCCACCAGACTGCCTAGCCTGACAGCGGTTTCCGTTCGCAGCAATTGGTCGACGGAGGGCAGTAAGCGTAGAGCGGTTGTTTTATCGGTGACTGGATCAGACATGATTACTGTTCGGGCCTCGGGGTTTGGATCGCTAGAATAACTTCTGCGTCATCTTCCCGCAAACCGACGGCCATCGGGCCGTTTCATGCTAGTTCGGAATAAGTAGTTGACACACAGCTTTTCAAACACCTAGACTCTGGAAAGCGTCTAATCTCGACGCTCCCGCCGAGAGCCTCCAGCCAGGGAGAAAGCCTTAAGTGAGAACCCCCGATAACAAGCTACTACGCGCTCAACAAAGAGCCCGGAGCAAGAACAAATTTGCAGTGGGTGAAAACCAGCCAACGGTCGATGAACAATTGACGCGTCTGGAGGAGGATATCCGCCGCCTCAAAATTGAATTTGATGTCTACTTCAACGGGGCGGCCAAACGCCCTCCGTATGACACGAAGGGTCGCGTCGAGACGCATATGAAGCGTTTAGGAGACGATCGGACGCTATCCTTTGCCCAACGTTACCGCTTCAATTCACTCGCTGCCAGATATACTGCCTTCCGCGATCTCTGGAGGCGTACAATGCAGGGACGCGAAGAAGGTCGAGACCCGGCCTCCGCTGCTCGGGCAACGGCTAAGCAGGAAGCCGTTGAGGGGTTTACTCGGACAACCCTTGTTTGTGAGGACGCAAACAAGGATGTCGAAACCGTGAAGCATCTGTACAACGCCCTGGTTGAAGCAAAGACAAAGTGTGGCGAACCGACAGACGATTTTTCATTTCCGCGATTCCATCGTTTGATTGCCTCGAAAGCCGAGACCTTAAAAGAAAAACTTGGTTGCAAGCGCGTGTGCTTCTCAGTTGATGTTGAGGGAGGCCACGTAAGCTTCAAGGCCAGAGCTGAACGATAGAAGAAGCGCAGTGAACGTGAAGAAAAAAGGCGACCATGTGGTCGCCTTTTTAGTTGATGCGCTTGCCGGACTCAAGACCGGAAGCGGTCAGTGGCTTTGCTGTTGCAAGCCGGGGAGTTTGCTTACGTCTTAGTCACTTTTTCAGCCTGAGGTCCTTTCGGACCCTGGGTGACTTCGAACTCGACTTCCTGGCCCTCCTCGAGAGTCTTGAAGCCATCACCCTGAATGGCGCTGTAGTGAACGAAGATGTCTGAAGAGCCAGGCTGCTCAATGAAGCCATAACCCTTCGAATTGTTAAACCACTTGACCTTACCGGTTATTCTAGACATAACAACGAATCCTCCTAACGATTCGGTAAAACGGGGCGAATAGTCCAGATTCAGTTTCGGACAATCAAAGAACCGAGGCTGAATTCCGCACTAGTCCGCACCAACCTGAGGTTAATGCTTGTGAGCCGGACACGCTTTTGAATGGGCGTTACGGAAACACACAACCAACAAAAATGCATGGTGGAAAGCGCGGGAGCGCAATTCCATCATGCATACACTTACGGGGGCGAAACTCGAAAACTCATTACTGTAAAGCTTGCAGATCGGAAATGCTGGGACTAGTCAAAAAGGAGACCCTGCATTGGAACGTCGGCGCATACTAAGCGAAACTTCTCGGGCGTGTCAAGCATAATTCCGGCTTAAAATACGAGCATGCTGAGGTTAGTAGCTTCCCAAAATGTTTTCGGTTTAAGCGCCCGATTTGACGATTCCCAGCCCCTAACGAGCAGGAGTGAGCAGATATTGCAGAGGATTCACTGGCTCGTCATTTATGCGTACTTCGTAATGGAGGTGAGGCCCAGTTGAGCGCCCGGTCGAACCAACCTTCCCTACTAATTCGCCTCGCATCACAGTTGCTCCCTGAGGGACCGCAATGTGGGAAAGATGGCCGTACCGAGTAGTTAAACCGCCACCATGATCGATAACGACCAGTTGGCCGTAGCCATTCTGCCAACCGACAAAACTTACTTTACCGGTAGCACCTGCGATTACCGGCGCACCCCAGGGCGCATCAATATCCTGGCCGGTGTGAAATTCGTAGGAGCCCCCACCAAAAGGATTCCTACGCCCCCCAAACGCACTCTCGAGTTTGCCCACGACGGGCCAGACGGAAGGAGTGTACCCACGCACCTTTAACACTGCTTCATAAGCGTGCAGTTCTTCTTCCAGTTGAGTCATTTTTTCTTCGAGTGCCGGCAGACTGTCGGGCTCCAAAGGCATCGCCGGTCCGCCCGTGCCTGGTAAGTCGTCGTTCTCGTTCACAACTCCAGATTTCTCGGCAAGTTTACGTGATGTGTCTTCCACTGCCTCAACACGATTACTTAGTTCATTCAACTCCTGTCTTTGTCTTTCATTCTCTGCTCGAAGGCGTTGATTCTCAGCCTCTGTGCGGAAATGCTGGGCTTGTTGTGTTAATCCGTAAAAACCATAGAGACAGCTGCAGAAGAGAATAACCGCGACCAGCGCAAAGAGCTTGAGCGACTTCTTTTCAACGCAAATTCTTCTGATTCGAGCTCGGGAACGTGAAGTCTGGGGAATAATGAAAGCATAGAATCGGTCGTCTCGAGCCATTTTGCGTCTCCACAATGCATCAGCGCAGAGGTTTGGGAGCTGCGTATGCAATCAGCAAATGCACAGTCCTGTAGACGTCAACAACTGTGCAGCTTAGTTATTTTTTACGAGGGTCTTTACCTGCTTGAAGATTTGCAGCGGATGAATCAAACCTTCCCGTGTTGAGAGCGCCGTCCATCCGGCCGGTGCTGCAAGAAGCAAAACCCTATCACACCGTTACGAACCATTGCAAATCCCAACGATTTTGTAAAAGTAATGCAAGAATCTGCGAGGTGGATGGCAAGGGAAGGTGCGCGTTGGAAAGGCAAGAGAAGCCTACAAATTGTCAGCTTCTCTTCGACGGCGGGAGCGATCACGAAGTATGGCTAGAATAATCAGTATTACTATCGCAACGAAAATGACAACGATTGCAACTTTCACCGCGACGAGCAAAAACCCTACAAGAGTAATAAGTTTACTTAGCAGAGTGACAACCAAGAGAATCAGCGCGATGATCCCGCCCAATCTCGCAAAAATTCCTAATAAGCTGGCCATAATTCAGTCCTTATCCACGTAACTTAACACCGCGATCAAAAAACAGCACCTTAAATCTATCTGCGCGACAACTGAGTCGTTTCTCCCGTTCGAAAACGCGATTCAAGAGTACCCGTAGATACGACAGATGGGGGAGGCAATCGGGAATCGAATCGCACTACACGGTCCGACGACTTACGTCTTCGGATGTAATCAAACAGCATGTAAGCACCGAGGGCTACCAAGGCAACTGGAAGCAGCTCCCGAATCGGCAACTGCACACCTAAGAGTGTGTGTAGGAGAAACACACTTCCAATAACGATCAGGGTCAAACCCCAGGCAAAAGGGTTTCCGTAAAGTCTGCGTGCTATCACGTCTTCCTCAGCTTCGGGAGTCAAACCGGCCCGCATCAGCTGGGCCGTTCGGCAAGCATCAACTGCCGCAAACAACCAGGTCCCCAAAACTCCGAGAATGAAGAAAAGCAGTCCCTGTGTAATGACTGCCATCTGGAAAAAGCTGGCGAAGATTGCAAAGTGAACAATCGCTTTCGATGTTTGGCCGTTGTAGGCTGCTCCTAATCCCGGAACAAACGACAATAGCGTGGCCACGAAGGGTGAGCTTCGACGTCTAATCACCTGAGAAGAATCGGCCTGTGAATGTTGTCGCAGGAATTCGACTCCCGCCACAATGCAGTCCTGGCAGAATGGGAAACCCCGAATACGGTGATCACAGGCGGCACATAACGGGCGAGCACAGCGATTGCACTGAACCACCGCCGGATTCTTCTGATGATAGGTACAGTACATCATCTTAATTGCCCAATCCTTGCCGCCCGCTCAACGTTTCTCCTCACCCTTACCATCACCTGCAGCTTCCGGTTTTGTCGGAGACTTCTGCTCTGCCGGTTTTTGCCCCTGGCCTGAGTTGTTTTTGGGATTCTCTTCCTGCCCACCTACGAGGCCCTTGAGGTCGTTCGTAATCTCCTTGATGCCACCTTCCGGTCCGCCCGAATAACTTTGCGCTGCCAAAGCAAGACCTGCTCGATAAACCCCGCTAATCGATCCGTCTGCCGAAACCGTGTTGCTGAGCACAAACACTGCGACCAGCAACATTATTGCAACCCTTGCAAGTTGTGGGGAAACAATCGGGTCAAGCCAGATCCGAAGTTGTGATGCCAGGCGAGCAGACCAGGGGGCACGAACCTCCTGAGCCTTCAGCGTGCCGATTGTGGCCTGCAGAATTCTCTCCTCTAGACCAACCGGTACCGGCAACTCTTCGCTGATATAGGTGTAACACGCGCCGATCGAGCGAACTACTTCGCCGGGAATCTCTGTGCAACGATCACAAAGAGCAGCATGACGCTCCCAACGATGGTAGAAGGGCGCGGGCAGAAATCCATCCAGGTAGTCCGTGAGAGATTCCTCAAACTCCTGGCAAGTCATAGCCGATTCCGGCATCGTCTTTTTCAGGATGCGCGCTTCGAGCTCTCGAGTTGGTGGCGGCACGGCCGCAACTCGGCACGCGTGCATAGTGTTTTTGACTTCGCTCAAGGTCTGATGGCAGACGGGGCAGCGTAACGCATGCTCTGAAAAGGTCCGATGCGAAGCAGGGTCAAGTATGCCCTCGAGGTAGTCACTCAGCTGGTTCTCAAAATCTCCACAAAGCATTATGTTCTCTCTTCCACCCCTCTATCCTTTTTGCTAGCAACGAACCGCTCAGCGTCTCCCCATGTGCGAGCAGTCCCTTTCGGCTTAAGTCTCACTCATTGCCACTACCTTCATCCGCCGCAGTATTTTGGCCAACTCGATGCGGCCTCGGTTGATACGGGACTTAACTGTCCCTTCGGGTATTCTCAGAAGATCGACAATCTCCTGGTAACTCAACTCCTCTATATCGCGCAGAATGACACAGGTACGTAAATCGGGGGAGAGCTTGTCAATGCCCGCCTGAACCTGCGCGCCGAGTTCCCGGCGTTCAATTTCCTGTTGCACGGAGCGACTTGTTGTGTGGAGATGGTAACTGTGGTCGGCAAGAACATCAGCGTGATTGTCGTGTGGCGTTCGTTGTCGTTTTCTGTAGTCATCAATGATGAGATTGCGAGCCAGTCTCATGAGCCAGTTTTGCAGGTCACCCTGCTTCGGATCGTACTGACTCAGCGAACGATAAACCCGAACAAAGACTTCTTGCGTTAGGTCTTCCGCGGCGTCGGCACGGGAAGTAAAACGGTAAGCAAGATTGTATATGCGTCGGGAGTAACTCTGGACAATCTCCTCCCATGCCGCACCATCTCCAGCGCGACACCTGCGAATCAATTCGGCTCCTTCGTTGGCAGCCAACGTTCTTGCAGCCCCCACCTGATGTCTTCTCCGGCTCTGATGCTAAAGTCTAACCTAGTCCGGCAAGGTGGAAAACTCCCTTGTCGAGAGCGGTTACGACGGCTCGGAAGCGAAAGTTCCGGCAAAGGGAGATGAGCCTTTCACCGTTCTGAATGCATAGCCCCCATCCAGCAGAAAGCCCCTTCATCAAACGGCGGACGGCAATCTTAGCCATTCTTGCCGCCTAATGGGAAACTGTAGTAGCCTCTCTCCGCGGCCCCATATCTTGTGGTTTGCTTTCTAACTAAGTCAACTTTCTACCGAGCCTGCCAGCGAAGCGGAGCATTCAATCAAGTTGAAGTCATCATCGCGCAAATACATTGAGTTTGGCGCACTCTGCGGTCTCGCAGTTGGCATTCTTTGGTGGTTTGGGCGAAAACTCGATTGGGGAGAAGTACGACTAGCAGTAAGCCAGTCCAATCGATACTTGCTGGGATTGGCGGTGCTGCTCATCTGTATCGCTTATCTCTTCCGGGCCTGCCGTTGGGGTGCTCTCCTTGCTCCGCTCGGTCCGACCAGACTTAGTCACCTTTTTGCCGCAACTACAGTTGGATTTGGGGCCGTTTTTCTTTTGGGGCGGATGGGCGAAGTGGTGCGTCCTGTTGTATTGCCGATGCGTGATCCGGGAGTGCGAGCGAGCAGCTCCTTTGTGACCATCATGGTGGAACGGATATACGACATGATGGCTGTGGTGGTCCTGTTTGCCGTGAATCTCTTGTGGTTCACGCCCCCAACCAACTCGGGAGCGGAATTTTCCCGAGTTCGAATTGCGGGGATTGTCCTGCTCCTCCTTTCAATCGCAGGTGTAGCCGGGCTGACCTGGTTTAGAAGAAGGTCAAGCAGCATTATTGGTTGGTTCGAAAGGCACCTTGATCGCCTGAGGTTTATCCCGGAGAGATTTAGGCGCGCGCTCATTGGGGTTCTTGAGCAATTGGCTAAGGCTCTAAGGGTGTTGGTGGATGCGCGTGAACTTGCCGTAACGATAGCCTGGACAGCGTTGGTGTGGAGCGGTATAGCACTGGCTAATTGGCTGGTCTTGCGCGCGTTCGGACTTCGCTTCGGAATTAGTGAGGCTATCTTCATTCTTGGTTGGTCATTGGTGGGATCACTGGTTCCGACGCCCGGCGGAGCCGCCGGCGCATTTCACGCAGCCACTGCAGCGGGCCTGATTTTCCTTGGAGTGGATCGTGAGGCGGCAGCCGCAGTCTCTATCGTGATGCATGTCGTTGATTTCGGACCAGCTGTAGTCTTCGGCTTTTTTTATTTCGTGCGTGGTGACATTAATCTGACGCGGCTCCGATCAATGATGTCTCCGGAAGCTGTCGAACACGCCGCGGAAGATGAAGGTATTGTGCGTGACGAATTACTCCTTAAGCATCACCTTGAAACGGCCACTCCCAGTGAGTGATCTTTGTCGGAAATGCGTGGGTAAGATTCCCCTCGTGAGGTTCGCGACTTATGAAGTGTCCCTTCTGCGGCTATCTGGAAGACAAAGTGGTTGATTCGCGCGAGTCTCGCGAAGGCGAGGCAATTCGACGGCGGCGCGAATGCTTGCGCTGCGAACGTCGGTTCACATCCTACGAGCGCATTGATGAGATACCCTACATGGTTGTTAAGAAGGACGGACGGCGGGAGACATTTGATCGCAACAAAGTCATGGCAGGATTGTTGCGGGCCTGCGAAAAACGTCCCGTTCCGTCGTCCAAACTGGACTCCATCGTTAATGCAATCGAGAAATATGTACAGGAGTCTTCCGAGCGCGAGCGGCCAACAAGCAAGATAGGGGAAATGATTATGCGTCGTTTGAAAGAGCTCGACAAAGTTGCTTATGTTAGATTCGCTTCAGTTTATCTGGAGTTTGAAGACGTTTCGGAATTCATGACCGAGTTGAAGCACCTTGTACGAACTCGCGCTAGCGGCCCCGGGAGCAAGAAAGGGTAACGCAATCCGGGCTGGCCGGTAGGAGACTCCGAACTCGATGATCAACCCCATTCGCACAACCGGGCTGGAACGCCTCGAATTGCAACGTCTGCGCGACCGCGTCGGCCGGTTGTTTGCTGCCTTGCAGGAGGCTACCGTGGCGGAAGATCCGTTGGCCTCGGGCGCCTGGGCGCCGCCAGTCGATCTCTGTGAGGCCAACGATGCCGTTTACATTCGCGCTGATCTTCCCGGCCTAAAGTCGGATCAGATTCATGTGGGGTTGACGAACACTCAATTGCGTATTTGGGGAGAGAAGAAAAGACGTGTGCCACGCAACCGGATCATTTCGCATCTTTGCTCCGAACGAAGCTACGGGCGATTCAGCCGGATCGTTCCGCTGCGGTGGACGGTCAGCGTTCGGGACGCAACGGCACAGCTCGACAATGGCATACTGTTGATTCGTCTGCCGAAGATCGAAGATCGCCGTGGCGCCGAATTCAGGATTGCAGTAAAAGAAGCAGGTGGAGAGTGACAACAGTTTCCAGCAATAATCGAAACTTCCAGACCTAGATCAAGTAGAATCACTTTATGGCAATTATCAAAGAAGCAGATATTACCGAGGGCATCGAAACTACGGACAGCGAGCAGCAGTTGCAGATACCAAGCGAACTGCCCGTCCTGCCGCTTCGCGATATCGTTATCTATCCTTTCATGATCGTGCCGCTATTCGTCTCGCGAGAAAAATCTATTCGCGCGGTTGACGAGGCGCTGGGCGAGAATCGAATGATTTTGCTCGCCTCTCAGAAAGACCTCGACAAGGAGGAACCATCCGCTGACGACCTTTATAGAGTGGGCACCGCGGCAGTCATCATGCGCATGCTCAAGTTGCCTGACGGACGCATTCGTATTCTTGTGCAGGGTCTCGCCCGCGCGGAAATTGAATCAGTTGACACGAATCGCCCGTACATCCGCTCGCGCGTTCACGTGATGCAGGAAGTGCTTCCTCCCGAGCGGTCACTCGAAGTTGAAGCGCTGGTTAGAAATGTCCGCGCGTCGATGGAAAAAGCTATTAACTTGGGAAAAAATATTTCGCCCGAGGTTATGGCCATCATCGCAAACCTTGACGACGCGGGACGCCTGGCCGATCTCTCCGCTTCAAATCTCGAACTAAAAGTTGAAGACGCCCAATCTGTACTCGATATAGCGGATACAACCGCCCGTCTGCGTCGCGTAAATGAGTTGCTCAACAAAGAGATCGAAGTCCTGACTGTACAACAGGAGATCAATACTCAAGCACGTGCTGATATTGATCGGTCTCAACGGGAGTTTTACCTCCGGCAGCAGATGAAGGCCATCCAGACTGAGTTGGGTGAAGGCAATGAGCTGGCGGAAGAGATTGCCCAGTTCAGAGAAAAAATCGAAGCGTCAGGCATGCCCAAACCTGCCGAGGATGAGGCTTTGCGGCAGCTAAAGAAACTGGAACGGATGCACCCGGACGCTGCCGAAACCGCCACGCTGCGGAATTGGATGGAAATCATGACCGATCTTCCGTGGTCAAAATCGTCCACGGATAATCTCGATCTGCGAAAGGCAGAGCAGATTCTGAATGAAGACCACTATGGGCTGGAAAAGGTCAAGGATCGAATTGTCGAAGCCCTGGCAGTGCGCAAGCTTAAGGAAAAGCCAAAAGGCCCGATTCTTTGCCTGGTCGGCCCCCCCGGTGTCGGAAAGACTTCGCTGGGGCGTTCGATCGCGCGCGCGCTTGAACGAAAGTTTGTTCGTCTCTCGTTAGGTGGTGTTCACGATGAAGCTGAGATTCGAGGTCACCGCAGGACGTATGTCGGTGCTATGCCGGGTCGCGTGATTCAGGCGATTCAGCAAGCAGGCACTAACAATCCACTCATCATGCTCGACGAGATCGACAAAGTCGGTGCGGATTTTCGTGGCGACCCGTCTTCGGCTTTGCTGGAAGTACTCGATCCTGAGCAGAACAACAGTTTTCGAGACAACTACCTCGGCGTAACCTTTGATTTGTCGAACGTGATTTTCATGACGACGGCAAACGTGCTGGACACTATTCAACCAGCCTTACGCGATCGCATGGAGGTTATCCGTCTGGCAGGATACACAGAGGAAGAAAAGCTCGAGATCGCGTTGCGACATCTGCTGCCGAAACAGATGGAGGAAAACGGCATCACCTCGCGCGACGTGCATATTTCCGAGACTGCGCTTACCGCAATCGTTCAGCAGTACACTCAGGAGGCTGGGTTGCGGCAATTGGAGCGAGAGATTGGAAGAATTTGTCGCAAGGTGGCGAGGCGCATCGCCGAGGGTCATAAGGGAGCGGTTAGGGTTTCGCTCAAGAATCTTCACGAGTTTCTGGGCGCCCCGAAAATCATTCCTGAAGAAGTGCTCAAGAAGGATCAGATTGGCGTGGCTACCGGGTTGGCTTGGACGGCAGTGGGCGGCGATGTACTTTTTATTGAAGCACTCCGCGTGAAAGGAAAAGGCATCCTGGTGCTCACTGGGCAGCTTGGCGAGGTGATGCGTGAATCAGCCCAGGCGGCCTTTTCGTACGCGAAATCACGGGCGAAGGAACTCGAGATTAGCGACGAAGACTTTTCCAACTACGATCTTCATATTCACATTCCGGAAGGGGCCATTCCGAAAGACGGGCCTTCAGCTGGGATCACGTTGGCAACGGCGATGGTATCGGCGCTTTCCTTGCGACCGGTACTAAAGAGCGTTGCTATGACTGGTGAGATCACCCTCCGAGGAAATGTTCTACCGGTTGGAGGAGTCAAGGAGAAAGTCCTTGCCGCACGACGCGCGCGGGTGTCTACCATTATTCTTCCCCAGCAGAACCGTCGCGACCTGGACGAAATTCCGAAGGAGCTGTTCAAAGACATACGCTTTGTATTTGTAGAAAACATGCGCCAGGTTTTTCGCGAAGCGCTTAAGGAGAAAGTCGTACCGCCACTTAGCTCGGGAGGGCGGCCTCAACGTTTGCCTCAAGCGGCTTCCGGCCGCAATGCGAGCTAATCTGCAAATGCACCTTTTTATCTGCATCCACCTGGCTACTTACTGGTAGACATAAGAAAAGCTCTTTTTCTGATCCCATTCAATGCCGTCGACATTTTTGAGAGTCCAACGCGAGTATCTGTTCACTTAGCTCATCGGTGGATACCGTAGGACTAATCTCCACAGAGTAAACCAAAGTCCCAGGGTCATCTCCTTTCGGAGCATTGACTGTCCGAAGTTCGGAGTCAAAGTTATGCCCGTCGAGCACCTTTTTAAGAGCAGCTCGCGTGCTTTCGACATCGCGCGTTGCGACTTTCAGATGCATCGAGCGGAAAACTTGTTCAGGCTCACGTTTCTCGAGTACCCAAAGTAATACCAGCGCAAAGAGCGAGAGAATTACTGCAAGATCCCAGCGCCCGACTCCCGTCGCCAAGCCAATCGCGAGACTGATGAGCAGAACTGTGATTTCTTTTGGATCGCGTATGTTGGTGCAGAACCTGACGAGCGACACCGCGGCGAAAATTCCAAACGCTCGGGCAGCATTATCTCCGACGATGATCATCAGGGCCGATGCAACAACTGCGAGTAGTATCTGAGTTTGCGCGACGTAAGGGTTGCGTTTGATCACGCGCCGGCGAGGTCTAAACGCCAACATTGCGCCAAGTAAAGCTGCGAGAATAAGTCTGACCGTCAGCATTGCCAGAGTTTCAATCCAAGTCTCTTCGCGAATACGCGCTTGGTCTTGAGTGTCAGTACCCAGGATTCGCCCGAGGAAGGGGATGTCCTCTTTGTCTCCCGCTGGAGAAGGCTGACGTGCCGCCGGTCCGGCTTCGGGTGTGGTTGTACTCGCACCCTGCGACACCGACTCTCGGGATTGATTTGTCTTACCGGCCAGAAAATAAACACCAAACGCGCTCACCAGCAGAACGCAAACGAAAACACCTATTAGCGTTAGTGTTTCCTTTTTCATTTTCGGATTCAAATTGGGCATTTGCGGAGTTCACCATCCAGTTTTCATGAGTCTCATACTTGCTCCGCCCATGGTTATACTCGAACCCGGCAAACCTTTGTCAGACCTTGTAGCCGGACGCATGTAGAGAGGAATCAGTTCAGTGACGTTTTGCTCAACTGCCTCTTTGAGTCCGGAGACCCGGATCATGAAAGACTCGTCCAGGTTTGAGGCGAAGATCGAGAGGAACTTGAGGCAAAGACCGACTGACGTCTCAGTTATGTCAAAAACGTAACATATTTCGCTGTACGGAATTAGGTCTATTCCAAATTGGAAATCGACCGGTTCTAAGAGCGGTTGAAGTCACGGATCGAGCCTTTGTGCTGCTTTTGAATCGATCCCAGTTCCGCGCTCGCATCAGGGAAACCACTTAGTCGGCTACTTAAAGGAACCTGGGGGGACCGGTCGCCGTTAAACCTGGGGCATAAGGGACTTCAGGGGAGACCACACACTTGTTGTCCCGGAAACCAACCTGGAACGCGGTAAGTGCATCTGTTAGTAGCGACTTTTCTGGTGGAAAACTTCACCGTTTAGCCGTCTCTTTGAAGTAGCTATTGTTTGACACCCCGGAAAATCGTGTGTTAACCTCCGGTCGGCGTCCGTGGTCTCAAACACATTAAAGGAGCCTTTAGCTACCTCGCAAAAATTACGAATCCGCCAAGGTTCGACTATGCAGTAGTCACTTGGGAATTCGCATCCTGTGTAAGGAGAAGAACGATTTGACCTCTATGAGCTTCCCTCGTTTGATAGCGCGTGTGACGTTATTTGCCGCGTTTGTTGCCCCCGCGACTAGCATTCTTGGACAGATACCTGCCGGCTCATCCGCTCGTACTATTCAAACAGAGGTTGAAAAGTCAGATCCACGTGTCTCCCAAATCATTTCAAAGGCCGAGGACCATTTCCGCAAGGGCCGTCTCAATCTCGAAGACAATAAGCGGGAGCAAGCCAGGGATGAATTCGACAGGGCGGTTGACGCTATTCTTGAATCCGGGCTTGACGTTCGTGCCAGTCAGCGACTCCAGACTTTTTATCTGGAATTGGTTGAGCGGATATACCGGGAAGAGGTTCCGCTTGGTCACGGCGCCCCACAGGCGAATGTCACAGAGCTTGTGGCGCAGAACGTTCAATCTCCACCTCAGAAAACCTCTCCTCCGCAGGTTGGATTTCTCGAGCAGAGATTCGAGCCTTCCCCACTCGATGAGCTGAGCAAACTTGTACTAACGCCCGACGAGCAGAATGTTTCTGATGCTGACGTGCTGGCACTCGAGCAAGCGAAGCACAACGTCAACTTCGCCTTCACCATAAACCCCTTAATTCAGCAATACATCAATTTCTATCAGGGTCGAGGCCGTGCAACGATGGAGTCGGGACTGCGGCGCTCAGGCCAATATATGAAACTCGCACGTCAGATCTTTGCCAAGGAAGGTGTGCCTGTTGATATCACCTGGCTGGGTCAGGTTGAGAGCGCCTGGAAGCCAAAGGCGATGTCATGGGCCGCAGCCTCCGGGCTGTGGCAATTCATTCCAGGCACTGGGCGCGATTACGGTTTGCGACAAACAGCATGGATCGATGAACGTAATAGCTTTGAACAGGCGACTTTGGCCTCAGCCCGATATCTAAAGACTCTGGCCGCGCACTATCAAGGTGATTGGGAATTGGCGATGGCGGCCTATAACACTGGCGCCGGGAATGTCGACCGCGCGATTGTTCGCTCGGGTAGCAAGAGTTTCTGGGCTATCTACCCTTACATTGCCCAGGAAACTCGTAATTACGTCCCCAACATCCTGGCCACGATCCTAATCGCGAAGAATCCTGAGAAGTACGGCTTCAAGGGTATACGTCCTGAAGCTCCGTTGTCCTATGACCGCGTACAGGTGTCGACTGCTACCAGCTTGCAGTTGGTAGCTGAGGCGACCGACACCAGCGTCGATTATATCCGCGCGATCAATCCGGAATTGAAACGCGACGTCACACCCCGAGGCGAGGCTTATACCGTTCGTGTTCCGCCAGGAAAAGCCAAACAGTTCGTTGCAATTCTCCAACGAATTCCCGGAGACCGACGCGACTCTGCTCGTGTAATCTCAGTGGCGCCTGGAGAGGACTTACAGAACGTTGCTAACCGTACTGGCGTCAGCGTTGCGCAACTGCAGGCGATGAACAGCGGCGTGGATCTTAAATCAACTACCAAGTTGGTCGTGCCGAGCGGTTCGGTTCGCTTAACGAGCTGGCGGCGGGCGAAGCCGAGCAGTACCGAGCCGGCTGCGGCGGGATTGACGAAGATTCGAGCTCGAAAAGGCGATACCATCTCTCGGATCGCGGCGGCACGTAATCTGGATGCCAATGAAATAGCGCGGTTGAATGGCATGACCCCTGAATTGGAGTTGCGCGCCGGCCAGGAGGTTAAGTTGCCGGTGACGGGTGCTGCTCCTTCACGACGTCGATAGATTTCATTGTTAGCGCGTCCTGGTTTAGGCTCGACGTGCAATAGCTCACAAGTGAGCGCGCTTTCGATCGAAAATCGCAAAGCGCGCTCGATTCTTTTCACGGAGAATCCACCGGTACCGATTATCTCCTATTCTCGTCCTCACACGGGAGCCCTCACATGCTCTTTCGCACACTCTCAGCAGCCGTTTACGGTATTGATGCAGATCTCGTTGATATCGAAGTCGACCTGACTCCCGTGCGAGGGGAGTCGGACAAGCTGACGGTTACCATCGTAGGATTACCCGACGCCGCCGTGCGCGAATCGCGCGAACGCATTCGCGCCGCGATCTGCAACTGCGCGTTCTTCTTTCCGTTTCAAAAAATCACAATTAATCTGGCGCCCGCTGATGTAAGGAAAGAGGGCGCGAGTTTCGATCTGCCTATTGCCCTTGGCATCCTGGGCGCAAACGGTGATCTGGCGGAAGAAAATAGCCTGATTCATGTTCTGTGTGTGGGAGAGCTTTCGCTCGATGGCCGAGTACGTCCAATCAAAGGGGCACTATCGATTGCCATCCTGGCGCGCGATGCTGCAATCGAACATGTGATCCTACCCGATGAGAATGCGAAGGAGGCTGCCGTGGTTTCGGGCGTGAATGTTTACCCGGTAGCTGATTTGCGGAGCGCGGTGGAACTGGTGGCGGCTTTGCGGTCCCCGGATCCTCCTCAGCCCCTGAAAATCGATCCAACAGCGATTCTGATAAAGTCTGATCACTACAGTGTTGACTTTCGTGAAGTGCGGGGACAGCTCTCGGCAAAGCGCGCTCTGGAGGTGTCCAGCGCTGGTTCACACAATATCCTTCTGATCGGCCCTCCGGGCTCCGGCAAAACAATGCTGGCAAAGCGACTCCCGACCATTCTCCCTCCATTGGAGTTTGAAGCAGCGTTGGAGTTAACGAAAATTCATTCGGTGGCGGGGATGACAGGCCGCGCCGGGCTGGTGGCCGAACGACCCTTCCGTTCCCCTCATCACACGATCAGCGATGCCGGATTGATTGGTGGCGGCGCTGTTCCGCGTCCCGGCGAGGTTTCTCTGGCGCATCAGGGTGTGTTGTTTCTGGATGAACTGCCCGAATTTGATCGCAGCGTGTTGGAAGTATTGCGCCAGCCTCTGGAAGACCAGAAGGTAACAATTAGCCGGGCCGCAATGTCCCTCACTTTTCCCGCGTCATTCATGTTGGCGGCGGCAATGAATCCGTGTCCTTGTGGTTTCTGGAACGACCCGACGCGAGAATGTCGGTGCACGCCGTTGCAGATTCAACGCTACGTCG
>JAMQPH010000724.1 GCA_023717605.1 Pyrinomonadaceae bacterium
CTTGATCTCATTTGTCGCGTGATACTTCGTCCTGGGCGGTGGAAAACATTGTAGGGGTGTCCCTCCGTGGCCACCCCATGCGTACGCAACTCACTACTTTCGTGATCGCCCTTCCTTTGCGACGTGGGGTGCCCACGGAGTTCTTCAGCCGGCAATTCTGCCGGCATATGTCGTGAAGAAACCCTCCAGCGGCTATTTTCGAGCCTTCGTCTCTAACTTCTTCTACCCATGGAAGTTAGTTGTCTCGCACGGCCAGGTGTTTCTTGGGAGGGACACCCTACAAATTTGCGCTAAGTGGAATCATTCGCTGGCTACAGTCTTCGTTTTCAAGGTTCCCGGTGAAAACCATTTAATGACGTAATACGTCGCGGGCGTTTGGCCGACATTGCGCATGCCGTGCGGCTCATTTGAGGCTTCAAAGATCAACGAACCTGGACCGGCTCGCTTTGTCGCTCCGTTCTGCGTCACCTCGATCGCGCCTTCCTTGACTACAACCAATGCTTCTTCCGGATGCTGATGCGGCGGGTGCGGCGCCTCACCAACGTTGAGCGTGGTCACATGACACTCAAGTTGGTCGAGCGTGGCGGTTGGCGACTCGAAAACATCGCGGCGCGCGCCGTACTTCGTTTGCTTAACTTCAATGCCGCTCCAGTCAAACACGGACGAGCGCATCGACGTTTTGCGAGTCTGCGCCAGGCCGACAACGCCAAGTATTAAGACCGCAGTGATAGTTGAAACGATGAGATCTCTTTTGCTGATCATTACATCCCCAATTATCGGCAGTTTAGAGTTCAAGCTTTAGCTTGTCCGTACCCCACGCCACAACCTAAAGGTTGAACTCTGAACTTCCGGCACTCATTCGAACCGGTTCCTTCAAGACGTGTCCGAGGGCCAGCTCGAGTATTTTATGTTGAGTGGCTTCAGCTCGATTCAGGATGCCGGCGATCGTCCCCGAACGCATGACGGCGATGCGATCGCTCATCCCCAGAATTTCGGGCAACTCTGATGAGATCATGACAATTGCCATTCCCTGCGCGGCCAACTCACCCATCAGTGTGTGTATCTCGGCTTTCGCGCCGACGTCGATACCCTGCGTTGGCTCATCCAGAATGAGCACCGCAGGGTTCGTCGCCAGCCAGCGGCTGAGCGCCACTTTCTGTTGATTGCCCCCTGACAAGGTAGAAACGGCATTGAATATTGCGGGAGTCTTGATCGCAAAACGACGTGTGTAGTCCGTGGCAATCGTCCGCTCGCGATCAAAATCAAATGCGCCCCAACGCGTCAGTCTCTTAAGAGCAGCAAGCGTGATGTTGGCGCTGATCGACATGTCCATGATGACCCCGTGTCGCCGCCGATCCTCCGGAAGATACGCAATGCCCGATCCGATGGCTTGAGTTGGACCGTTGATGTGCACCGCTCGATCTCGCAATCGAATCTCACCGCTATCAGCAGGGTCCAGGCCGAATACGGTCCTGGCCAACTCAGTGCGACCAGCCCCGACCAGCCCCGCCAACCCAACAATTTCTCCCGCCCGCACCGAGAGATTAATGTCGGCCAAACCGTTCGAGCGACAACCCACTGCGCGGAGTTCCAGCACGACCTCGCCGAACTCAACCTCTCGTTTCGGGAAAACGGCTGACAGCTCGCGACCTACCATTAACCGAATCAATTCCTGCTGATCAGTCTCACTAACTTGTCGCGTGCCCACGACGGCGCCATCGCGCAATACCGTTACGCGATCGGCTAGTACCGCCAGCTCTTCAAGCCGGTGTGAAATGTAGATGACCCCGACACCTTGCTCGCGAAGTTCGCGCAGTACGCGCATGAGGTTCTGGGCTTCCTGTTCAGAAAGCGATGCCGTTGGTTCGTCCAGTATCAGGACCCTGGCGCTCGCGCCCAGAGCGCGAGCGATTTCGACCAACTGCTGCTCGGGCATCGTCAGGTTGCCCGCGTCCTCATCAACATCAATTCTAGCGCCCGTCTTCTCAAGCAAAGCGGCAGCGCGTTGACGGCGCTCGTTCCAGTTGATCAGTTGCCACGATCGTGTGCCCTCCAAACCGAGCGCGATGTTCTCAGCCACCGTCAGTTCAGGAAACAAAGCGGGCTGTTGATAGATCGCCGCGATTCCCAGTGACTTCGCCAGACGTGGGGAGTTGTTTGTGACAGCCTTCCCATCCAATTCAATTTTTCCCGAGTCGGGTGTGACTGCTCCAGTGATGATCTTTATGAGCGTAGACTTTCCCGCGCCGTTCTCACCAACCAAAGCATGAATCTCGCCCAGGCGTAGTTCGAAGCCCACGCTCTGTAAAGCGTGGACGCCATCGTACGACTTGCTAACGTTTTCCGTTCGCAGCAGAACGTTGTGATTCATGACTAGCACGAAGAATCCGCAGATTACACAGATTACACGGAATCACTAAGTTTAATCTTTGGACTTTGGTCTTTGGAAACTTTGGTCGTTGAACTTTGAACTTAGTTCTTTGTACTTTGTTTATGTTTCCATCGATCCAAGTTCAACATCAACAGAGCAAGGTTCAAAGTACAAAGCTCAAAGACCAAAGTCCTAAGACCAAAGTCCTTCCTTAGTGATTCCGTGTAATCTGCGGATACTCTTACTGGTCTACTGGAAACAACAGCTTCATCATGTCGTCTTTCCAATTAGCGAGCGACTGCTTCATCATCTCTCGGAGCTCAGGAGCGCTCTTCGTGGGAATGGCTTCCACGATGGCCTTATGCATGGCCGCGCTCTCGACATAGGACTCATGCTGGCGATTGGTCTTCATCAGGAAAAACGCGAACAGCGGCGTCACTACACGCTCCAGCGCATCAACCAAGTATGAATTATCCGACAAGATCCAAATCGCTCGATGAAATGCCAGATCGTTTTCGTAGAACTGATCCAGGTCAAGAACTCGCGCCGCTTCTTCCATTCGCTGAATCCTTTGCCGCAGCTCTTCAACGTCGGGCTCTTTGATATTCTCTTTCGCCCATTCGATCGCCAGAGCTTCAAGCTCAACCCGGAGCCGGAAAATCCGCTTGATATCGGCCGGTTCCAACTTTGTTACTGTGGTCCCTTTGTAAGGAACTCTTTGAACAAATCCCTGATGCTCGAGTTCAATCAAAGCTTCGCGAACGAGAGGTATTCCGGCCCCTAGTTCCTGCGCCAGCCGGCTTTCAACCAGCGAAGACCCGGGCTGGATCGACCCCGCCAGGATCGCCTCTTTCATTGCCTGGATCACCTGGTCCCTTTTTGAGATGGGTTGAATCAGTCTAAGCATGACGGGCAACCAGTCAATTGTTGTTGGTTCTGACGTACAAGCGCTTCCTCATATTACGCTTCGCGAGCAAGACCGATGAACGGTGTTCTGGGCAAGTAAGATCCAAGAGCGTGTGATTAATGCTCAATAGGAAATCATCGGGATTCCCTTTGAACTTTCCGATCAGCGGGGGTTCGCTGATGAATTCGATTATTTGGTCGCGCACCAGGGCCCAGAATTGCTTCGGCGGAATCCAGACGACGCCGCGCCGGCAAACTACTTTTGCGGATCTCTTAGTCGTGCTGGCCAAGACAGACTCCTCCCCTGAAAACACCCTAATGGGAATCCCCGAAAAACGAGGCAAAGTAGAGAAATATTCAAGGCGAGGGAAGAACGGGTGCCAAAATACCACACTAATTAAAAGATCACCAGATCATAATATAATCTTTTGACCTGACCATACGAGGCAAACGGTCCACCGATTGATTTGAGACCGGAAGCTTAGAGTTCGACCTTTAGGTTGTGGCTTTGCGGCACCGACAAGCTAAAAAAGCTTGAACTCTAAACTAGGTAATGTCCAACCGGGTTCTCTTTTCCGCCGCGCTGTTTCCGATCAGCACGGCCACCGCTGACTTCATCGCTTTCTCAGGCCCGCAGCGGATCGGACTTCCCGTCCTAATCGCCCCGCAAAACTCCGCGATCTCGTTCTGGTAGGAAATGCCTTTGTTAACGATACTGTCACCGGGGTTTACCGTGCGCGAAGTGGAATCGGCAGGTTGAGTCGCCGAAGAATCAGCGACTGGTCCAGACGATTGCCGCGACACTTCAACTCTGGTCGTGGAGGCTCCTTCACCCTCGTTGAAGAGGTATGCTTCCAATTCGCGGGTCATAATCAGCGTGCCTTTCGTGCCCATAAACATCTCGTAGTTCTGTTCAAAGGCGTTCGACTGGATGGAAGAGAAGGTCACAGTGCGGTCGCCCGGATAATCAAACGTTGCATAGACGTGATCGTAAACTTCACGCCCGTCTTTAAAACGATAAGTTCCACCCGTCATGTATACGGCCATCGGCGCCGAGTCGAGGAACCAGCTGGCCGCGGTGATTTGGTGGCTGCCCAATTCACACAGCAACCCTTCTGAGTACTGGCGGTACATACGCCAGTTGAGCAAGTGTTCCCAATCTGGATATCCAAACTTGCTGGGATCAAAATTTGGAGACGGTGGATCCTCCTTTCGGCGCCAGGTCGAATTTCGGTGCCACACCAAACGCGCATGATAGACGTCCCCGAGCAGTCCCTGCTTAATGATATTTTCGTACGTCGCCTGGTAGATCGGGTTGTAGTAACGCTGATAACCAATCTCCAGCACGCGGTTGTTGTTCTTCGCCGCATCAACCATCTGCTGGCACTCAGCCGCCGACTTGGCCATCATCTTTTCGCAGAGAACATGTTTACCCGCATTCAGGGCTCCAACCGCTATTGCCGCGTGCGTCCATAGTGGGGTCGCGATATGCACGGCTTCGAGATCTTCCTTCTGAATCATCTCCTGCCAATCGTCATATTCATTGGGCTTGGGCCAGCCCTTCTTTACCATCATCTCAACCATGGTAGCGCGGCGTTTGGGATTAACGTCGCAAAGAGCCTTCAGATCGCAGAACTCTTTCTGGTATTGATTCAGCAGTCCTTTACCCATATCGCCGGTGCCCACCAGGGCGATCTTTACCGGCCCTCCGCGAATCGGCCCGCGAGTTAGTGCCGCGCCACCAAGAGCGAGAAGCGCGGGCGCGCCGGCAACCGCTTTGAGAAAGTTTCTTCGACCGACTGTCTTTTGCTCTTCAGTTAGATTCATGACGTTTCAACCCCAAACTAAGAGTGAACCCGATCCCTGTTCACCTGTGAAACTACCGAGGCCGGCGCCGACAAGCTAGCTTCCTCGAGCTGCAGGTGCCTCAATTTCCTCCCCCGCAGAAGCAGATCCAATCCCGCAATCGCGCCTGTGTCGAAAGCAATTAGGATGCCAACAGCGACGGCCTCGATCAATGTCTTGTTCACTATCAAATAAGTTCCCTCACTACCTGGTTGGGGAACACCCGTGAGCGGCACGTAAAGCAAATAGAAGAGACTCAAGAAACAAAGCGCCCCCCAGGCGCCGATCCTGGTGAACAACCCCAGAATCAGCGAAAGCCCGATAAGCAGCAGACAGATCTTGACCGTCCGATCCATCCAGGGCGTCCATCCGCCGTTGACCATTCGTTGAAACAATCCGGCGAGGGGACCTGATGCACCTTTGAGGTAACCAGCCGAGGTCCATCGCACCAATGGCGTTCCAGCCGGACCCCATGCTGGAGACCAGATCTTGTAATAGGCTTCGTACAGAAAGTGCCAGCCGATCACGGTCCGCAGTGTTATCAACGCAAACTGTTGCACAGGGCGATATGTTGTGTCGTTCATCTCACGCAACACTCTCAATCTGGCATCCACCGTGGCTGCCAATAACAACCGGACTCTCTGAACTACTTTCCAGCATGATCACCAGGACCTCGGGATGAGAAGTGCAAAAGCGCTCCGCCAATTCTTTGCCGCCAATATAAAAAGCTGTGGCCAGCGCATCGCTTATTGCTGCCGATCGCGCAACCACGCTTACACTGGTTACGACTTGAGCAGGCCATCCCGACCGGGGATCGATAATGTGACCATAGCGTCGACTGTCATGCTCGAAGAACTGCTCCTCGCTACCACTGGTCGACACGGCACAATCGCGAAGTCTCAACGTGGCCAGGCGTTCATTCTTATGCCTGGGGTGACGCAGACCAACGGTCCAGCCTTGATCACGATCGCCAGCGCCAACGGCGTAGATGCTGCTCGCGCCCGCATTCAACAGGGCCATTCGAACGCGATTACAAATGGAAGCCGTGACACGATCAAGCGCGTAGCCTTTTCCTATGCTGCCAAGATTGATCTCCATCCCGGGCCGAATGAAACGAATCGTCCTTGTCTCAGCGTCGAACAACAGTTGGTTACTACCGACTAAGAGCCGCGCGCTTTCTATTTCATCAGTCGTCGGAACCCGCCCTTCTCTCTTCAAGAAACCCCAACAACGCGTCAAAGGTCCGGAGGTAATATCGAAAGTTCCCTCAGTGTCGCGATGCAATTTTGTACAAAGCGTCAGGAGGTCGAAGAGCGAGTCCTCGACGCTGACTGCTTCCGTGGCAGCTTGCCTGTTAATACAACTAACCTCGCTGCTCTCTCTAAAAACGCTGAGCTGCGCTTCGAGCCGGTCGATCTGATTCAGAGCCTCGGTGGCAACTGCTACGCCCGCCTGATCGCTCATCGGCAGCGTCACCTCAAAGCGACAGGCCATCGCCGTGCGATTGACGTGCAGCCACCAGTCCTTAGGCTGGTTCTGATTGCCTTCAATGAGGTTCAGGAAACTTCGTCTAGTTAACGGCTGCATCTTTTCGACGGACGATCGGTCAATTCTCAGCTAGGCCGGAAGTTCAGAGTCCAACCTTTAGGTTGCCCGGTTACGGAAGCGGCAAGCTAAAGCACTCTAAACTGCTAATCTTCACGCCACGCGGCGGCGAGCGGCGGCTTTTATTTCTTTCAACTGGGCGCCGTCCTTTGACTGCTTATAGTGCTGGTCCAAAGGATAACACCCCGAAGGCAGACCGTTACGCGGCGCTGTCGTGCAATCGCTGAACGTACGGCAGATGCGTTTGTGTTGCAGAAGACGCCCTCCGATGACGTCCAACGGCAACTCGGGATAGGACAACACCATCCGCCCCAACCCGATTGAATCAACCCAACCTTCGCGCACTGCAGCTTGTGCCACCTGCGGAAGGAACTCCTGCAAATAAGTGTAGCCCGTGCCGACTAAAATCAGATCCGGAAAACTCTGCTTCAACAAACGCGTTACTTCCATTTGCCTCGCCACACCGATCAAGGGATCTTCCGGAGGCTGATAGCCGTCCGAAGGCGGATAGAGCGCCGGACGCTGAACGTGCGGGTTGTAGTAAGGACTACCGCCGGAGATGTTCACCAGCTTGATGTCAAGATCTTCCAGTAAGGACAGGAATTGCAACGGCTCGCTCAGATCATACTCTTCGGGACTCTCATTATTTACGCCGAAGCCCCAACGATAAGGCAGAGTGTCCCGATAAACTTCGGGAATCCCAATGCCCATCTTCCCGGACACGCCCCGCGTTGGATCTGGTCGAAAGGGTACAAGATCGAAGGCGGAAAGGCGTACTCCGATTTTCATACCTGGAGCAACGGCGCGAACCGCTTCCGTTACTTCGCGCAGGAATCTGGTGCGGTTTTCAAAGCTTCCGCCGTAATTACCCTCGCGAGTGTGTGCGCTCAAAAACTCGTGGCCGAGATAACCATGACAGTGCTTCACGTCGACAAACTCGAAACCAAGATCGTACGCGATTCGCGCTGCGCGTTGAAAGTCATCAATAATTCCCCTGATGTCCCCATCGGTAAGAACAGGGTAGCTGTCATCTATGCTGACGCGTCGATCGAGAAATGGGTGATGGTAGAGAATTCGCGGTTCAGGTTTCGCCTTCTCGTTCGGTCGACTAAAGCGGCCGGAATGCGTGAGCTGCAATCCGACCAGAAGATCTTCGGTTGTGCCACAAGCTTCAAGGTGCGCGGCCACCAGAGCATCCCGGAGCAATCCCAGATCACTCTTGGTGTGCTCGTTAATGAGCAGTTGATTCGGATTCGCGCGACCATCGTGACGGACGGCCACAGCCTCGCCGCCCCAGATAAGCTTGGCGCCACTGGCACCGAAGTGCTTCCATCGTCTCAATGTGGGTTCAGTCGGTCTTCCGTCGACGGTGCCGTCCCAGCCTTCCATCGGATGAATGCAAAAGCGGTTACCGATCTTCTTACCGTTGAAGTCGATTGCCTGCGCGAGCGGACTCTCGCTGCCGGATTCGAGTTCGCTATCGCACGGAATCGACAGTCCCAGATTCTCAACGTGCGCCTTGAAATCCGCAACGCTTCGTATCCCGCCAATCGGTGTGTATGCTCGTTCGCTCATGATCCCAAAGGTGGTACTGACAAAACCCGCAGCGCTTTTTGCAGTGCTTCGACAAAAAAGAACTCTCCCCACATGACCGATTCATCGACGCCCAGGCCCTTATGTATGTGATAGACGCCGCCGCGCAGGATACCTTCCCAACCGCCAACGCTCTCACCCAAATAATTAGCGGTGAGCGAATCGATCGTTTTCAGCGCGCAGTCAAGATACTCTTTTCGCCGGGCCCCAGACGGAGAAACCTCCGCAAGATTTAACAACCCAACCGCAGCAATCGCTGACGCGCTGGTATCAACCTGCGCGCGACTTAATGGTCCCAGTTCGGGCGCGTCGAAGTCCCATGGCGCGATTCCACTTTCGGGTACGTGCGCCAGCCAGTAATCCGCATTCAGTTGCGCGGTCTCCAAATAAGCCGGCTCTTTGGTCAAATGGTAGCAAGTGCCAAAGCCGTACAGCGACCAGGCCAGGCCGCGCGACCAGCATGAATCGCCGCGATAGCCTTGTTGCGTCGTTTGCCGGAGAAACTCGCCGCTCTCCTGGTCAAAGATGCCTTCGTGCGAGGTGCTACCGTCACCGCGCACAAGCGTGCGCCGCGTGGTTTGGCAATGTCGATGCGTGAGTGTTAACAGCGCCGGATCCTTTGTCTCGAGTGCCGCGTAAAAGATGATCCCGACATTCATCATGATGTCGATGAAATTGGAATCCGGACCGTGAAATGATCGCAAACACCCGGCGCGCTCGTTGAATCTGAGAGCCAGCGTTTTACCAGCGTGGACTACTACATCTTTCAAAGACTGTTCGGGCGCTCCGTTGCGCACCGTTGATTCATACCAGCGCTTGTAAGTCCCATGATAAAAGATGAAGCCCAGGTCGTGGACCTCGCGGTCGTCCTTTCGTGGTTCAAGTGTTTTCGAATAGCTCTCTGCCAGCTTACGCCATTTTGGATCTCCACCTTCCTCGTAAAAGATCCACATCATTCCCGGCAGGAACCCATCACACCAATGCGTCCACGCCGGCTTCGAATGGCGCCAACGCCCGCCGTCGGTGTAGAGCGGGTAGAAGTTGGGGTCGCGCTCAGTCAACGCGCGCACCTGCTGCTGCGCAAAAGCCAAGGCGTTTTCAAGTCGAGAGAGTAATGAGTTCATACATCTCACAAACGCCGTAGATGGAACCCACCGTCAACGTTGATAACTTCTCCGGTCGAGAACGCAAACATTCCCGTGGCCACAGCTGCGACTGCACGGCCAACGTCTTCCGGCGTGCCCCACCGCTTGATTGGCGTCAGGTCTCCTTCAATCAATCGATCGTATTTCGCTTTGACGCCTGCCGTCATGTCGGTTGAGATCACGCCCGGACGGATCTCGTAAACATTGATCCCTTCCTTGGCCAGGCGCGCAGCATAAAGTTTTGTCATCATCGAAAGTCCTGCCTTCGAGACGCAGTAATCACCGCGCTCAGGAGAGGCTGCGTACGCCGAAACCGATGTGATATTGACAATGGCAGGACGATAATCGTCAATCTCACCGGACGATCGCTGCTCGATCATCCAGCGCGCGACCGCCTGGGTTAGAAAGTACGGTCCTCTCAGATTTACGTCGATTACATGGTCAAAACTGTCGACCGTAGCATCGAGCAGATCGACTCGCTTGTCAGGAGCGATGCCGGCGTTGTTGACTAAAAGATCGAGACGGCCAAATTGCTCGCGTGTTTGCTGCAGCAGATTCTCCCGAGCACTTGCGTCGGCAACATTAGCGCGGCATGTCGCGACGCGCACGCCCTCATTGACACTTGCCGCTCGGACTGCGGCGCATGCTTCGTCGGCTGCTTCACGATTCGCCGCATAATTAATCATCACTTCATAGTTGACGCGCGCCAGCTCGATGGCAATCGCCCGCCCAATTCCGCGCGAAGCTCCGGTAACCAGCGCCACCTTGCGATCACTCTTGCCTGGAGAATTCTCTTCGGCCATTCGACTTCTTACCCGCTATCAAGTTTGAACTGCCGGAGCTCTTTTAGGGAGTAAAGCCACCGCCATAGCTCCAACAAGTGCCAGCGTTATCAAGATCGTGAATCCGATTGCATAGCTCCCCGTGCTGTCACGTGTCTTGGCGACGATCACTGGGGCAAGGGCCTCAGCCACGCCATCTGCGGTTAACACAACTCCCATTAGTCTCCCCAACACTTTCACGCCGAAAAGCTCGGCGGCCATCAACGGGATGATCATGTAGTCTCCGCCCAAACCAATTCCGAAAAGCACTGCAAAGAGGTAAAGAAAGGGTCGATTCGAAGCCAGGAAGAGAAGAGGGATCGAGCAGCCCACGATCAGGTAGATCAACAACATGACATACTTCTTCTGGAAACGGTCGGCGAGCCAGCCCATCAACAACCGGCCGCACAGACTGGAGATGAGAATCAGCGAAAGTACATAAGCCGCTGCAGACTGAGCATCCTGGGGAGGCGCGCCGCGAAAGAGGTCGCCCGTCATGAAGAGTTTGAGGTTCTGAAATGTCCCGCCCACTGCGCCGATTGAGCACATGCTCCCAATAGCCAGCAAGTAGAACTGCCAGCTCTTCAGCACTCGTCCGATAGAAACCGCCTCGGTGGGAGACGCATTGTTTGTGGCCTTGTCTGGATTCTCTTTGATAAAGAAGGCCATCGGGAGCGCAATCAACACGACCAGGATACCCAACGTCCGCAATGCACCCTGCCAGCCAAACTGCTGTGCCAGCCGATGCGAAAGCAGCGGCGCAATCGCTCCGCCGACACCTATGCCTAAATAGGCAAAGCCCATGGCCTTACCTCGCGCCGTGGTGAACCAGCTCGAGATCAACACCTGGTTTGGCAACGGCCCACCACATACGTAGCCAAGCGCGTTGAATAGGTAAAAGAAATAGAATAGCCCCAGAGTCGAAGCGTAACTGAGTCCCACGAGTGCCGTTCCGGCCATCAGGATTCCGGCCATCATCATTCGACGCGGCCCGAAACGATCGACTATCCAGCCAGCGGCAAAACCAAACAACGGACCGATAAGAAGTTTGCTGTAGAAATTCCCCGACGTGACCTCAGCACGCGTCCAACCAAAATCCTTAACCATGAAGTCGTAGAAAAACGGCAGACCGTAAAGGGCGAGGCCAACGATTGAGAACAGTGCCAGGAAGGAGGTTGCCGCAACCTGGGTCCGCCCTGCGGCCGACGCGGACACCGACGATCCTTCGGGTCCCAACGCGATTTTGCCAGTCTTATCCATCTGGTCTTTTCTCCCTGGCTCAGGCGGTACGCGCGAGCTTTTCTTTGGGGATCTCCGATTTCGGTCTAACCAATTGATTACCTGCTAACGCAGACGAATGCGAACAAACTCTTGGTTACAGAGGGGCAAAAAGCAGAAAGTGCGCTGTTCCCGCTGAATTGCGCGCCATTCTGATCGTTCATCACACTTAGTGTCAAGATATTTGTCAACCAATGTAAACATATCAGTCATGACGGTAAGACCAATAGCAATCGACGGCCCTCGTTCGGGTTTTACTCGAATCGAAACCAGTCGAAGTCGGCGTAACCCATTTCAGTGGCGGTCCCGGTACCTACCGCGAAGATGCCGACCTTTGCGCCAATCCATCTCCCCTGACGGGCGCTAAACGGTTCGCCCAGAGGAGAGAAAGTCTTTCCATCAACGCTGTAGCTGAAATGGCAGAGGGCCTCTTCTCCCACTCTCACTCGTAGAAAGAAATTGTTGCCGGTAAGCCGCACCCCGGGAGTTTCCTTTTCGGCAGTTTGCTTGTCGGCGTCTTTGCAGGTCACTTGCGAGACATAGAGTCCATCAGCTCCCTTCGTGACCGAGATGTAAGCGTAGTCCAGACCCATCACAA
>JAMQPH010000738.1 GCA_023717605.1 Pyrinomonadaceae bacterium
GGTTGTTGAAGTGTGGCGTATTGGAAAAATTGAAGCTCTCCACCCGCAGCGCGAGGTCCATGCCCTCCCGAATCCGGAACTGCCGGTGCAAGGCCCCGTCCAGGTTCACGACACCCGGGCCCTGAATCACGTTTCGCCCGGTGGTCCCGAGCGTGTTTTGTAGCGGAATGGCGAAGGAGTTCGGCCGCGTCGCGTTGCCCGGAGCATTGAGCGTGGATGCCACAGTCGGCGACTCCCACCTTCCGGTATTCAGGCTCAGCAGTCCCTGGAACTGCCAGTACAAATGCTGCATGATTCCTCTGTCGTTAACAAGTCAAGTTGTCCGGTTTTATTAATACGTGATCTGTCCGCTTTGTGAAACAAAGCGAGCGGCCTTCAGGCCGCCTTCGCCTTGGGTTTGGGTTTGGCCTTGGCGTTTGCTTTGGCCTTTCGTTTGGCATCACCAACACCCGTCGTCGGCGCGGTGGGAAAGTGGGAATCTCGCGCTTTCTGCGAGATTTCCAAGGGAGTGTGGGAGCCGGAGAAAACCTGCTTTTGGTTTTCGCCGGCTTCCATGCTCCCGCCTTTTCCACGGCGCTCCTTCGGGTTTGCTTTGCTCAGCTTTTCTCCTTTCCGGTCAAAACGTCCCACCACGTGCGGCCCGTAACGGATCGACACCGTCTCATCCAGATGCTCGTGGATGGTCACCGTACTTCCCGCTAAGCTGTGCCGGAATCGGGTCTTGTCGATCTGCCACGACCGATCCCGGATCGCCACCGTGTTGTCCTGCGCCACTACCCGATCCGTCTGCACCGTGAAGATCCAGTCCAGGTCACTCCGGCTGGTGCGCCGAAACGCTGTCCCTTTCTCCGCCGCCGGCACACTAAACTTGCCGTTGAACTCCTCGATGTACCGCTCCCGCAGAAAGCGGTTGGCCCCCTCCGCTGTGCGGATCCCTGCCAGCCGCAGCTCCTGTGGCAAGCGCCCCTGCCACGTCCCAAAACTACGCTCCGACCGCCCCCGCGCCTGCGGCGAATACGCCGCGATCATCTGCACCCCCAACTCCTTCATCGCCCGCCCCACCTGCGTCAGCCGCTGCTTATCCACCTTCTCCCCCTCCTTCACCGTCACGAAAAAATGACTTCCACGATCGCTGTACAATGCGCAAAATAGTCCCTGGCTCTCGATCACCTCTCGCAATCCCACCATCACCGTTCGGGTCGATTCTTCCTCCACCAACTGCGCGTAGTAAATCTCACTGGTAGCGTCGTCCAGGATCACGAGCAGGTCATACCAGCGATCGTCATTCAACCATCGATGCTTGCTGCCGTCGATGTGGAGCAGCATCCCAGGCATCGGGCGTCGGGGTCGTCTCCGCCGGTGGGGCCCGCGCTTGTGCCGTTTGGCCACCATGCCCGCTCCCTGCAGCGCTTTCTGTACCCAGGTGTAGCTCAACTGAATCCCGTGCTCCTCCCCCAGCTTTTCGTGAAAGTGCCGGATGTTCAGGTCGTAGTAGGTTTCTCGGTACAGGCCCAGCACCTTCTCCACCGTGGCCAGCGGTATCCGTTGCGCGCTCGGTTTTCCCTTCCGCCGGTCAGCCAATCCGCTATAGCCATCCTCCTCCAGCCGCTCCCGCCACCGGCGCATGGTCCGATCCGTCACCCCGAGAATTTCAGCTGCCGCCCACCAAGTGATCTTCTTAGCCATTGCCTTTAATAAAACGTCTTGAACTTTCATCATCCGCTCCATCTCGGCGGCCGAGTATTGCCAGGTTTCTTGCACCACCCAGCATCACCCGTCGCCGGCCAAAGCGGACAGATCACGTGTGAATTGGACCGGACAAATCACATACTAGCGACATGCGGGCAGGCAGGACCTTGTTTCCGCGAAGGCCTTATAGTAGAGTCTGATTACCAGACGACACCTGAGTATTCGTTCTGGAAACAAAGCGCATCCCGCGGCCGAAACTCTCACGGTAGACCTCTCGCGGCGAGGGTGAAGTAGCACCGAG
>JAMQPH010000740.1 GCA_023717605.1 Pyrinomonadaceae bacterium
CCTGGATACCAGGATTGCAAAGCCTCCTAGCGCAAGCACGACAAGAAGACCCGTGCTTGAAAAGACAGAAGCGAAGAGCCCATCGTCCTCAGGTTGAACCAAAATCTCCGTTTTGTCGTCTGCTTCGAATCTTGCCCCACCCGGCCGAGCCTGGGACTGACCAGAGTCAGTGGCCGGTGCGGGGAAATTCGACTGTGCGACGAGAACATCTCGCCTATACGCGGATTGAGTCGGAGACGGTGAATGCTGGGAGTTTGAGGCCAGACTCTCTGAGGCCGCTGATCCCAGCAAAGGGGCCAGGCCTACTACGGCCGCAAGCACAACCAGAGTTATTAGCGGCTGAGATATCTGCCATCTGCGGTTCCGCACAGTGGTAAGTCGAACGTGTTTTTTAAAGCTTAAAGGGTTTTGCATTTCGAGAGTAAAGATGAATTGGGGCGGCAAGGCCGGAAAGCAACGAACGGCGCAGGCGGGGGGTTACAAGATTGTCAATTGAACTGCAGTTATCGCCACGGCAAGCCGACGAATGGAGCTATTGTTCGTCAGTGAACTTATAGCCAATTCCCCAAACGGTTAGAACCATCTGGGGATTCTCTGGATTGTCTTCAATCTTTGCACGCAACCGATTGATGTGGGAATCGATCGTGCGGTCATAGCCTTCATATGAATAATCCCAGATCTTTTCAAGCAGGTACTTACGAGGGAACACCCTACCTGGGTTCGATGCGAAAAGGCGCAGGAGGTCAAACTCTTTGGGAGTCAGTTCAACCTGACGATCTCCAATTGTCACTTCTCGACGAGCCGGATCGATTCGCAGCTTGCCGCGAACAATCGGCGCCTCATCTCTAGCACCGTCAGAGTTCGATGCGCTTCTGGTTCGCCGTAAGACTGTTTTGATCCGGGCCTCAAGTTCTCGGAGACTGAAAGGCTTGGTGATGTAATCATCCGCGCCCATTTCCAGACCGAGGACTTTGTCGACTATGTCGTCCTTCGCAGTGAGCATTAGTATCGGTAGGTAACCGACCTTTTCCCTTAGCTCTTTGCAAACAGCCAGGCCGTCCATTTTTGGCAGCATCAAGTCAAGCACGACGGCATCCGGAGGATTTTCCAATGCCGTCTTCACCCCGGTAATGCCATCTTCAGCCGTTTTTACCTGATAACCTGCGCGTGAGAAATACTCGCTGATCGCCGTAGATATGTTTTCGTCATCTTCCACAACGAGCAATGATATTTTGCGCTCGCCAGGTTCGACTTCAGGATGGGTATCTTTGGCTGTTTTCTGTCTGTCAGTGGCTGTTCCCATAAAGTGATCCAGTCTGAAACTGACAAGCAGGAGGCTCAGGGAGTTTGCACCATAGGGAATGGTGCAAGTCGAACGGATAGAATAGTACAAGACAAAGGAGCTAAACTCAAGCTCTAAGTTTTGCGGGCGCAAGGAAAAGGCCTTGAAATAGGCCATAAAGTGCGAAATGGGTTAACCAGCCTGACCACTCAGGTGAGAATTTGCCAAGACCGCAGCTTCCAGATCGGCACCCGTGCAACTAACTGGTATTGCTTAGAATGGCCCAAAAGTATGAGGAGATGAAAATGAACCAAGAAGAACGAAGCAAACTTATTGCGAAGTATAGTGACGGATTCAATGAAGTGTCTGATGCCCTTAAGGATTTCCCCGCCGAGCTTATGACGGCTCGGCCCCTACCGGGAAAATGGACCGCCCGAGAGATAATTCACCACCTGGCAGACAGCGAAAGCACTTCTGCGCTTAGGCTTCGAAAGTTGCTGGTCGAAGATCACCCTGTGATTCAAGGCTACGATCAAGATCAATTCGCCATCCATCTCAAGTACAACGAGCGGGACCCCGGTCCGGCTCTTGATGCGTTTCGTGCTGCGCGTGCAACAACCGCTCAAGTGCTCTCGCTCATGTCGGACGACGACTGGCAACGCGAAGGTGAACATTCTGAGAGTGGACGCTACACCGCGGAAACGTGGTTGACGATCTATGCTGAGCACGCTCACAATCATGCCGCGCAGATCAGACGACTCCGATCAGCACTCAAGATTTAGATCGTTCAACATAAATCTCCACTTAGCTTGACAAAGATTTTGTGCGCGAGCAAAATCCGGCTCGCCCCTAATACCGAACTTAACTCAATCTGGATTGACTCGAGCCAGCCGCAAATGATGGGTGCCGCCACTCTACTACAAACATCTCTTCCCGATCTCACCCTAGTGCGAAGGGGAAAAGTCCGGGACGTATACTCAGTTGACGACGACCATTTATTGATCGTAGCTACCGATCGGATCTCGGCATTCGATAGCGTTCTACCCACGCCGATCCGGCGCAAAGGCGAAGTGCTGATCGCGCTGTCGCGATTTTGGTTTGAAAAGCTTGGGCACGTCGTGCCTAACCACCTGGTGACTACCGAATTGGAACGCATGCCGGACGTGGTTCGTCGACACTTCGACGAGCTCAACGGCCGTTCAATGTTAGTGAGGCGAGCTGAGGTGTTTCCTGTGGAATGCGTCGTGAGGGGATACCTATCCGGATCCGGATGGAAGGACTATTTACGAACCGGAGAAGTCTGTGGACATGAACTCCCCGCAGACTTGCGAGAGTCGGCAGAACTGCCTGAGCCCATTTTCACACCTGCCACGAAGGCCGAAGAAGGGCACGATGAAAACATCAGCGAGGTGCAGGTCCGCGACCTCCTCGGCGAGGAAACTACTGTATTCCTCCGTGAAACTTCACTGAGGCTCTACCGGGAAGCGCGCGAGTATGCGCGTGGTCGCGGAATAATAATCGCCGACACCAAGTTTGAGTTCGGACGCGGCAGGGACGGTCAAATAATTCTTATCGATGAAGCGCTTACCCCCGATTCTTCTCGCTTCTGGCCATTGGACTCTTACACGCCAGGAAAATCTCAGCAATCATTTGATAAACAATTCGTGCGAGACTATCTCGAGACTCTCAATTGGGATAAGAAGCCGCCCGCTCCAGCAATACCCTCTGACATAGCCGAGGCAACCACCTCTCGCTACCTCGAAGCCTACAAGCTCCTTACTGGAAGAGATCTCTGATACGTGGGTTGATCTTCGGATTTTAGTTAATAGGTGGTTGCAAACCGTCCCGTGCAGATGCGCACCAAACTTGAAGCCCTAATTGAGGAAATGCTGGACGGCCAGATCTTGCTGGACGAAGCCATTGCTGAATTCGAGAGGCTCTACATCGAGAGAGCGCTGGCCCGGCATAAGAACCACCTTTCAAATACCGCGAAAGTACTTGGTATTCACCGTAATACCCTGTCAAAACGGGTCACGGAGTACCACAAAAACGCTCGTTCTCAGTCCCGTTTCGCAAAGCGCTCCTCCCGCTGACGCTCCCCAAGCTCGCCGCTACCAACCGAGGTTGACAATCAGCCCAAAGAGGCCTTATTCTTGGCACTCATCCACGATGAGTGCTAATAAATAGGGTGGACACCGCTCTTAAACCAACCCGAAGAAGTTCTAAAGCGAAATCTAGAAGGAGAAAATAGACTATGGCAACGAATATCAAACCTCTCCACGACCGCGTAATCGTGCGTCGAATTGAAGAGGGGGAACAGGTTCGCGGCGGCATCATCATTCCCGACACCGCGAAGGAAAAACCCCAGGAAGGTGAAGTCGTGGCAGTCGGCGACGGCAAGTACAAGGACGATGGCACCAGACAGACGCTGGACGTCAAAAAGGGAGACCGGGTGCTGTTCGGAAAGTACAGCGGTTCAGAGATCAAGATCGACGGCGAAGAGCTCCTGATCATGCGTGAGGATGAGATTCTGGGCATCATCGAACGCGCCGGAGCAGCAAGCGGAACTGGCAAAAAGAGCGGCAAGTAGTCAACCAGACTCAGCCGCTTTTTAGTTTGACCCACATTCAACATTTAGCAGGAGAAAAAGATAGATGGCAAAGCAAGTAATTCATGGCGAGGAGTCGCGCGCTGCGATTTTGCGCGGAATCAATCAACTCGCCGACGCTGTGAAAATCACGCTCGGCCCCAAGGGTCGCAACGTTGTAATTGACAAGAAATTTGGCTCACCCACCATTACCAAAGATGGCGTGACAGTCGCAAAAGAGATTGCACTGAAGGATGCACTCGAGAATATGGGTGCCCAGATGGTTCGCGACGTCGCTTCCAAGACTTCCGATGTTGCTGGTGACGGAACCACCACAGCCACGGTTCTCGCTCAGGCGATCTTTCGTGAGGGCGTTAAGACAGTGGCTGCCGGGGCCAATCCAATGGCTCTGAAGCGCGGTATCGACAAAGCTGTTGAGCGCGCAGTGGAAGAGATCAAGCGCCTTTCCAAGCCTGTCAAAGGCGATATGATTGCGCAGGTGGGAACAGTCTCCGCCAATGGCGATCAGACGATCGGAAACATCATCGCTGAAGCCATGAATAAGGTTGGCAAGGACGGCGTGATCACTGTCGAAGAGTCGAAGACGATGGAGACATCGCTCGAAGTCGTCGAGGGCATGCAGTTTGACCGTGGATACCTTAGCCCCTATTTCGTCACCGATCCTGAGCGGATGGAAGCGACGCTGGAGAATCCGCTGATTCTCATTCATGAAAAGAATGTCAGCTC
>JAMQPH010000765.1 GCA_023717605.1 Pyrinomonadaceae bacterium
GGGGAGTCGCGAGGGATATTTGCCTTGGTTGTGTGCTCCTAAGGCGACGAGAAAGGGGCAGGTTTCAAACCCGCCCCTACACCTTGCCCGGGATGATGCTCCGTTATGCAACGGATTGCGGGAACAACCACACTAGGATCAATCATGCGAACTGTGGTAGGCCGGCCTCGAGCCAATGAGGACGAACTCCGGCTATGCTTAGCGATGCCAAAACCCGCTTCGGTTCACCGAGATCATTCCACCTAATCCCGGTGACCTTCAGCACAGCAAGTCGCTCGGGGCAGAGCGCGAGTACCTGATGGGAAAAGTTTATTTCCACCATGCGCTCGTAAAGCTTATTAATGAGATCCGTCTCTTCCGGCGTGCCGAGGAAAGGCGCGATCCCGATAAACGAGCTGTAGAGTTGGGGAATTGCGCTTTCAATGATTCCGAGTAAGGCCTGAACCGAAGCGACCATCACAAAACTGTTCCACAGGCAGCCGCGAAGTTGCAGCACCTGAGCCAAGAGTTGATTGGGCTTCTCCCAAAAGCGGCGAACGCCGTAAACACACGGGTGTCCTTCGATCGTCTCTGCCGGTTCGATCCAGCCATACTCCACTTCCGGACTTTCCGGATCCAATCCAAGAAGGATAACCAAATCGGGTCGGCCGCGCGCAGCGTCCAACGCAGCCCGGATATGGGCCATGAACCTTGCGTCGTCTGAGATGTAATGGTCCGAAGGGAGAAACGCTACCAACGCTTGCGGATCAACAGCGGCAATTCGCAATAGACTGTAAAGAATTGCCGGCGCGGTGCCACAATTGGCAGGTTGAACCACAAGGTTGCTCGCTGGCTGATCTTTGAGAACCGACTCGTAATACGCTTCGTGCATGCGGTTAACAACATAAAGGGTTCGTTCATGCGCCAATTCGAGGGCGGTGCGATTGCGTGTCTCCTCGAGCAGGGTTCCTTTGCCAAGCACGGAGCAGAATTGCTTTGGCCGCTCGTCACCGGCGATTTTTCTCGTGAGAGACTTGAGGCGCGTGCCGTCGCCGCCGGCCAAAATGACTGCCCATTCGCTTTCTCGATTACGGACCACGCTCCTCAACGTTAGGTGATTCATAGTTATATCTTCGTTGTTGTTTCTAACGTTTGGCTGTTAAATGGGTGTTTCCTCTAGGTTAAATCTTTGATGACTCGTGGCACGGAAAGGATGCAAAAAAGACGGGGGATAAGAAGCAGGTTGGCGGCACCGTCGAGAAATGGCCGCCGTGAATTCGAAGCTAAATACGATCGGATACGATCGTTAGGTTAACGAGTCAGCGGTTTTGATTTTGGTGATGCGCTTCGTAGGTTATCAATATTTTGTCAGGGTCACATGTCTCCACCCCTGTTGTAATTGTCGCGTGCCTCGACCCGCCGAACGGTGTCGATTTCCTCGTCAAGTTGGCTGCCGACCCGCTCTCCCACGGTGATGAGCTCGGCGGATTCGAGAGTGCCGGTCGCACTAAGTGCCCGCTGAATATCGGAGCGGATCTGCCTGGTGGGGTCCCAGTAAATACCGCTCGACGGACTGGAGGCCAGACGATTGAGCAAATTGTTAATTCCTCTAAGGCCGGCCTCTGTCTCGCGGCGCCCCTCCTGCTGGTCGCCGGAGCGCAAGAGTGTCATACCGAGATAGAGTCTTGGGAGGGGACTATCTTTGTCGTTGGACAAAGTCTTTTCGAGTGCCCGACGAGCTTCGGGAAAATTGCCGACCTCATAGTAGGCGCGGCCTAGGTAGGTCCATACGCTCTCGCGGATTGAATAGGGCGTTTTATAGTTAGGATCAAGCTCAGCCGCATTGCGAAGATAGCCTACCGCAACTTGCGGTTGCCCGGTCTGGAGAGCATTCCTGCCCAACTGCACCTCCTGGGCGACTTGACTGCCCACGCAGCCGGAAACAATAATAAGCGTCCACAGGCCGACTGGTATAGACAGCATCACTCGTTTCATATAGCAGCCTCCCGGTTCGTAAGTTGTCTTTAGACGTCAGCCGGAAGTTTACCCCGTACCACAGAGCGCCCCGAAACGTCAGGGATGATGTTTTGAACACCAAAAAGAGTAGTGCCCAGGG
>JAMQPH010000826.1 GCA_023717605.1 Pyrinomonadaceae bacterium
TTCAACTCCTTATCGGGGCAAAACAAAATAGTACCAAGAGTTTATAACGCTTTGGCAAAAACTGGCAGGATTTCCTGACATTTTCCATGACCAATGGATCCTAAACTCAACGAGCTCAAGCACCGCTCAACCACAGAACCATTTGCCGTAGAGACTGTGTCAAAAAGCGGAATGGTTAGTAGCAGAGTGCGAATGAAAAAGAAAGCAAGCAAGATGGAAGACAGTGATATAAAGAGTCAGCATTGAAGAGAGGAGTGCTGAGGGAATGGGGTATGTTGAAGGGGCAAGTCGGGAGCAGGTGGTGCTGTTTCCGGAGGCACTGGACGACTATGTGAGTGGAGAGAATCCGGTGCTGTTCGTGGAAGCCTGGGTGAATCAACTAGCGCTGGGGGAGTTGGGTTTTAGTAAAGCGGAGCCGGAGGAGCTGGGGCGGCCAGCGTATGATCCGCGGGATCTGCTGAAGCTGTATATCTATGGGTACGTAAATGAGATTCGCTCGAGCCGGAAACTGGAGCGGGAGAGCCAGCGGAATTTGGAGTTGATGTGGTTGCTGCGAAAGTTAAGCCCGGACCACAAGACGATCGCGAACTTTCGCAAAGATAATCGGAAAGCGCTGCCGGAAGTATTTCGGCGCTTCACCCGGTTGTGCCGGGAGCTGAACTTGTATGGGCGGGAACTGGTGGGCATCGACGGGAGTAAGTTTCGGGCGGTGAATGGGAGGGATCGAAACTTTACCGAAGCCAAGCTAAAGCAACGGTTGCAGTGGATCGAAGAGAAGATCAAAAAGTATCTGCAGGCGTTGCAGGAAGCAGATGCAGCTGAGAGTCAGGAGAGCGAAGTGAGTGCGGCGGAGTTGCAGAAGAAGCTCAAAGAGTTGCAGGCGCGGCAAGCGGCCTATGAAGGACTGCAACAGCAGCTGGCCGAGAGTGGGGAGGAGCAAATCTCGCTGACCGATGGGGAGGCGCGGTTGATGAAAGGGCGGCAGGGCCAACACGTCAGCTACAACGTGCAAATAGCAGTGGATAGTAAGCATAAGTTGATAGCTGACTTCGCGGTTACCAATGAAGAAAACGACCTGAACTGTCTGGCCGCAGTGGCCCAATCGGCCAAGCAGGAATTAGCCGTGGAGCAGTTGCAGGTGTGTGCGGATCGCGGCTACTACAACAGCGCCCAGATCAAGGAATGCGAGGAGGCGAACATTGAAGTCCATATGGAACGACCGCGGCCCAGACAAGTAGCCGGGATCTTTCCCCTGGAAATATTCACCTATGATGAGGCTCACGACGAGTATGAATGTCCGGCCGGGAAACGCCTCAGCTTCCGGGTGTTTGATAAAGACCGACAGCTGAGATGTTATTGGACTAAAGCCTGTCGCAGTTGTCCGCTTAAGAGTCAATGCACGACCGGCAAAGGTCCGCGCAGGATCAAAAGACCCTTGGCTCAGGACGCCGCGGAGCGCATGTTCAAACGAGTAGCGCAGAACCCCGAAGTGCTGAAGCTCCGGAAACAGCTGGTGGAACATCCCTTCGGTTCGATCAAGCGGTGGATGAAACAAGATCACTTTCTCATGAGAGGCAAAGAGAAAGTTAGCGGCGAAACCAGTCTTACGTTGCTCGCTTATAATCTGAAGCGAGCCATCAAGCTGGAAGGGGTGGAGAAACTGCTCGCGGGTTTGGGGCAGATGAGCACCAAAAACATGTTATCAGCAACGTAATCGCTTTTTTGCGCGGCAACTTTCGCGAGCCAGCGGCCAAAGCGAATTAGTCATGACCTAAGTCGCTCAACTCAACGCCAATCTGGTCAGACTCGCACCCAGCCATTCTCGTCTCCTGAGTTAGCGTCCGCGACTTCTGACACAGTCTCTACGGCAAATGGTTCTGTGGGTGAGCGGTGCCGGCTTGGTTGAGTTTAGGATCCAGTGTGTAATCTCAATCCAAAGGTGCTATAACTTCGCCGAAACAGGAGGCTGACGAATGGAAACATTGTGGCAGGATCTCGGATATGGCTTTCGCATGCTTTTTAAGAACCCGCGCTTTACCGTCGTCGCGATACTGTCACTGGCCATCGGTGTCGGCGCAACGACCGCCATCTTTAGCGTAGCCAATGCCCTCCTCTTGCGACCTTTGCCTTACCAGAACGCCGATTCTCTGGTCATTCTTTGGAACCGGTCGCCCGGATTGAATGTGGCTCAGGACTGGTTCTCACCCGGCCAATACCTCGACATCAAAGCAGAGAACAAAGTCTTCGAACGTGTTGCGGCTACCATTGATAGCAGCTTCAACCTTACTGCCCAGGGAACCT
>JAMQPH010000836.1 GCA_023717605.1 Pyrinomonadaceae bacterium
TGGGAGACTATTGATAGCCTGGACCACGGAAGGAATGTTTTGCGGTAGTCGATTGCGGGAGAACAGGCCAACGTTCAGACCGTCTTTGAATGCCAGGAGGCGGATGCCATCAAACTTGCGCTCGAAGATCCACTCCGGCCCGGTAAACCGCTCCTGAGTGAGCGTCGCGGCCATCGGCTGCAGCCACTCTGGAAAGTTATCTGACTGCGGATTGCTTCGTAAGACCATTCATCCACCGATTACGCAGATTACACGGATTTCTAACTCAAAGGTAGGATGGCCGATTCTTGTTTTGCCTTTCCACCCTTGATTCTTAATCTGTGTAATCTGCGTAATCTGTGGATGACGACGAGGGCTGTTGAAGCCTGCCGTTCCGCATGCTAAGGTCTCACGAACCGCCCCCATCGATTTGCAACTTCAGGAGAAATTGTATGACACGCTTAGCAAAGACTTTGACTATCGTACTGCCGTTGCTCTTGATCGCGGCCTGTGCAAATCCTGCAGCAGACCAACCAAAAGCTGTCACTAATGAAGCGGCCCCGGTGGCCTTGGCGCCGAGCGCAGGCGAGAAGTATTTGATAAGTCCCGATAACTCAAAGATTGAGTTTGTAGGCTCCAAAGTCACCGGCAGTCATAACGGCTCATTCGGAAAATTCTCAGGCTCGATTGATTACCTGGGCCAGCCAGAAAAGAGTCGCGTGAACATTACGATCGACTTGGATTCCTTGACGGTCGACGATCCAAAGCTGACCGCTCATCTGAAGACCGCCGACTTATTTGACGTGGCAAAGTATCCCCAGGCAAGTTTCGTATCAACCGAGATAAGACCCGGGGGCGACAAAGGCGCCACGCACACTATTACTGGCAACCTGAATCTTCATGGGGTTACAAAATCGATAACTTTCCCGGCGACGATAGTTGTGAGCCCAGACGCTATAACCGTCGAGAGCACCTTCTCGATTAACCGAAAAGACTTCGGAATCAACTATGCAGGAGCCTCTGACAATCTCATTCGTGACGAGGTTGTGCTGAAGCTTCATGTGCGGGCTGTGAAATCGTAGCGAGGGACTATCCGCAGATTACACTAAGGAAGGACTTTGGACTTTGGTCTTTGGTCTTTGTACCTTGAGCCTTGCTCTGTCCACGTTGAACTTGGATCGAAGGAGGCACAAACAAAGTCCAAAGTCCAAAGTCCAAAGCCCAAAGCCCAAAGACCAAAGCCCTGCCTTAGTTTCTGTAATCTGCGGATAAGTGTTACCGGGGTCACCGAATTCCTACCAATCCCTGTACCGATTGGATCAACTTCTCCGTGTCGTAGCCGACGCCGTCTTTGAAGACGATCTCAACCTTTTCGATGTCCGCAATGTTGGCAGCGGGATTTCCTTTCACCAACATTAAGTCAGCTTGTTTACCTTGAGCAATGGAGCCGATGCGCGCATCTTGGCCCAGAAATCTCGCTCCGTTGAAGCTGGCAATCTTGATCGCTTCGAGGGGCGTGAAACCAGCTTCGACCAGCAGTTCGACCTGGCGCAGGTCGCCGAAACCTGCAACCACGCCGCCGTTGCCCGTCGGATCAAGTCCGGCGATTAGTAACCCGCCAGCCTGGACAAAGGCGCGCTCAAAATCCATCGCCTTGCGCAGCAGCGCAACGAAATCCGAAGTAGAAGAGACGCGTGCCCGCGCAGTCAGATAACGCACACGCGCGTCGGTTGACATCACGCCAAATACCCGAGGGTTCATCAGCGCGCTCGCCGCTCCGATCCCGCTTTGCGTTAGTGGGGCACCGGCCGCTTCGAAGACCGGCAGCGTTGACGTGATCGCCACTCTCTTCGCCACCAGCGTGCGAATCGTCTCCTGAGCCGCGGTGCTGTTCAGATCCAATTGCCGCAGGCTGGCAGAAACCGCAGCGCCCGGACACTGATCAGGCTTCTTGTCAGCAACAAATTCTGAATCGGCAAACAAACCATGCTCGAGGTTATCAATGCCGATGTCGGCCGCTTCGCGATAACCGACTGAACACAGATGGCCAGTGACTTTAAGCCCGCGTTTATGCGCTTCTTCGACAACTGCGCGCAGCTCGGCGCGCGTGATGTTCATGTAAGTCTTGAAAGAGGTTGCGCCTTGATCGGCCCAGAAGTTCACCATTCGGCGCGCGTCATCAGCGCCGGTGAGCTCATGCATCACGGGCGTGAAAGATCCACGTCCTTCCAGATATGGAGCGGTAATGTGCATCTTCGGACCAATCATGCGGCCGCCGTCAATCAGCTTCTTGATCTCCAGGTCGGTAAACGGAGCCACGCTGCCGGTGGTGCGGATTGTGGTCACGCCGAGTGCGAGATAGAGGTGTGGAAAGCTGCTGCCCATGTTCGAGTACATCGGAGGCGAGCCCCCCTGGGGAAAGAACATGTGGTTGTGCATGCCCACCAATCCCGGCAGTACGGTGTAGCCTTTGAGATCGAGAATCTGAGCATTAGGCGGCACCTTCGCGGTTGTGCTCGGCGATATTGATTGAATCTTGCCGTCAGCTATTACGATGGTCTGATCATCGAGCGGCGCGGCGCCCGTTCCGTCGATTACACGCACATGGGCCAGTGCGATAACCGGCGCTTCAACGCGGATGAACTGTTGGCGCTCAGACGAGGGCGTCTGGGCCAAGCCATTGATAAAGATGCTGAGCAGCAAAAGAAGTACGGTTGTTGATCTCATTGATTTCTCCAGGAGATGTTGGCCTGAACGATTCATCCGCAGATTCCGCAGATTACTAACTCAAAGGCGGCCGGCTATCGGTCGCTTGCTGCCTTTCCTCTCAATCTGTGTAAACTGCGTAATCTGTGGATGTCAAGAACGTGTCGCCGTTTTATTGATATGTCGAACTCTCTGGTGAATAATTCCCTCGTCGTTTAACCTCTACAGTCTTTGAAGGCAAAACAATGAACGAAACAACCTCAACTAACGTGAAACAGGCAGTACCTTTTTTCGGAGTGTCGAATATCGACGAGTCGCTTCGCTTCTACGTAGATGGTGTCGGTTTCGTGATGACCAAGCAATGGGTGCACGAGGGAAAGCTCTGCTGGTGCTGGTTGCAGCTTGGCGACGCGGCCCTGATGCTGCAGGAGTTTTGGAAGGACGGTCACCACGAGCGACAGCCGGAAGGCAAACTGGGCCAGGGCGTTTCGATCTGTTTTGTTTGCGAGGATGCGTTAATGATCTATCGCGAGGTTATCGCACGTGGCCTCAAGGCTTCGAGGCCGTTCGTTGGCAACGGCATGTGGGTCACGTCGCTGACCGACCCGGACGGCTTTCGCATCGAGTTCGAAAGTTATACGGACGTGCCGGAGGAGACCGAGTATGCAGAGCCCGCCGGATGAGTATGGCGTTTATTCGTAGCCGTAAAGACGGGAACTGGCTTATAGTGTCCGCACGGAATCCGCTTGCCGAAGTAACTGGAACCGCTTTCCCAGCAATCAAACAACTTAAAGTTCCAGGATTAACTGCCTTGAAAGTCAAAAGACGATCTCAAGTCTGCCTGCTCGCGCTCAGTATACTGCTTGCCTCCCTGCCGGTTAGTGCGATTACTGCGCCGCCCATACCTGTTTCGACTCCGACCCAGATCCAAACGAATGAGCCATTCAGGTTCGGTAAAGTCGATCTGGAGGTGCTGGACCAAATCACTCTTTTGGACCAGCGGTTTGAAAAAGATGGTCTCGTTTACCACGAAGCCGCGCTGGATGCTTACCTGGAGCGGGTTGGCAAATCTGTGCTGGCCGGCAAGGAAATAGAAAACGTCAACTGGAAATTTCGTGCCTTGAGAGACCCGGAGCCAAATGCTCTCGCCCTTCCCAATGGATCCATCTATGTCAACACCGGACTGCTCGCCTTGCTTGAGGAAGAGGGACAATTGGCAAGCGTTCTGGCTCATGAGATCGTTCACGTCACCGAACGCCACACCTATCTGCACAATCGCAGCACCAGGAAAAAGGTCCTGGCGATCAACATCATGAACACTATCAGTACATGGACTCCCGCCGGAACGGCGGCGGGGCTGGCGATCAACCTGATCGCCAGTATCTCACCACTAATGCTGGCTCTCAGCGTGCTTGGTTACAGCAGAGAACAAGAAAAAGAAGCGGACCTCGAAGGACTAAAGAGAGTGTCGGCGGCGGGCTACGAGCCTGACGCTCTGATTTTCATTCGCGGACAAGGGCGAGTGTTTACCAAGGGAAAGACCTTCTTCTCTATTATGAATCCCTTTAGCTTAGAATTTCCGATTGTCTTCATCACTATTGGCATTGTCGACGCCCGCACCGGTGAGGTCCTGGTTTTCACCAAACCCGCCAGTGCCAGCAAAGTTCTCAAGGATCCCAAAGCACTGAACAAACTGATCACGAAGTCGTTAAAAAAACTGCCGGCATCTTCGTAGCGGTTCTGGTTTAATGCGGCAGAGTTTTTTCGATGCGACGATCCGGAATGAGCCACATGATCGCCACCAGAATGTACAAAGCGCAAGCCAGCCACCACTTCACTAGCGCAAGTGGAATGGCCACAAGATAGATAACAACGGATACCTTGCCTTTGAAATCCCTGCCCAGCGCGTTCGCCAGCACCGAATCCTTTCCGTGCAGCGAAAGAAGCGCACGCGTCAGGATGAAATAAGCGACACCAGCAAACAGCAGGACAGTTCCATACAGGACGAGCGTCCAGGGAGCAAAATGGTTTTCGCCCATCCAGGCAGTGGCAAAAGGGATTAGCGACAACCAAAACAACAGGTGCAGATTTGCCCAAAGGATGCCGCCACCGACGTGTTCAACCACATGGAGCAGGTGGTGATGGTTGGACCAGTAGATCCCAAGAAATATGAAGCTAAGCACGTAGCTCAAGAAAATGGGAAACAGCGGCAGGAGCGCGGTGGGACTGGAATCGTGCGGCGCTCTTAATTCAAGCACCATGATGGTGATGATGATAGCGATCACGCCATCGCTGAAGGTTTCCAGTCTTGCCTTAGTCATTGATTGATTCTGTAACGACGGAAATCACCCGGGCAATTTCCTTCAATTGTTCCATGGTCATCTCTCGCCTGGTTCCATTCGGCGAATACCGTACCAATCAGCGCGGCCACAGCCGCAAACCAAAGGAAGAGTAAAACACGATCCACGAAATTACACGAAATGAAGTAAGGTGCCTGAAGAGCGTTGGAGTCTTTGCGATGGCTTTTGTGAGTCGACTCAATTCGCTCGGAAAGGTCAGCAGCGTGAAGAGCCCGCAGATTTCGCAGCGTGCTTTAACTCGTTTCTGTCATCAATACTACCCTTTCAGTCTTCGAAAGATTAGTCGCCGATTAGTAGCGTTGGTGTTCGTAGTTCTGTCATTGATTTTTTCTTTGGAGAGCGCACGAGCGCAGGACAGGCCTCAGCTCTCGGCAATTGATCGCACGCGGTTGGCGGAAGCGTTCAGACTCGGCGCTCGGATTGGCGATCAGATCTGGCCGGATTGGAGCAAGGCTCCTTTCGCGGTTTTGCTGGTTACGGCGGAGCATGAATTTCTCATTCGCCATCCAAAGCCGTCCGCGGATTTTAACAGCCTCGGGTATGACCCGAGTTTGAAAAGCGACGTCTACTATCGAAAGCGACACTTCTTGACCCATTTCCTGGCTACGTTTCCGGCGATCAGCGGCAGCATGATCTCCACGATAGTTGTGGGTCAGGCAGAAAACACTACCGCCAGGACATCCACACGCTGGGTCATCACTCTGCTGCACGAACACTTCCATCAACTGCAGGACTCTCAACCGAGTTACTACACGGACGCCAATGCTTTGAATCTCTCGCGCGGCGATCAAACAGGCATGTGGATGCTCAACTACGCCTTTCCTTATGAGCGAACAGACGTTCAGCAACAGTTTTCGGCGATGAGTCAGTTATTAGCCGCCGCGGTCCAGCCACGCAGCTTGCCGAGGGCGGAGCGCGCGAAAAGAGCACGCGCTTATCTTGAAGCGCGGAGGAAATTTCAGCAGCTACTGCCATCCGACGACTATAAGTATTTTTCGTTTCAATTCTGGAAGGAGGGAATCGCGCGCTACACCGAGTACCAGGTGGCGCGGCTGGCTGCAAAGTACCGCCCAACCAAAGAATTTCGCGCCCTCAAGGACTGTCGCTCATTCGCGGAGGTTGGCAAATCAATGTACGAAGAAATTTTCCGAGAACTGCTGACGCAGAAACTCGGTGAATCGAAGCGAGAAGTGGTGTATGCCTTTGGCGCTGCCGAAGGGCTACTTCTCGATGAGATTAATCCGCGCTGGCGTAGTCGATACTTTGAGGAGAAGTTTGACTTGTGGAAGCTGTTTCCGTAACGAGTGGGCATCCACAGATTGCCCAGATTACGCAGATTCAAACTCGCGCAACGGAGTTGAGTTGCTTTCTGTCGTCTGTGGAATCTGCGTAATCTGCGGATTCAAAAGCGTCACACTCGGGGCGGGAAGAGCCGTCTGATCATTTGCGGTAACAAGCGTGCAGTTCTGATGATGGAGCCGGTGGTGAAGTAGGTTGCCAACCCCTGGAAGAGTTTTTGAGCTGCGGGATCGTAGCGGAACCACCAGAGGTCCGGGAGAAATGAAACGCGGTTGACGTGAATGTGCCGCGGCGTCACGAGTTCGAGCAGGCCCATGCGTCCGTGAGTGCGACCATAGCCGCTCTCTTTGATTCCTCCCCAGGGTGTTTGGGCGATGCCGTGGGTGTAGAGCACTTCATTGACCATCACTGTTCCGGCCTCGATTCGTTCCGCAACGCGACGACCGCGAGCAATGTCTTTTGTCCAAACGCTGGCAGTCAGACCGAAGACACTGTCATTGGCCAGCCGTACGGCTTCGTCTTCAGTCTTGAAAGTCATCACCGGGAGTACTGGACCAAAAGTCTCGTCGCGCATGATCGTCATCCGGTGATCGACATTAGTCAGCACCGTAGGGGGATAGAAATAGCCGTCGAGGTTGTTGGCACGCTTTCCGCCGCTAACCACCTTCGCACCCCGCGCGACCGCATCTGACACGTGCTCTTCTACAATTTGCAGTTGTCTTTCATTGGTCATGGCGCCGACGTCCGTGTCTTCTTTCGTACCCAACTCCTGCTTCAGCGCCTGTGTGTCCGCCAGCACTCGTGCGAGAAACTGCGGTGCAATCGATTCGTGCACGTAACAGCGCTCGACCGAGGCACAGGCCTGACCGGAATTTGCGAAAGCACCCCAGACCGCACCGTGCGCGGCGTTTTCAATGTCGGCGTCTTCCAGAACCACCATAGGATCTTTGCCACCAAGCTCGAGCACGACCGGCGTGAGATGCTTCGCCGCGGCTTCGGCTACGCGTTTGCCGGGGGCCACGCTGCCAGTGAACATGATCTTGTCAACGCGAGCGTCAATCAGTGCCGCGCCGGTCGAGCCATCGCCAGTCATGATCTCCAGTAACCCCTCGGGCAAACCAGCGTGACTGAAGATCTCACCAATCTTAAGCGCGATGAGCGGAGTCAACTCGCTGGGTTTAAGCACCACCGCGTTACCGCTCATCAAAGCCATCACGACTTCTTCAGCAGGTGTGGCCAGCGGAAAATTCCAGGGGGAGATGATTCCTACCACACCCATTGGCTTGTAAACGATCCGGGACGAGCGGCCCATCAAACCGTACTGACCAATGTCGATCTTCTGTGGTTTCAGGAGGCTGGCCGTGTGCGTTGCGAAGTAGTGCATGGCATCAAGTGTTGGCACTACCTCCATCGACATAGCTTCCGATACCGGCTTGCCGCTTTCGCGGGAAATCAGCGTAGCCAGTTCCTCTATCTGTCCAAGCATGATCTCCCGAGCTTTGAGTATCACGCGTCCCCGATCCTTGAACGAAAGACCAGCCCAGGCCGGTTGTGCTGCGCCGGCCCGTCTTACCGCCTGGACCACTTCCTCTGGAGAAGCGAGTGGCACGCGGCCTAATTCGGCGCCCGTGCCGGGATCGTAGGAGACGATCTCGCGGGTTTGCTCTGATTGTAGAACTTGCGTGCTCATTCTGGCTGAACCGATTATCGCGCAAAGTCCGGCTGGTGGGAACTATTCGAGGCGCGCGAAGGTTCAGAGCTTTGGAAGGAGGCTGGCAGTTTAGAGTTCAAGCTTTAGCTTGTTCCACCGCCCGCCAACCTAAAGGTTGATGTTATGAAGCAAGCGCCTCCCCGGCGAGTGTTAAACTCGCCGCAGCTCTTTGACGGGAGACTGAAAGGAGGCGCTATGGACACAATATATATCGGCGTTGACTTTCATGCACGGCAACAAACCGT
>JAMQPH010000838.1 GCA_023717605.1 Pyrinomonadaceae bacterium
CACGATGGGGCGCCCACGGAGGGACGCCCCTACAACTACCTATCACGGCTTAGACTCTTCGACTCGCTTATAGAGTGAAGTGTTTGGGCCTTGCTTGAATGTGAAACCGGTCGCTTTGTCAGCTTCGACGGTGAAGCTGACGTTGATTCCATCGAAAGCAACGGGCCGGAACGTTGTCTTGTCCAGGGCCATCATTGCTAGCGGTTGCTGGCCCGCTGCGGTGCCGAATAACTTGCCGTCCCTGAGGTTGAAAGTTAACTCAGGGCCCTGCTCCGTCTTATACCTGCCCACGTACGATTGCAGGGTCGCTGGATCAACCTCGAATGGCGGTTTTGCTCCCGCCTTCTTCAACATTTCAGCGATCTCGGCTTTATCTTTGTCGTTCATAGTCGCAGCGAGAGCCGCCGTCAGCGCTTCCGGTTTCGCGCCTCCTTTGGCGAGAGCGACTCTGACTAGCTCGGCGTTTCCTTCCCGCGCACCTGTAGTCAGGACGTCGTTTACGCTGGCCGCGTCCTTCTCAAGAAGCGCTCCAACAGCCCCTGTATGGTTATTTTGCAGCGCCCAGGTCATAGCGGTGGCACCGTAAAAAGTGTCTTTCACGGTCACATCAGCGCCACGTGCAATCAAAACCTTTACGACTTCCGTGTGTCCTCGCTCGGCCGCCTTGAATAGCGCCGTGGTGCCGTAGCGAAATTTCGCGTTAACGTCGGCGCCTTTGTCGAGCAACGCCGTGACCAGCGTCACGTCACCCTTGCGCACCGCTTCCCACATCTGATCGTTGAGCTCCTGTTGGGCATTCTGGGCCAGCGCTGGAGGCGAAATGAATAGCGGTGCCAAAATGAGAAGGATGATAGATCTAATCATCATGAAACCCCTCCACGCTTTTCGGACGTCATCAGTAGATGGTAAATTCAAGAGGGTAAAGACAGTCGAACGCAAGAAAAACTGAATCACTGCAACGCAAGTGTACGTATTCTACATCTTTAAGGTTGCAGCCGCAGCTTTCAGTTTTCTTATATCATTCGACGACATCCCCCTTAGATCAATATATGATGGAAATCCAAAATGACTAATCTTGTCTCCATTTATTCGTATTTGACGCTCTCGCTGTTGCTGCTTTTCCCTACTACAGCCAGCGATTGGGCTGAGTGGCGTGGGCCGGCGCGTGACGGTGTTTCGCTAGAAAAGAACCTGCCGGTCAAATGGTCGCCATCAGGGGAGAATCTTGCCTGGAAAGCTCCTTATGGCGGACGTTCCGCGCCCATTGTGATGGGTGATCGGATCTTTATCCAGAATTCGGTGGGCAAGGGCGAGACGTTGCAAGAGCGTGTGGTTGCTCTGAATGCCGACACCGGAAAATTACTCTGGGAGCATCGCTTTAATATTTACCTCAGCGACGTGCCGCCTCACCGGATCGGTTGGGCTTCACCGGTTGGTGATCCCGCTACAGGAAATGTCTACGTCTTCAGCGGCGGTGGAAGTCTAATAGGGTTGAACGGAGAAGGAAAAGTCTTGTGGCAACGATCGCTGGGCGAAGATTTCGGATTGCTCACGACACATGGCGGGCGCACGGTTTCTCCGATAATTGATGGCGACCTGGTTATTGTCAGCGGCGTAACTTTCCAGTGGGGACAGCACGGACGCGGCGCGCACCGTTTCATGGCATTCGATAAGAAGACCGGAGACACGGTCTGGGTCAGCGCCCCAGGCGGGCGACCGTACGACACCACCTATGCAGCTCCCATCATTGTCAATCTCAACAACGGTCGCTTGCTCATTCAGGGTGCGAGCGATGGGGTGGTCCACGCCATCAAGCCGCAGACAGGCGAGCCGGTTTGGAAATATGAGATTAGCAAACGCGGGCTTAATACTGGGGTGGTGGTCCACGGCACGACCGCGATCCTGACGCATAGTGAAGAGAACCTTGATTCCAATGAGATGGGAATGATGGTGGCCGTCGACGCTGAATCGAAAGGCGAGATTAAGAAGGAGCAAACGAAGTGGACTCTTTATGGCTGGCAAGGCGGCTTTTCTTCGCCGGTGCTCGACGGCGATCGTCTTTACCAGTTGGACAACGGAGCCAACCTCGCTGCTTTTGATGTGAACAACGGCAAGCAACTGTGGTTGCACAACCTGGGTACGATTCAGAAGGCCTCGCCGGTCCTTGCCGACGGGAAATTGTATGTGGGCACGGAGAACGGCAAGTTTTACATTCTCAAGCCGACTGCTACGGGCGTCGAGATTCTGGATGAGGATCAACTGGGCACCGCAGCTTTACCTGAATCAATCATTGCCTCCGTCGCTGTCTCCAATGGAAGAGTTTTTCTAGTAAGTGACTCAAGTGTTTATGCCATTGGCAAGAAAACCCCGCCACCGGGACCACCGGGAAGCATTTTGAGCGAAGTAGCACGTCCAACCAACGCTGTTACGTTTGTTCAGATTGTCCCAACGGAGCTCATTCTGAAGCCCGGAGACAAGATTAGTTTCCGAGCGCGTCTTTTCGATGAGCAGGGGCGTTTCCTTCGCGAAGAGAAGGCTGCCTCCTGGGCTCTCGACAATTTGAAAGGCTCAATCACGGACGGCCAATTCTCAGTCGCAACCGATCCAATAGCCCAGGCAGGCCTGGTGAAAGCGACGGTCGGTGGAATCACAGGTACTGCTTCGGTACGCGTTTTCCCGCCTCTGCCATGGAACGAAAACTTTGACGCACTCGCGGTAAACACCATTCCGCCAACCTGGGTCAATACCACTTTGAAATTTACGGTTCGTGAAGTGGAAGGCAACAAGTTGCTGGTCAAGACGACTGAGGGCTCTTCACTTCTGACCCGCGCTCGCGCCTACTTTGGGCCTTCTGACCTTGCCAACTACACCGTGGAAGCCGACGTTCTCGGGACACAAAAACGCCGCCAACAGGGCGACGCAGGTGTGATTGCTCAGCGTTATGTACTGGCGATCTACGGCAACAGCCAGATGCTACATCTCGAGCCCTGGCAACCCGAAACCGCACGCACGGCCAGTATTCCTTTTGCCTGGAAGCCGGATACGTGGTACCGCTTGAAGCTCCAGGTCGAGAATTTGCCTGACGGCAAGGTACGCGCGCGCGGCAAAGCGTGGCTCGCTATGGAGAACGAACCCGCTGCGTGGATGATTGAACGAATTGATCCGATTCCCAACCGCCAGGGCGCGCCCGGCATTTTCGGCAACGCGCTGGCAGAAATCTATTTTGATAACGTGAAGGTATATTCAAACAAATGATAGTCCAAAGTCCAAAGTCCCAAGTCCCAAGTCCCGGTTTGCACAAACGTAGTCGTCATTCGGCGCTTAACAAGAGTCGCTCCGTGTGGTTTCTGCCTTCTGCTCTGTGCCTTCTGCTTACTGCCGTCTGCCTCCTGCCTCGTGCCTCCTCCGTGAAGGCCTCCGATCCCGGGAACGATTGGCCCATGTGGGGCGGCACTCCTGATCGCAACATGATCTCCAACATGAAAGGACTGCCTACAAGTTGGGATGTGAAGACGAAGACGAACGTCAAGTGGGTCGCTCTGCTGGGCTCGCAGACGTACGGCAACGTCGTTGTTTCGGGCGGTAAGGTTTTCGTCGGGACCAATAATGAGGCGAACCCGTCTTACGATCCTGCGATCAAGGGCGATAAGGGCGTGTTAATGGCTTTCAACGAAGCGGACGGTGAGTTCCTGTGGCAGATGGTCCACGATAAGTTGGCAGCCGGCCGGGTCAATGACTGGCCCTACCAGGGTGTCGCTTCGTCACCACTTGTCGAAGGGGATCGCGTCTACTACGTTTCAAATCGCGCGGAGTTGATGTGCCTCGACACACAGGGTTTTCGTGACAAGGAGAATGACGGCCCAGTTACCGATGAAGCGTTAAAGGGCGAGAGGAATGCCGACGTGGTTTGGCGTTTCGACATGATTGAAGAGGTCGGTTCCCTTCCTCACAATCTGGCAAACTCATCGCCGGTTGCTCACGGCGATCTGATCTTTGTCAGCACCTCGAATGGACAGGACGAGAGCCACGTAAATGTCCCTTCACCGAAAGCGCCGGCGCTTATCGCGGTGAACAAGAAGACCGGCAAGCTTGTTTGGGAAGACAATTCGGTGAACGAACGCATTTTGCACGGTCAGTGGAGCTCGCCGACCGTCGGAACAATTGGTGGCGTCGTACAGGTGATCCATGGCCAGGGCGACGGCTGGATTCGCGGTTACGAAGTGCTCACGGGCAAAAAGCTCTGGGAGTTTGACCTTAACCCGAAAGATTCCGTGTGGCCCAAGACGCGCAACGAAGTCATCTCGACACCGGTTGTTTACGAAGAGAAGGTGTACATCGCCAACGGCCAGGATCCGGAACACGGAGAGGGGGTGGGCCACATGTATTGTATCGACGCGACTAAACGCGGCGACATCACCAAAACAGGAATGGTCTGGCATTACGATAAGATTCGCCGGTCAATTTCCACGCCGGCGATTAAGGATGGCATCGTCTACGAGGCGGACTTCAGCGGATTCCTGCACGCGCTCGACGCAAAGACTGGTCAGGCCTACTGGACACATGATCTCTTCGCCGCCGTCTGGGGCTCCCCGATGCTCATCGACGGAAAACTCTACCTTGGTGATGAAGACGGTGATGTCGTAATCATGCAGGAAGGAAAGACGAAGAAGGTTATCGGTGAGATAAACATGGGCAGCTCTGTTTATTCGACTCCGGTTCCCGCAAACGGCGTGATGTATATCTCAAATCGAAACCAGCTCTACGCTTTGGCGGAGGCTTCGCAAGCAAAGCCGGCGGCCGCCGCGCCAAAGTGATCTCTGAATGGCATGAAGTTGGAAGCCGGGTCCAATCTCGATTTGAGATCTGAAATTTCAAATTCCGGCCAAACTTCAAGTACAAGGCCAACTGGTATCTCGCGCCTGCGGCGCTTCTCGACATCCATGAAACACTTATTGACTCTTTGCCTATTTCTCTTCTTGACGCCGGTAATCGCTCCGGCGCAAAACTGGCCTTCGTTTCGAGGTACCAATGCTTCGGGAGTGGCCGATGGCAGCAAACCTCCGACTACCTGGAACGCTGAAAAATCGCAGAACATTCTTTGGAAGACTGCCATTCCGGGACTGTCGCACGCCAGTCCGGTAGTTTGGGGCAACCGCGTTTTTGTGATCACTGCAATTAGCAGCGATCCGAAAGCGAGCTTCAAGGCCAAAGACAGTGGCATCGGTCTGGCCGACGACAGCGTGAAGCACACGTGGAGAATCTACGCCCTCGACAAGACATCCGGTCGTGTGGTCTGGGAAAAAACAGCCTACGAAGGTGTCCCCAGGGCTGGACGGCACGTCAAGGCCACTCAGGCCAATTCCACACCAGCCACAGATGGCAAATACGTTGTCGCGCTATTTGGTTCCCAGGGATTGGATTGCTACGACGTAAATGGCAAGTTGATCTGGAAGCAGGATCTGGGAGTCTTAAACCCCGGTCTCTGGGACGACCCAAAGTCTTCCTGGGGGCACTCCAGCAGTCCGATCATCTATCGCGACCTGGTTATTGTTCAGGCCGACGGGCACAAACAATCTTTCATCGCGGCTTTTAATCTCAAAGACGGCAAACAGGCATGGCGCGTTGAACGCGGTGAGATCACTTCCTGGTCTACGCCGACCATTCATGAAACTAAGGCACGCACGGAACTGATTGCGAATGGTGGGCACTACATTCGCGGTTATGATCCACTGACCGGCAAGGAACTATGGCGTTTCTCGGACAACAACACTCAGGTCAAGATGCAGGCTCCGCTCGTAGCTCACGGGCTTATTTTTATCACCGGAGGCTACCCACCAGGGCGTGCGATGTATGCGTTTCGCCCGGGTGCAGTCGGCGACGTCTCGCTCAAACCCGGCCAGGAGACTAACGACTTTATTGCGTGGCGTTTGGGCAAAGGCAGCCCTTACACTCCGACTCCCATTGTCTACGGCGACTTGTTCTATATCTGCGCCGATAACGGCGTGTTGAGTGCCTACGACGCTAAGACCGGTGAACTGGTTTATCAGGAGCGACTGCCCAGTTCGTTCAGTGCGTCACCAGTTGCCGCCGATGGAAAGCTGTATCTGGCAAGTCAGGATGGAGATGTCTTTGTCGTTAAGACTGGGCGCAAGTTCGAGTTGCTGGCCACGAATGGGATGGGGCAGCCGCTGATGGCCACGCCGGCAATCTCGGATGGCATCCTGATCCTGCGCGGAGAAAACACAGTTTTTGCGATCGGCGAGCGCAAGGCAGCAAAAAGAAGGACGCGTAACGCTGAAGACCAAAGACGCAGTTGAGAGTTCAACCCTTAGGTTGTTGCGTGCCCAGCCACACAAGCTAAAGCTCGAACTCTGAACTGCTTGACTCCAGCTCAAGTTAAGAACCTAGAAAATGCAGCCCTTCGACTTCCAACCCAGAACCCGTGTGGTGTTCGCACCCGGCGCAATCGAACGCCTCGGCGAGTTGGCGCGCGACCTCAACTTTCGTCGCACGTTGCTCGTCGCCGATCGCGGTCTGGTTGACTCCGGTCATGTGGACGAAGCCCTGGCGCCGCTGCGGCAAGCAGGAATTGAAGTTGCCGGATTTCATGACTTCGAAGTGAACCCTGATACCCGCATGGTCGAGGTGGGGCGTCAGTTTGCGGCGGCGCGCGACATCAATTCGATCATCGGCTTAGGTGGCGGCAGTTCACTCGATTGCGCAAAAGGGATTAACTTTCTTCTGACCAACGGCGGCGAGATGCGCGACTACCTGGGTTACGGTAAGGCAAAGCAACCACTGCTGCCGATGATTGGAGTTCCCACCACCTCCGGAACCGGAAGCGAAGCGCAAAGCTATGCGTTGATTTCCGACGCCCAAACGCACATCAAGATGGCCTGTGGTGATACGAAAGCCGCGTTTCGCATTGCCCTGCTCGACCCGGCGCTCACTATCTCCCAACCACGCAGCATCACGGCGACCTCCGGCTTTGATGCCATCGCACATGCGGTTGAAACTTACGTTACTACTAGACGCAGTGGCCTCTCGGAATTCTTTTCCCGCGAAGCGTGGCGATTGCTGGAGTCTAACTACGAAGTCGTTCTCTTGCAACCGGACAATCTGGAGGCACGGGGCGCAATGCAGCTTGGATCCTATTTCGCGGGTATGGCTATCGAAAATTCTATGCTGGGCGCCACCCACGCCTGCGCGAATCCGCTGACAACTCATTACAGCACGGTGCACGGAGCGGCGCTGGCGATGCTGCTCCCTTCAGTCGTGCGCTGGAATGATCGTGTCGTCGCGCATCGCTATGCAGATCTGGTGAGGCTTTCGCGTGGTCACAACGGGGCTGCCGACATTGCCCCGACCGAGACACTGGCCCAACGACTGGAAGAACTCGCCTCCCTGGGCGGATTGCGCAGCAGCTTGAGCGTCGCCGGCGTTCCCGCAGCGGATTTACGCATGCTTGCTGCCGAAGCTGCAGAACAATGGACCGGAACGTTTAATCCGCGGCCCTTTGATCAGGCTGGTGCTTTAGAAGTTTACGAACAGGCGTATTCGTGAGTGTGGCAAAAAACGATCCACGAAATCAAACGAACCAACACGAAAATGTTGTTCGTGTTACTTCGGGTGATTTCGTGGATCGTTCTTGGCTTTTCTTCGAACTGATTGACGCTTACAAACAGGAGTGGGAAATAGTGCGGACCGGTTTGTTATTAGTAGCTCTGTACCTTTGTTTTTTGTCATCCGCCCTGTACGCGCAGGACACGCCGGCGGACAACTGGTCGCAGTTTCGCGGTAATCACCGGCTCACTGGCGTCTCACAATCTGATGTGCCCGCCACTCTGAAGCCGCTGTGGACTTACGAGGCCGGCGAATCGATTGAATCTTCGGCAGCGATTGTTGGCGGCACGGTTTTCGTGGGTTCAAACAAAGGCGAACTGATCGCACTCAACCTCGATAACGGCTCCGTCTACTGGAAGTTTGCGACGGGCTCACCGATTGGTGAATCGTCTCCGGCTTTCAGCGCGGGCGTGGTCTACATCGGCGACCTCGGCGGCTGGATAAACGCCATCAATGCTTCCAATGGGCAGAAACTTTGGGCCTATAAGACAGGTGGCGAGATCAAGTCGTCACCGGTGGTGGCGGGAGATCGAGTGTTAATTGGTTCATACGATCAGACCCTTCACTGTCTCTCGACGCGAAACGGATCACTTTTGTGGAAAGTGAAAACGAATGGGCCGGTTCATTCAACTCCCAGCATTTCAGGCGGACTCGCTTATATTGCCGGCTGTGATGAACTCTTTCGCGCGATTCGCATATCCGATGGCCGTGAAGTATTCACAATCTCCTCCGGCGCCTACACCGGAGCTTCGCCCGCGCTGATACTCGACGCGGCCGTCTACGGAACATTCGACAATGAAGTGTTAATGGTCAACCTCAAGGATCGCAACATCGGTTGGCGCTATCAGCATCCGCAACGCAAGTTTCCTTTTTACTCATCCGCCGCCGTGTTCCAGGACCGCATCGTCGTAGGAGGACGCGACAAGATGGTCCATGGCTTAGATGCAGCCGGCAAAGCAGTCTGGACGTTCACGACTCAAGCGCGCGTTGAATCCTCGCCGGCCATCGCGAGCGGGCGCGTGTTCGTTGGTTCGAATGATGGACGTTTCTACGTCCTGAATCTCACCACGGGAGCCAAGCTCTGGGAGTTTACCGCCGGCGCCCCCCTCTCCGCCTCCCCAGCGATCGCTCGAGGCCGCATCGTAATCGGTTCGCAGGACGGCCGGCTCTACTGTTTCGGTTGAGTGCGCAAGTAGCTGGCTGAAGCTCAAGTAGTTCCGAACTCAACTAGTTCAGAGCTCAAGTAGTTCAGAGTTCAAGCTTTAGCTTGCGGTTTTGCCAAGTCGGCAACCTAAAGGTTGATGTTATGAAGCAAGCGCCTCCCCGGCGAGTGTTAAACTCGCCGCAGCTCTTTGACGGGAGACTGAAAGGAGGCGCTATGGACACAATATATATCGGCGTTGACTTTCATGCACGGCAACAAACCGT
>JAMQPH010000878.1 GCA_023717605.1 Pyrinomonadaceae bacterium
TGTATTTGTGACCCTCAGCTGGAGTTTGCTTATGGTTAGCTAACGTCCACGGCTAGAGCGATACCTTGCATCCACGTCGGGAGGCTGAAGGATGGGTAACATCCCTGCGCACCAGACCAAGGGGAATACCGGATTCTCTACGCCTCAGGACATTACTCGACGACGCTTACTTGATTACTTGCTTGGCACGAGCGCGCTTGCCACGCTCGCGGCGATCTTCTATCCCATTGTCAGATTCATGGCGCCGCCTCACATCGTCGAAGCGATGCAGAGCTCAGTGGTGGCCGCAAAGGTCAGCGAACTTCTGCCAAACTCCGGGAAGATCTTCAAATTTGGCAGCAAGCCCGGCCTCATCATCCGCACGGCATCTGGAGAATTAAAAGCCTTCTCGGCTGTCTGTACCCATCTCGACTGCATCGTACAGTACCGTTCAGACACAAAACAGATTTGGTGCGCCTGTCACAACGGCCAGTACAACCTCAACGGCGAGAACATAGGAGGGCCACCGCCGCGACCACTGGAGCAATACCCGGTTAACAAACGAGGTGACGATATCGTCGTCAACAGATCTTGAGAGCCCAATGAGAATTGAGACTTTCAAAGGGTGGCTTGACGAGCGCTTATCAATTAGCACGTTGACCCGTGCCGCACAGAAGAAAGAAGTACCGCTTCATCGCCAGTCGATCTGGTATTACTTCGGGGGCATGACGCTTTTTCTGTTTGTCGTGCAGGTAGTCACCGGAATCCTGCTGTTGCTCTACTACCGGCCGAGCGCCGAGAACGCCTTTGAGAGCGTTCAGTTCATCATGACGGAAGTGAAGTTTGGTTGGCTGATCCGTTCGATGCACAGCTGGTCGGCCAACCTGATGATCCTCACTCTGTTTATTCACATGTTCAGCGTCTATTTCATGCGGGCTTACAACCGGCCACGCGAACTAACCTGGGTGAGCGGAGTAGTGTTGCTGTTGATTTCCGTCGGGTTCGGCTTCAGCGGTTATCTACTGCCATGGAATGAGGTCTCTTTTTTCGCCACCAAAGTTGGGACCGACATTGCCGGTGTCATCCCGGTCGCCGGCAAGACGATGCTGCGGTTTCTACGCGGCGGCGACGAAGTGACGGGAGCCACACTGACTCGGTTTTTCGGATTTCATGTTGCTGTTCTGCCGGCTCTGGCTACTGTTTTCATCGCCATTCACGTTTTGCTGGTCCAGCTCCACGGCATGCATGTTCCCGCTCGTTACGAGAAGAACTATCGCCGCATGAAATTCTTTCCCAACTTCATAATGCGCGACCTCATTGGCTGGATTCTGGCCATCGGTGTGCTGGCCGCGCTGGCCGCGCTATTCCCTTGGGAGTTGGGCGTTAAGGCAGATCCCTTCGCTCCGGCGCCGGCCGGAATAAAGCCGGAATGGTACTTCCTCTTTATGTTTCAGACGCTGAAATACATCCCAGGGAAAATACTTTTCTTTGATGGAGAAGTGATCGGAATTCTTTTTTTTACGCTGGCCGGAGCAGCCTTGCTCGTGATTCCCTTCATCAATCGCTCGCCAGAACAGTATCCGCGGCGAAGAATGATCTTCAATGTATTTGGGTCGATCGCGCTTTTGTACATCATCGTTATGACGGTTGTCGGCTATCTCGCCTGAGGAGCGAGATAATGAATAAGAATCAGGTACTGGCTCAGAAATCAACAGGCATCCCGCGCAATTGGCGACCTCGAATCGAATGCTGGATGGGAGCCGCAAAGGTGTTGCTACTCGCAGTAGTGGCGATCATTACTTGCGCTTACCCCTCACCTGCCCAGAAGAAGAACTCATGTATTGAATGTCACACTCGGTTGGAAGGAAAAATCGGCGACCCTGCTCGCTCGATCAAAGATGACGTCCATCTCTCGAGAGGACTCTCATGCAACGATTGCCATGGCGGAGATCCCGCACAGGACGACAAAGTTGCGGCGAAGGATCCGCGAAAAGGTTACCTGGGCAGGCCCAGAACGGCCGACATACCTGCCTTCTGCGGCAAGTGTCACAACGACGCCAGTTTCATGAAGAAGTTTAATCCGGCGCTGCGAGTGGATCAGGAGAAGGAGTACTCAACGAGCGTCCATGGCCAGTTGTTAAGAACGGGAAACGAAAAAGTTGCCACTTGTATCAGCTGTCATGGAGTGCATGGAATTCGTGCCATAAGCGACGCCCTCTCTTCTGTCTATCCGTTGAACGTGGCGGAAACATGCGCGAACTGCCACGGCCAAGCTGCGCATATGGCCCAGTTCAAGATTCCCACAGATCAGTATGCCAAATATAAACAAAGCGTCCATGCGAAGGCGTTGTACGAGCGGCAGGATCTCTCGGCGCCCACCTGCAACGACTGCCACGGCAACCACGGGGCGGCGCCTCCGGGCGTAGCTTCGGTAGCCAATGTCTGCGGTCAGTGTCATGCTCGGCAGGCAGAATTGTTTCAGGCGAGTGCACACAAAGTGGCGTTTGATAACCTGGAGTTTGGGGAGTGTATCAAGTGTCATAGTAATCATGACATTGCGGCCCCGACAGACGAGTTGATTGGTACTGGAGAAAGGTCCGTTTGCATTTCCTGTCACAGTCAGGGCGACAAAGGGTTTGCCGCCGCGGGGGAAATGCGCACGATGATTGACGGCCTTTTGGTGCAAATTGAGAAATCACGGGGGATACTCGATCGCGCCGAACGCGCCGGGATGGAAGTGAGCCGGCCAGAGTTTGAGTTGCGCGAGGCGATCGACGGCGTCACCCATGCACGCGTTTTGATTCATACGTCCTCCACTAGAGAGGTTGACAAGGTAATTGGTCCGGCGATCAGTGTGGCCGCAAAGACCTACCAGGCCGGAGAAGATGCGCTTGCGGAATTAAACTTCAGACGTAAGGGTTTGGTAGTTTCACTCTTTTTTATTTTGTTTTTGGCCGTTCTCGTGTATTTAAAACTCAGACAGATCGAAAGCCGGCAGCCGGTCTAGCCGACTGCTCCAGGACAGGCCGGCAAAAGCGCTGTTCGAAATATCAATGAGACAACGGGCATTAGGTCTGCTAACAGTTTTCCTCGTGGCGTTTCTCGTCGTTATTGTCGCCCAACCTGATTCCGTAGGCTCCGGTCTAAAGGCCGCAGAGGGTCCGCAAAGACGTTCGCAAACTCGTCCTCGCACGCCGTCCCGAACAAGGTCGCCACAAAAGCCGCGCGTTGACTATTCAAAATTCTCCCACCGCACCCATGCCGAGCAGCAGAAGCTGGCCTGTGATTCGTGCCATAAGTTTCCTTCGAAGAATTGGAAAGTGGTCCGCAAAGGCGACGACGCTTTTCCTGACGTTACTGACCTGCCCGAACATCAGGCGTGCCTGAACTGTCATCGCACTCAGTTTTTCGCTCGCGAACGGCCCGCGCCGGTAATCTGTTCAAACTGCCACGTCGCCGTTACGCCCCAAAACACTGCGCGGTATCCGTTCCCCAGCTTAGGTCAACCGTTTCTCGCTTCAAAGATGGGCCAGACCTTCGTTTCGGAGTTTAAGGTCTTGTTTCCACATGATAAGCACGTTGATGTTGTCGGCGGTTTGCCTTCGCGGCTACGTAAGAATCTCAGCTTTGCGTTTGCTGGCGCATCATTTAACGGTGGAAAGCCACAGGATGCCCAGTCCAAGAGTTGTCCTGTATGCCATGAAACTTATCAGCCGCAGGGAAAGTCTGCTGACGAGTTTGTCACCAAGCCGCCAAAGGACTTGCCTGAAGAGGTGTTCTGGCTGAAAAAAGGCGCGTTCAAAACGACGCCAACCACACACGCCGCCTGCGCTAATTGTCATAACGAAGAGGCTGGAATACCACCCGCACCGGCAGACTGCGCGGCGTGTCATAAGTTTCCTGCCGCCACCACAGAACCGTTGCGCGATTTCGATCCGAAATTGGCGGCGACCATGGGCATCGACGATTGGCTGATGCTCCGCCAGTGGTCACAACGGAGCGCGGGGCGTTATCGACACGAGTTTGATGTTCACAATGAATTGGGTTGTGTCGCCTGCCACAACCCGGCAGTGATGAGTACCCTGGAGGAGAAAACCCTCGTATCGGTCAAGTCATGTGGCGGCAGCGGAGGATGTCATATCGAAACGAATGTGGATGGAATCTTGAATTACGAGATCGAGCAGAAGCGGACCAAGCCCGGCTTCCAGTGCGCCAAGTGTCATATCATCCTGGGGAAGAATCCTGTGCCCCCAGACCATTTGGAAGCGATTCCGAAACCGGCGGCTAAGTGATGTTGGAAGAAACAACACATACGGAGCGACCTGTGGGCAGCAGAGTGTACTGCCTTTTGTTTGTTTCGGCCTGCCTGCTTGTTGGAACTATCGGCATTCATGGGACACGACAGGATGCACTGGGGCAAGAGCCGAGCGGCGACTTCTCAAAGTTTCTCCACTCAAGCCCCAATCACGCGCGCATGCCATGCTTGTTATGTCATCGACGCGAAAGCAATTCACCCCGGCCTAACCTTCCGGGCGGGTCCGGGCACGCGCCCTGCGCCGGGTGTCACGCGCAGCAGTTTGCGAACAGTGAGAGTCCAATCTGCACGATCTGCCATACTGACGTGGGTTCCGGCGCGGTGAAGGCGTTTCCGCGGTTGAAAAGCTTCCGCGTAAACTTTGATCATGCGCGACACTTGAACATGGGCGGTGTGAGTTGTGCCACCTGCCACCGGCCGGCAAGGGGTGGCGTCGCGCTGACGATTCCGGTTGGCTTTAACGCCCATTCGACTTGTTATGGCTGTCATACGCCGCGCGCGAAAGCGGGGGGCCGGGATATTTCCTCGTGTGGTACCTGCCATAAGCTCGGCGGCTACGCGCGAACTGCGACGTGGACCACAGCCTTTCGCATGAACTTCAGCCACGCCAAACACGGGCCATCTCAAAAGCTGGCTTGCAATGATTGTCACCAAGTCAGACCGGGGCTACAGCAACGGCGACAAGTCACTGTTCCGGAGGCGGCCAATCACCATGCCTCTGGCCGAACTCAAAGCTGCATGACTTGCCATGACGGCAAGCGCGCCTTTGGCGGCGATGACTTTTCAGTTTGTAAGCGTTGCCACACCGGAACCCGATGGCGCTTTTGAACTTTGAACCTGGTGCAAGCAAATTAGTTCCGAGGGAGGTTGAGCATGAAACTCTTTACGACTTTTGCAGTTCTTATCGTTGCTGTTGCGCTCAGCTTGGGCACATCGAGTCTGAGTTTCGACGCATCGGCACAGGACACGAAAAAGCCCCAAGATACTTATACGCTCGCGACTGAGGCCAAGCTGGGCCAAGTGACGTTCAGTCACATCAACCACACAACCAAGAACCGGAATCTGGAGGGAACCGGGCCCAGTTCGTGTATCGAGTGTCACCATACGGCACAGCCCGCGGCTGAAGCCGCAAAGCATCCGCCGCTCAAGACAGCGTGGCCGGCAGATCGCACAACCACTCTGACGGCTGAGCTTCTTGCGTCAGATCCAAATGCAGTTGGCGCTGTGTGTCGCGACTGCCACGCGCGGGCGGAGGCAAAGCCGAAGTTGCTGCCGGAAAACCCGCAGATCAAGTTCGCGGTCGGGACCGAGTTAGTGACGTTGACGAACCAGCAGGCCTACCATCGAAATTGCGCAGGATGTCACGACGAAATCGTGAAGACCAGAACTGACGTCACTCCGCCAACGTCGAAGAAGTGCACAGCTTGTCATAAGAGGACAACTACCTGATTGTGTGCATCGTTTTGATGGGAAGTATCGCGGAAAGTTCCCCAGCTGCTGGGTAAAGAGCCGCAAACAGGCTGAATTAACCTAGGACTTTCCGCGTTCCTGCGCGCGGCACAGTCATTGCGCTGCCATATTTAGGGATTTTGACACGAGCTAGCCAAGTTGATACTTGAAAGGTAGACAATGATGAAGATTTCGATTACTCGATGGAAGAAGTCGGCACTCCTGCTTGCCGGTGTGACGTTTGCGGCGACGTTTTTGATTACTTCGGTGCCCGCGCGCACAGGTACCAATGACGACAGCGCCGCGCTGTACAAAGCCAAGTGTTTCGCGTGTCACGGAGCGACTGCTGAGAAGAAGTTTGATGCGACCAAGGCGGACGATGAGCTCATCCAGACCGTGCTCAAAGGGAAGAAGGCTGAGAAGCCGCCGAGTATGCCAGGCTATGAAGAAAAAGGCATCACGGCAGATCAAGCGAAGGCGCTGGTCGCGTTGATGAAATCGCTAAAGCATTAGGTTCTAACTGAACTGGAAGCGCGCTGTCTGTGCGCCGTTCACTTGCTGATAATCGATCTCCTGTGCTAAAGCACGGCACGGGAGATCGTTCGTGTGTATTCACGGCGGCTTGAGCTTTATGACGCGTTGGGTTCTAACCACAGCTATCCTCGTTGTGCTGCTGAGCGGCTTTTTCCAATTGGTCCGCTTCACGCAAGCCCAGACTCAAGAATCCGCAAAGCCGGCGTCTTCGACAACCTCTCCCGCTGAGGGCGTTGCAACCGAAACTCCCACCACGGCAACACTCCGGTGTCAGGGTTGTCATGGAACCGGAAAGACTCTCCCATATCTCGGCGGCGGTCTGTTCCATACTGAACCGCACCGCGACTACGACCATGGCTTCCATGCGCGGTCGATTCGCAATGGAGCAAAAGGAGCGACGTGTCTCGATTGCCACACAAAGAATGGCGACCTGACGACAATCCTGCCGGCAAGCGATCCCAATTCCACAATCAATCGAGCGACCATTGCTGAGAGCTGCGGCAGGTGTCACGGTGACAAGTCGGTGATGCAGGGAAGCGGCATCAGCGATCGGCCATTCCTGTCTTATCGAGAAAGTGTCCATGCGGAAGCCGTCGCTCGCGGAAACACCAGCGCGGCGGTCTGCACAGATTGTCACAACAGCCACGACATTCAGCCGGCATCGAATTCGCAGTCATCGATTGCGAAAGCGAACGTCCCTGCCACCTGCGGCAAGTGTCATCAGACAGAAGCCCGAGAGTTCATTCAAAGCGTTCACGGACAGGCCGCGACAAGGGGAGTATCGCGAGCACCTACGTGCACAGACTGTCATGGCATTCACAGCATCAAGATGCCGTCCGATCCGACCACCGCGACTGCGTCGGTAGCGATGGCGACGGAGAGCTGCACTAAGTGTCACGAAGGAGTGACGCTGACGCGGGAATTCGGCGTCGCGGGCGGACGCGTCAGCAGTTATAAAGACAGTTATCATGGTCTGGCTTCGCGCCTCGGTTCCCGGACAGTTGCAAACTGTGCCAGTTGCCACGGTGTGCATAATATTCTGCCGTCGTCTGATCCACGCTCAATGATCAGTGCGAGCAATTTGCAGCAGACTTGCGGTCAATGCCACATCGGCGCTGGCGCCAATTTTACCAGCGGCCGGATCCACCTGGACGCCGCGGCTGCCGCAACTGAGACTGTCAGCGGACGCGACCTCGGCGCCATCGGGGCCAGATGGGTAAAGCGGATCTACGTGCCACTCATTGTGCTTACTATCGGCGGCATGGTGATTCATAACTTACTCATTTGGCGCCGCAAAGCTCTGATGAAACGTAAACTGGAAAACCGAACGGTGGTGCGACTGACGCGAAACCAGCGACTGCAACACTGGCTCTTACTTACCAGTTTTATCTTGCTCGTCGCGAGCGGTTTTGCTTTGCAGTATCCGGATTCCTGGTTGGCATGGCTGCTGGGAGCGAATGAACCATTGCGGCGCGCGCTTCACCGCATTGCTGCCGTGGTGATGCTCCTCGCCGGCGTTTATCACGTAGCCTATCTCACTTTGACGCGCGAGGGTAAAGAGTGGGTGCGCGACATGTGGCCACGGACCAAAGATGCGCGCGACGTAATCCAAAACTTGGGATATTATCTGGGGGTCAGAACAGAACGCCCCAGAATTGCCCGGTTTGGTTATGCGGAAAAAGCTGAGTACTGGGCCGTCGTTTGGGGCACATTAGTAATGGGCTTCACGGGCTTGATGATCTGGTTCAAACTCGGTTTCTTTAGTTTCCTGCCGCGGTGGACAATAGACGTTGCCCTTGCCATTCATTTCTACGAAGCGGTGCTGGCGACCCTCGCAATTGTGGTCTGGCATTTTTATCAGGTGATTTTCGATCCCGATGTTTACCCCATCAACTGGGCCTTCTATGACGGCCGGATGTCTGAAGAGCTCTATAGCGAAGAACACGCACTTGCGTACGAGCAGAACCGGGAAGAGGAGACCATTAAGACTTCCGAAGCTGTCGGCGGGCCAGAGGCTTCTTCGCCTGAGACTCCGGCTGATTGACCAGTCGCGCTTGCCTGGTTGGGTTAATCTCTCTACAACTCTTATTGTCTGTTCCTCGAATACGGAAAACTATGAGTGAAAATGTACCCGCGGTTAAAGAAAAAGCACCAACTATCTTTCGTAATTACATTAGTTTCGTGGGCGGTGCTATTACGCTGGCAAGCGTCGTCAGCGTGGTCCTGCTGTTTCTGCTGGAAGTAACGAGTACGGCAGAGAATCCGTATCTAGGCATTCTTACCTACATTGTCTTTCCGTCTGTTCTGGTGTTTGGTTTGTTTGTGGTATTCCTGGGGGCGGTTATCGAGCGGCGCCGCCGCCGCCGCTCGATCGATTGGTCGGTAGCGCCTTACCCGCGACTGGACCTGAACGATCCGCATTCGCGGCGCGCGTTCTTCGCTTTCCTGCTGGTTACTTTCTTTTTTGTTTCCGCCAGCGCGTTCGGCAGTTATCGCGCCTATGAATACACCGAGTCGATAGAGTTTTGTGGAGCTACTTGTCATACGCCGATGAAGCCGGAGTTTGTCGCATATCAGGCGTCGCCGCATGCGCGCGTGCGCTGTGTCGATTGTCACGTTGGCCCTGGCGCCGGCTGGTATGTACGTTCAAAATTGTCGGGTGCCTATCAGCTCTATTCGGTCACCTTCAACAAGTATCCCCGGCCAATTACCACGCCGGTTCACAATCTTCGTCCAGCCCCGGAAACTTGCGAGCAGTGCCATTGGCCCGAGAAGTTTTTCGGCGCGCAATTGAAGACTTTTAATCACTACGGTTACGATGAGAAGAATACCTTGCGACAGACGCGGATGCTTATCAATGTCGGAGGCGGCAGCCCCGTCACCGGCCAGGTCGTCGGCATTCACTGGCACATGAACATTGCGAATGAAGTTACCTACATCTCCACCGACGATCACCGGCAAGTAATTCCCTGGGTGGAGATTAAGGATCGACAGGGCAACGTCACTCAGTACTACGACCGCACCCGACCGCTCTCGCCGGAGCAGATTGCGGCGGCTACAAAGCGCAGGATGGACTGTGTTGATTGTCATAATCGTCCCGCTCACATATATCTGCCGCCCGATGTTGCCGTGGACCAATCGTTTGCCGCCGGAAAGCTGGATCCTTCACTGCCATATCTTAAGCGGCAAGCGATAGCGTCTTTGAGCCAGCCTTATACGACGGAGGACGAAGCCATCAAAGCGATCGCTACGAGTCTGGATGCTTTTTATCGAACTGACAGCGAGGTCTACCGGCAAAAAGCAGATGTGATTAAGGGAGCAATCAGTGAGACCCAGCGCATCTATAAGACCTATTTCTTTCCCGAAATGAAAACCAATTGGGAAACTCACCCAAATAACATCGGCCATCTTTATTTTTCTGGGTGCTTCCGTTGTCATGACGGCGAACACGTCAGCAACACTGGCAAGGTTATAAGGAACGACTGCAACATTTGCCACACGGTGATCTATGACTCAGCTGCACTGCCGGAAAAGAACGTAAACACGGGACCCTATCAACATCCGGTTAACCTCGGCGATCTTGCAAAGCTTGCCTGCACTGTCTGTCACAAAGCCAATGGCCCATTCAAACACCCGGTAGACCTGGGCGACATATCAGAGTTTCAGTGCGTCGAATGTCATTCGAAGAAGAACTGACCTGGGTGAAAACATTCTGCTGTGGAGCGGCGATGCACTGCTGGCAACCTGTTACTACTACTCTCTCCGTTCTGCACCGTGTCTTACAGAGTGCGAAACGTCTGTTCACCATCTGCGATGTTCTGACACTCAAG
>JAMQPH010000884.1 GCA_023717605.1 Pyrinomonadaceae bacterium
GAGGATGCGGCCGCATTTGTAAAAGCGTTGAAGGGTCAGGAAGGCAAAGACATCTGCGTAATGGGCGGCGGCGATTTCGCAAAGACCCTCTTCGAGGCGGACCTGATTGATGAAATCGGTTTCAACATCCATCCGGTTTTGTTGGGCTCAGGAATTCCGATTTTTTACGAGATGAAGAATCAGATTGATCTGGAGTTGCTTAGTTGCAAGCCCTTCAAAAACGGCTGCGTAGCGGTCACTTATCGAGTGAAACGCTGATCACATATCGGACCCTACTTTTGCTGGGCCCGGGTCTGAATGGCTTTTATCGCCAAGGCCGCTTGCTGTTTTATACGATCCGAGCTAGATACGGAACCGTTTGCGTAAGATTCAATGGCCGGAACATCCTGGGGTTCACCGATTAACGCAAGTCCACGCAACGCCTCCCAGAGACTGTCTTCATCCGAGTTGATGGTCATTATCGGCGCGCCGGGTACTACTTTAGCACCGCTCGGGGCGATGATGCGTTCCAACTTTCCGGGAAGAGGCGACCTGATTTCGACTGTTTTCTTGTCAGGTTGCGTAATGCGAGCGAGTAGGGTCCCCCGCGCAAGCGCGGGACCTTCCTCTAAAGTGCTGGCTACTTCGCCTTCCGCGGTCGCGGTCACAATATAGGGACTGAGCATCGCGACGAGCTCAGCGCGTCCACTCGGGTCGGCAAATCTCACCAGGGCAAGGGCTGCGTTTCTGCGCACGATCGGTTCCGGATCGCGCACCAGCTTTAACAAAGTCTGATGAAACTCTTCAGACTTGCTGTCGAAACCCATTAGCCACGCCGTGGTTAAGCGAAACTCTGTTTCGGGATGACTGGCCAGACCGATGATTTGCGGATACCACCGTTTGGCGGTGAGGTCGCCGCGTTCCAGGCGCTGTTGGATCTGCAAGAGCGCGTGTTGGACTCGCCGCGGGTGCTTTTCATCGACCAGGTACTGAGAGATGTCCGCGTCGGACAGGTCGCGGCCGAACCAGGTGAAATACCACGTCAGGAACGCACCAGCCACAAACAACACCGCGAGAATTAGGATGGGTGCCGAGGCCCGAAGTCGCTTCACCTCAGGTGTTGCGATCTTTCCTTCGAGATTGTTGCCTTCACCAGTCATCCACTAATACTCATCCCGACGGATAGATCCGATAAAGCATCAAGTAGACGATTACACCAGTCACCGAAACATAAAGCCACAGGGGTAACGTCCATCGAGCTATCTTGCGGTGCCGGATGAAGTCGCCATTGGCTGCGCGGTAGACCGTGATCACAACCAGAGGGACTATGACAATGGCCAGGATCACGTGCGTGATTAGAATTGCAAAGTAAAAAGGTCGAACGATTCCCTGTCCTGGAAAAGGCGTATCGCCATGGTAGTAGTGGTAGGTCAGGTAGGAGATTAGGAAACAAGTCGAGGTCATCAGGGCCGCAATCTGACAGTTTCGGTGCGCTCGAATGAACCCGCCGCGAATAAAACGGTAGCCCGTGATCAAGAGCAATAAACTGGTTGTGTTCAAAAGGGCGTTCAGGTGAGGCAGGTAGGAAATGTCAGGCATTTAAGTCGTTTTTTGTGAAAATCGCGAAACTCAAAACGGATTTCTGTCGCTCTTCATCTCAGCTGCTGCCCTTCCCTTCTCTGTCAGGGAATAAAAATCGTTTCCGAGTTCTTCAAGCAATCCTTCCTTCACCAATCGTTCGACGATATCAAAGACCCTGGTACGTGCATCCGGATCATTGCCGCCGGCCTCAAACAAAGTGTGCAGGTCCAGCGCGTCTTTCTTCCACGCTGCAAAACTGCCCAGTACTTCTCTTGTCAGCTCGTCCACGGTCAGAACAAACTCCGCTAGCCGTCTTCCGATTCCTTTGGTTTCATCCTGGCCATCATGGACTTCACGTCGGGTGGCACAGCGCGACCTTTGGCATCAAGCAGAGGAGGTCCGGAGCCAGCCACCAGGGCCGCTCCCGGGCGCGGGGCTCGTTTTGTAAAAGGAATTGGGAGGCGACCCTCCGACTGCAGATAAAGCAGAGGGTTAGCCAAAAACATTAGAGCCATAACCAGGCAAACCGAGATGAAAAAAAGATTGTCGGTGGTGAAGAACTGTGGTGAAAAAAGCGCGACCCAAATCGCCATGGCAATAAATACGATTCCCACTAGCACACAAATCACATTTAATAGCCCGAGTTCCTTCTTCATCAACCTTACCTCGCTAGCAGCCATCGTTGTCCTTGTTGCTAGGGCGCAGTTTAGAGTTCAAACTTTAGTTTGTGGTAACGAAACGGCAACCTAAAGGTTGAACTCTAAACTTCCAAAATCAAGTTAAACCTCTATCTGGCGTTAGTGGCCCTGTCATCCTTAATGCTTGGCCTTACCTGCAGGCTTAGGACGCTCCGACATCTCCTCATAACCACATCGCTCGCACTGCCAGATTGCAAATATCGCGTTAGGATCACCGCTGCTCTGATAGACCGCGCGATCGGACGGAATAATCTTACCGCCACAACGCGGGCAAGCACGACCACGCGTGGTACGCGTCTCGACATCAATCGCTAGTGGGTTATCGTCAGACATTTTTCAAAAACAAACTGAATTCAAGAGTAAAAGCCTCAAGTCAACGGCCTGTCAGAGCGTCAATCAATCAAAAGAAAACGATTCACGCAGCAACACGAATATACACCAAGTCGCCTTCGTGCTGTTTCGTGTGGATTCGTGAATCGTGATCGTTGCTGAAACTTTTGCTCAAACAGAATACGAGGTCTATCCCAGACGTCGGCTCATGACTTAGGACGGTCACCATCGGTAGCGTCGTCCTCGGACGTGTTATGCCGATTCAAGACAACGAAGATCGAACAAAATATTGCCACCGGAGGCGTCAATAGGACTAACACGGCGATATTGAAGTTCCTGATAAAAAAAGGATTGTTTGACCCGGCGAGTGAAGCCCGACACATGGAACATTGCGCCACGCCTGTCGACTCGAGCGCCAGAAAGACCGCTAGGAGCAGAGCCGGCACCAGCAACCCCTTTGCTATTCGAGCAATCCTCGTCAATGGCTCTCAGCGGCCGGTTCGGGCGGCGCCTCCTTGAATTTATAACGAAGGTCATGGGACCTAAAGCTATCAGGGAAGAAAACAAACAAGAGGCAGATGCAGACCACCAGCATCGGCACAATAGTGAGAATCAAGCTCAGCCGTTCAAACTTCATATGCATGAAGTACGCGACGATCAAGGCAGCCTTGATTATTGAAAGACCCAACAAGATCGTGAGCATGAAGTGAATCGCCATTGGCCTGTAAGCGAGGATAATTTCGATCAGAGTTAGCCCCAACAACCAAACCCAGATCGAGATGAACAGCTTGTTACTGCCGGCGAAATGTTCGTGCTCTTCAGCGTGTGCGCTCATTTTGGCATTTGCTCCTTAGTTTGATCCGCCCGGCACATTGTAGGGGCGTCCCTTGTAACGAGCATGGGGCGCCCACGGAGGGACGCCCCTACAGGTTTTCAGTGCGCGCCAACATCAACTGACATGATGTAGATCAACGGGAACACAAACATCCAGACCAGATCGACGAAGTGCCAGTAGAGCCCGCTGATCTCAACGTCTTCATGCTTAAGTTTGTTGACCCTGGCCGCTACCACTCCCAGATAGATGGTTCCGGTAAAGACGTGGAACATATGCAGTCCGGTGATGGTAAAGAAGGTAGCTCCAAAAAGTGGTGTGGGAATCGTGCCATCCGGCGCTGCGTACCGGGTAACCCATTCGGCAGGGAGGCTGAACGGCCGCATCCCCTCGCTGTATAAATGGTTCCACTCAATCAAGTGCAGGATGATAAACGCCAGGCCAAAGAAAATGGTCGCCAGGATCCACTTGCGCGCCTTTGCCTTCTCTCCGCGACTGGATGCCGAGACGCCAAACACCATCGTCAAGCTCGATGACAGCAGGCAAAAAGTCATCACCGAGGCAAAGACGATGCTGGGATAGAACGGAAAAGGGGTGGGCCAGACGTTGGAGGCGCGCAGATAGCTATAACCAATCAGCAGCGCCGAAAACGTGAGCGAGTCGGAGACAATGAACAACCACATCCCCAACTTGCGATGACCAACCCGATACGGGAGCACACCACCGTCCCAATCGGCAGCCGGAAAATGTCCTGCGCGGGCTTCAGTAATCACCTGTGACCTCCCAAAGTGGCACAGACTTTAGTCTGTGAAGGTAGTGTCAAAACTAAAGGTCAACACAGAATGAAGTCTGTGCAACCTACTGCCTCCAAAAGAACAGGAGCAGAAACAAGTAAATCCATAAACCATCCATAAAATGCCAGTACAGTGTAACGGCGCCGGCTGCTGCCTGAGGCCCTGTCTGAGCCTGATCGTTGCCTTGCAGTTTTCTCGTACGAACGAGCAAGTAAGCCACCGCCAGCAGTCCGCCCAACAGGTGCAGGCCGTGCGTTGCAGTCAAAAGATAAAAAAACGAACTGTGCGGATTGCTGGCTACGTAAATTCCCTGCCCCACCAGTTGTCTCCATGCCAGCAGCTGCGACCCTAGAAACCCGAATCCCAGCGCTATCGTCAGTAGCAGCCAGCGCCTATAAGAGTCTTTCTGCGCTGATTTTAGCTTTCGTCTCGCGATCTCGATCGTCGCACTACTGATGATGATAAACGCAGTACTCAGCAGCAGTATTCGCGGCATCGCGATGGGCCGCCAATCATTGGAGGAGGCTGCGCGAACAATGTAGGCACTAGTGAGCGCTGTAAACATCATCAGAATCGCCGCCAGTGCGACCCACATGCCCATGCGATAGCGGTCTTCTGATGCGCTACTACCCGGCACGATCTCCTTACGAACTACAGCAACCATTAACTTATCATCTCCAAACCAGTAAAAGCAGAAATACCCAGAGCCAAAGTCCGTCCATAGCGTGCCAGTAAAGCAAAACGACATCGGTCAGTGTCGTCGTCCTTTCTGACGTTACCTGCTCACCGTTACGTCGGGTCCGAGCAACCAGGTAGAATAGAGCCAGAATACCTCCCAACAGGTGTAGACCATGGACACCTGTCAGGAAGTAAAAGAATGAGCTGTGAGGGTGACTAGCAAAGTAGATTCCCTGGGCTGCAAGTTCTCGCCAGCCCATAAGCTGTGCGGCAAGAAAAAGAAGACCAATAAACAGGGTTAGGGCAAGCCAGCGGACGTAGCTAGTCACTCCTCCATGCTTCAAAGATCGTTTTGCCGATTCAAAACTAAAACTGCTAAGAACAATGAGTCCCGTACTCAAGAAGAACATGCGGGGCATCGCAACCCTCACGCGCTGCTCCCCTGCTGAAAGAATGATGTAAGCACTTGATAAAGCGGCGAACATCATTACGACCGCAGCCACCACGACCATCATCGTTATGCGGTACGCGGCTGGCGAAAGCTTGCGCCCCTTGTCGTCCTCGCCGCCGTGCCACCCGTTGCCACGCGGGCCTTTACCATTTGGTCCCGGAGGTTTTGGTCCTCCGCCAAAGCTGGCGTCCTTCTTGGTCGCTGACCTAGTGCTTGTGACCGTCGTGGCCATTACCGCTGGTTCCGGCCGGATGCGCAGAGGCTTCCGGTGACGTCTGCATTACAAAATCATTCGGCGCTCCGGGCACCGCAAACTCATAGGGACCTCGATAAACCACCGGCAGGTGACCGGCAAAGTTGTCATGAGGTGGAGGCGAAGACGTAGTCCACTCGAGCGTGGTCGCATCCCAGGGATTGTCGCTGACCCTCTTGCCCTTGAAGATGCTCCAGACCAAATTAAAGTAGAACACGATCTGGGCCAACACGGTGGTAATCGCCGCAATTGATACCAACACCACCAGCGGGTGAAGTGTCTTGAGATATTCATACTCGGTAAACTGCGCAAACCGCCTCGGCATACCAACGATTCCCATGGTGTGCATGGGAACGAAGATGCAATAGACGCCGATGAAGGTTATCCAGAAGTGGAACTTTCCAAGGCTTTCATTCATTTGGCGGCCGAACATCTTCGGGAACCAGAAGTAAGTTGCGGCGAACATGCCGAAGATTGACGCCACACCCATTACCAGGTGGAAGTGCGCGGTCACGAAATAGGTGTCGTGCATCGGAAGATCCAACGATGTTTGTCCCAGCACCAGGCCAGTGATTCCCCCGGCAACGAAGAGCGACACGAACCCAATCGCAAACAACATGGGGGTGGTGAAACGGATTCTGGCCCCCCAGAGCGTTCCCAACCAGTTAAACGTCTTAACCGCGGACGGCACGCCTATCGACAACGTCAGGATCGAAAACGTCATTGCCGAATACGGGCTCATACCGCTGATGAACATGTGGTGGCCCCACACAAAGAAGCCCAGGAGCCCGATGGCAAAAATTGCAAAGACCATTGCCCGGTAACCAAATACAGGCTTGCGGGCGAAGGTGGCCAGGATGTGCGAAGTGGCGCCCATGCCAGGCAAAATCGCGATATAGACCTCAGGGTGTCCGAAGAACCAGAAAAGATGTTGCCAGAGGATCGGGGATCCGCCGGTGTGGGCCGGGAAGTTAGGATTCGTACCGGAAAGTATTCCACTAACATACAGACCGCCGGGAATGAAGAAACTTGTTCCGGCCAAGCGATCCAGCAGCAGCAGGATCCCGCCGCCCAGCAGCACCGGGAATGAAAGCAGCGCCAGCACGGCTGTGGTGAACCAGGCCCAACAGGTCAGAGGCATACGCATCAGCGACATTCCTCGTGTGCGCATGTTGAGTAAAGTGGTGATGAAATTCAGGGCGCCCAACAGCGAGCCAACGCAAAAGATGGCGATGCTGATAATCCATAGGTTCATGCCCATTCCCTGCCCTGGTCCGGCGATTTGTCCCAGCGCACTGAGCGGTGCATAACCTGTCCAGCCCCCGATTGGTCCTACTGTAGACTCCGAACCTGAAAAGAAGATGGCCGCGAGGATGACGATGAATCCCACGAACGTGACCCAAAACGAGAGCATGTTCAGCACCGGAAACGCCATATCTTCCGCCCCGATTTGAATGGGCAGAAAATAGTTACCGAAGCCACCCTGCGGCGCTGTAGTAAGCACGAAGAACACCATGATGGTTCCGTGCATCGTCACCAGCGATAAATAAAACTCAGGAGTCATCATGCCGCCCGGGGCGCCACCTGGAAACAAGGTCCCGAGAATCGGCCAGTTCGTTCCGGGCCAGGACAAGTTCATTCGCATCAGCACGGACATCGTCATTCCCACCAACACAGCTGCCAGGGCGAGCATGATGTACTGGATGCCGATGACCTTGTGGTCCAGGCTAAAGATATACTTGCGGATGAAGCCGGTGGGGGCCGGGTGCCGGTGCACGGCTTCGTGAGTTTCACCTGACATCTTCAGTCTCCTCTTTTGTTAAGCCAAACTAACCGCAGCGTAAACTAGCCAGGAGTTTTATTAGTTCTGGGTCGGCAGCTGATACTTTGCCAACAACTCCGTCATCCGGGTTTGAAACTGATCCTGTGGCAGCGCGGTCAGCGCTCCCAGCTCATCATCAGGAAGAACCAGCAGATAACTCTTCATCTTGAAGTGGAGCTGCCCGCAGAGTTCCGCGCAGGCGAGCTCATACTTGCCGGGCGTGTTCGCGGTAAAGTGCACGCGAATCACCATACCCGGAACCAGATCCTGTTTAAAACGAAGTTGCGGAACCCAGATGTTGTGGATCACATCTTTCGACCGCAACATCAATTCGACGGGACGTCCGACCGGGATGGCAAGCACGCTATGTACCGCATCGTCCTTGGCATTCGGATCCGCCTCATCAAGGCCGATGAAGTTCAGTGATGAGTCATCAATCAAGTTTGGATCAGTGCGGCCGAAGACTTTATCCGTTCCCGGATAATGGAAGTTCCATTGAAACTGTTGCGCCACAACTTCAACCTGGTAAGAGCCCGGAGGCGCAGCATTGAAGCGCAGCGAAGCCCAGACGCTCTGTCCCATCACCGCCAGACCGATGAAGATAACGGCTGTGACAACGGTCCAGATAACTTCAAGCTTGCTGCTTCCGTGGGTGTAAGTCGCCCGGCTGCGAGCGGCATCCTCACGATATTTCCAGACCATGTAGCCAAGACCCACCTGGGCTGCGGTGAAGGCGATGCCGACCACAATGATGGTTATCAGGAACTGACGGTCGAGGGCGGCCGCGTTATCGGTGATGGCGGTCGGGAACCACCACTTATTGATGAAAAAGAGAGACACTGACAGCAGCGTCAGGATCCAGATAATAACCGCAAGAACTCGTCCCATCGGTTACTCCTTTTGGTCAATGGTGAATAGTAAATGGTAAATGGTAGAAATAGTTCCCTTGTGCTGAGAAGATTCAGATGAAGAGGACAATCCCTGGCGTTGACTTACCATTTATTCACTATTTGCTATTTACCACCATTAGTATGAACAAGAGCGGCAGATAGATAACGGAGGCCAGCAAGAGTCGGCGGGCCTCCTGCCGCGATTGAGAAAACGCCGCGCGAACACTGCTAAAGAGAAAAAGTAAACCTAAAATGATTGCCCCGAAGAAATAGATTTTGCCTGAGACTCCCAACGCAGTCGGCAGCAGGCTTACCGGCAAAAGCATCAAGGTGTAGATAACGATCTGCTGACCTGTAATCCGTCCGTCTGGCTCAACCACCGGTAACATCAGTATTCCGGCGCGCGCGTAATCTTCTCGATACATCCAGGCGATGGCCAGAAAATGTGGAAACTGCCACAGAAACAGAATCGCGAACAGCACCCACGCTTCCAGGCTCAGTTCACCGCGCGCGGCGGTCCATCCGATCAACGGCGGCACGGCACCCGGAAAGGCACCGACAAAGGTTGAAAGCGATGTTTTGGTTTTCAGCGGAGTGTAAGCAAACAAGTAGCCGGCAATAACCGTCAATCCGAGCAAGGCGGTGAGCGGATTCACCAGGACCGCCAAGTACACCTCAGCCAAAACCGTCACGCCGGTACCAAACGCCAATGCTTCCCATGGCAAAAGCTTCCCGGACGGCAAAGGCCGATCAGCCGTGCGCCGCATCAGCGCGTCAAGGTCTCGCTCCATGTACTGATTGAGTGTTGCAATTCCCGACGAAAGAAGACCAATGCCAATCATGGCGCTTACCATTCGCAGGTAGTCCATCGTTCCTCTCGTCGCCAGGGCAAAGCCGGCGGTGGCGGTCAAGACGATGAGAAAGGTAATGCGCGGTTTGGTCAGTTCGGTATAAGCCGCCACACGTTCGCGAAACGTCAGTCGATCGCCCACTGACGACGCAATTCCGGGATGAAGTTCTACAGCAATCTCTTCCATACAACGTTTCCTGGAGAAGGCCTAAGGTACAAAATCAGCCGCCGCAGGCGGTGGTTTAGAGTTCGACCTTTAGGTTGTCTCTTTTGTCAGCACAAGCTAAAGCTTGAACTCTGAACTACCATCGTCAGGCGGTGGTTTAGAGTTCGACCTTTAGGTT
>JAMQPH010000888.1 GCA_023717605.1 Pyrinomonadaceae bacterium
CAGCATGGTCGGAATCGTGGCCTTGAGCACGCTCATTTCCCGCATGTTGGGTGGCGGCGCGCACACCGCCGCCAGCTCAGCTGAAACAGTCGGGCTGGTGATCGCGATTGCCGTGATGGTGCTTAACCTGGGCGTCCTGGCCGGATTCACTGGCAGAACTCTCGGCAAGTGGGCAACCGGACTAAGGGTGCGGCGAACAAATGGAACAGAACCGGGGGTGGGGCGCACTTTCATTCGTCACTTTGTTGGTTACCCGTTATCATTCTTAACCTTGGGCTTTGGCTTTCTATTGGCTGCGTTAACTACGCGCGGGCGGGCCCTGCATGATCTCATTGCCGATACGATTGTGGTGAGGGACAACTGATCGCCGCAGCTACTATTCTGCTATCTGAAATCTGCTAACAGTAACCTATTCAAAGAATGCCTGAGTTAATAGTCAGATATCCGGATCGAGCGCCGGATCATTTTCCACTCGGACGCCTACGGATCACCTTGGGCCGTTCTGCCCGAAACGATCTCTGCATTCCTGATCCCTTCGCTTCGCGCGTGCACGCCGAAGTGCGCCGCGAGGGGGACGAGTATTTCCTGCAGGATCTCGGCTCGGCGAATGGCACGGTCTACAACTGGTTGACGGTTGAAGGCACCGTGCCGCTCACCGCCGGTGGTCGCATACAGATCGGCGAGACCGAGATCATCTTCGACGACGGCACCTACAATTCGAGCATGGGCGCCACCATGATCACGGACAACACCGGATCATTGCCCGAAGCGACCATCGCTCTGGCATCAGGCGACCGCACTACTTCCGGCTTGCTTGAGGCCATTGAAGGCGCGCGCACCAAACCCGAAGAAATTGCCGACACTCGTCGAGCCAGGGAAGGCGACTTGCTGGCCTTGATCAGCAAGGTGGGAATCACTCTACTGGCGTCAGCAACGCTAAGTGAAACGCTGGAACAGATCGTCTCCCTGGTGTTTGAGGCGGTGCCCGCAGATCGCTGTCTGCTCATGATGCGCGACGAAGGCAGCGAGGAACTGAGAGTCGCGGTAGCTCGCCTGCGCGATCGAGTGGGCGAAGTGGGTGAAATTCGTGTCAGCCGTAACGTTATGGACGAAGTCGTGATACGCGGGAAGTCGGTCCTGACCTCAGACGCTCAACACGATCCGCGATTTGCGAGCGGCACGGTAGTGCTGCAAGGAATAAGATCTGTCCTGGCGGTGCCGCTGGGCGTGTCTGAGAAGGTCTTTGGGATCATCTACGCAGACTCACCGATCGCCGATGGGCGGTTCACTGAGGATCACCTTAAAGTCTTGACGACGCTGGCTTCAGTGGCGGCTATCCGTGTGGAGAATGCGCGGCTTGCGGAAGCCCGCTTGCAGCAGGAGCGGTTAGAGCGCGAATTACAGCTGGCCATGGAGATTCAGCAGCGTTTTCAACCCACTGCGCCGCCGGTAGTGCCGGGCTATGAGCTGCAAGGCATTAGTTTTCCCTGTTATGAAATAGGTGGTGACTACTACGATTTCATCGAGCGTGAAGACGGGCGGCTCGTAATTGCGCTCGGTGACGTGTCGGGCAAAGGGACGGCTGCCGCGCTGCTCATGTCTTCCCTACATGCCTCAGTTCATGCGCAGGCCGGATCGCACGACACGTTGTCGGAGACAATCTCGGCTGTGAACCGCTACTTAGCCGACAACATTCCGGCGAATCGCTTCGTCACCCTGTTTTACGCTGAATTGGATCCCGCCTCGGGGGCTCTCTCCTTTCTCAATGCCGGTCATAATCCGCCGCTCATCGTCCATGCTGCGGGCACCGTTGAACAGCTCGCTTCAGGAGGCTTGCCGCTGGGAATAAGACGTAACGCGGAATATCGCGAGGGTCGCACGCAAATGCAGAGGGGTGATGTCCTGGTAATTTACTCCGACGGTGTCACTGAAGCTGCCAGCCCGTCTGGAGAAGAGTTTGGAGCGACCCGGCTGTATGAAGTGGTCTCCCGCAATATCGATGCCTCGGCTGCCGGGGTCCGCGATCGCATTGAATCAGCTTTAACCAAGTTCTCCCAGGGCACGCAAGCTGCCGACGACATTACGCTCGTCATTGTCAAGCGTCAGGCCGAGCAGAAACAAATCTCGGTCGCAGGACTTGGTGACTGACTAGCTTCCACTCTCTCTGGGCCACCCCTGCGCATGAAATCCGTGAAACTCGACTAGCATGAGTGATCCACAGATTGAACTAGATGTTCTCGCTATCTTTTCCCACCCGGATGATGCGGAGTTGTCGGTGGCGGGCACCTTGCTCAAGCTGAAATCGCTGGGCTATCGCACCGGCGTTGCAGATATGACACGTGGTGAAATGGGCACACGTGGTACACCTGAGCTGCGCGCGACTGAGGCGCTGGAGGCGGCGCGCCTGATGAATCTCGATGTGCGCATAAACCTTGAACGTCCTGATGGACACGTCTGGCCCAATGAAGATTCACGCAAAGCAGTGGTACGAATCATTCGTCGCTACCGCCCTCGAGTCCTGATGACAACTCACTGGGACGATCCTCATCCCGACCACGCTAACACTTGTCAGATAGTGCGCGAAGCGGCGCGACTTGCAACCATGGCCCGGTATGATTCCGATGCTGGGCAGCAACCAGTCAAGATGCCGGGGCTGATGCACTCCATCTATTCCCGGCTGGTCATTCCGTCATTCATTGTTGATGTTTCTGATTTCGCAGAGGGAAAGATGAGGGCCATCAACGCTCACGCTTCACAGTTTTACCGTGCCGAATCGAAAGAACCTGTAACACGCATCAGCGAAGAAGGCTTTCTGGCGCAAATTGAGCTTCGCATGCATTACTACGGTTCGCTGATTGGGGTCAACGCCGGAGAAGCATTCTACGTACGCGAGGCACTTAACGTTGAGGATCCAGTCTCGTTATTGACAAGGCCGATGAATATTTACTCTTAGAAATTTGTGCTTTGAGCTTTGTACTTTGAACTTAGTGCTTGGAACTTTGTGACCGGGCGATTGAGTACAAAGTACAAAGTTCAAAGTACAAAGTTCCAACCCAGCGATTTACAGCCCCCGTGGCGGCTGCACATCCGTAGGAGTTTTCTCAAGCACAGAACGAGCTACGGCGAGGGTGGCGGTGGCGCGTGGCCCTTCGCCAGTAAAGCTCTTAGCTGTCTCAACCGACCTTAAGAAGTCGTCGCGAGCGAGTGCCCGGAAGACGCCCAACAAGTTGAAGTCTTCTGCGGAAGCACTGGTCACCATGGTCATCGATCTGGTTTGCAACTGGGCGCCTACCCTACTGTCATCGCCGGTGAATCCCTCAGCGGAATTCCCCGCTTTGACTGCCTCATTGATGGTTTCCCAGGCGCGTACCCGATCAGCCTGAGTCAGACCGGTGGCCACGGCAACCAACGCCCGTGCACGATCGGGATCGCTACTGCCTATGCGCCGGGCTTCTGTTCCCGCGTCGTCGAGCAACTCAAGCGCACGGGATCGATCGGAGGCCATCAAAAGCCGGGCTGCCTGAGTAAAAGCCCATACGCGTTGAAGGCTGGTGAGCTCGCCATTCTTCGCTATGCGAGCAGCTTCGAGAGCGTTTTTGTCATTGATTGCCGACTGGGCCGTTTGAAAGTCGATGTAACTGCGTACTCTCTTGCGCAAATCACTTTCTTCGATCTTGTCGACCAGCTCCCGCGCTCGCGGATCGCCTTTGCCTGCAAGTGCAATTGCAAGGTCCGCATAAATCGCATCGCGCTCTTCGGACGTACGGGCGCGGTCAAGTCGACCCTGCATGGTATCGACCGGATCACTCGAACTTTCCGGAGCAAGGCCATTTGTGACCGCCCGATTCTCACCGCTGCGCATTCCTTCCGGTACGTCCGCACCCATGGCAGCCATTTGTGCTCGCAGGCCGGCGGCCCTTTCGGGAGCGTACTCCTCAAAGAGCGGCAGCAGACGACGGATTACCATGTACTTTCCGGCACGTCCCGAAGATGTACGGTCCTGTTCTGGAGGTGCGAGCGGCCGCAGCAAGACTTGTGCGGCCACGCGAAAGAAAGTCGCGCGAAGGGCAGGAGGAATGTCAGGTCTGGGGCCCGGGGGCCTCTGCCGCGTTTGGTTAGAACCACCATCGGTATCAAACGTCACATACAAGAAAGGCGTGAAGGCATAGGACGACAGACCCGAGACAGTGTTTGCGTCCGAAGCGGGGTCGCGTTCGGCACGAGCAAGCAATGAGGCAAATCCCTGATCGGCAGCGGCCGCATTCTTTTCGCGCAGGGCCGAGAGGAAGATTATTGAATCTTTGTTTATCTGATCGAGTACCGGGCCGGCAAACTCGAGCGCCCGCTCAACATCTCCGTCTTCCAGCAAGCGTCGCGCCAGGGCCAATCGCTTCGCCGCCGCTGAGGATGCTGAAAAATCGTTGGCGGAGTTAGTTTGTCGGGCGTTTTCGCCGGCGGCCTCAGCCTCCTTCTGGTTTGCTTCCGCCAACCTCTTAAGAAACTCTTCCCCAAGAGCTCGATCGCGTTTTGCCGCGAGTCTCAGAACTTCGGCACGCAGATCGGGGCGCGCAGTCCTGATCGTGACTCCGCTTGCCTGCGGCCTCCTCAACTCTTCAGCAGCGCGTCGATCGCTCTCGGCGTCTTCCGTCTCGGCGGCTTCCCAGGCTTTTCGAAACAAGCCGCGAGCTCTTTCGCTATCGGTCTCCCAGAAGGCATCTGCTACCCGCGCCTGGACGCGTGCCCGAAGTTTGGGCTCATGAAAACTGCGGGCGTCGTCGGCGAGAGACTGCAAGAGCGAAATAGCTATTACTTGCCGCTGAGCAGCGACCGGATCTGGCTCCTCAGCTTTAACCGCTTTGCTACGGGAAGATTTTCGTGGACTTAATTCCTTTTTTTCGGCGGGCGCTTGAGCGTAAACGATCGAGGTAAGCGCGAAGAGACAAAGGCCAGCCAGAAGGGAAGCACGATGGGCCATGTTGTTCTCCTACAGAGTAAGCTGAAGATAGGCTTGAGCCAGTTGCTTACACGTGTGAGGGTTTTTTCAGTTCCAGAAAAGCAAGAAAATTTGCCCGTCTAGGTGAGATTCTCTAGACAGCGACCACCTCGATCTCCGGGTCGACTTCCTGTTTGAGCATACCTTCAATTGCCATCAGTGTTCCGGTCAATGAGCTCGGGCAACTTCCGCAGGCTCCCTGGTAACGGATGCTCAGGGTATGGTCCTTGAGGCCGAGCACTTCAAGGTAGCCACCATCACCCATCAGCGCGGGCCGAACTTTTTCATCCAGAATGTCATTTATTTTCAGTAGGCGAGGATCGTCGCTGGTGACGGCCGCTATCGAACCCCCGACTGCTGCCCCAGCCGCAGCCGCCGTACTTATTGGCGACGAAACTGATTCAGCCGCGCGAATGGGTACGGCAAGGGTGGGAAGCAAATCGTCCCAATCCCCTTCGTCGTCCTTTTCAACCGTAATCATGCGGTCCATATAGAAGACGGAAACCACGTGCTCCACATCAAAGAGTGCCTTGGCGAGAGGGTCATCCTGCGCCTGCGTGCGAGACGGATAAGAATGAGCGGTGCCGTTGCTCACCGCTTCTCTGAGGATAAACTTGACCGCATTTGGATTAGGCGTTTCTTCAATATCACTAATCTTAGGCATTTCTTGATCTCCATTTGTTCGCTTGCTGCTATTCACCTCGCTAGGCACATCTAGTCAGACTCTCGCGAATCCCTGCATGCATTATAGCTGGTTTAATTGATTAAGCGCAGGTGGGCCGAGTCGACTCTTATTCATGCCAAATTCATTGGTTAAACACACTAAAATTGCTTGCAAGAAGTGTTGCCAAAACCACGGGCCAGGCATATACTCCGTGCCCTCACTTGCCCCCCCCCTTTTCAAGAGGTGAGACAAGTTGAGATTGAGGCAGGCGATTGCGAGGGTCGCCTGCCTCTCCTTTTTTGCGGATAGACAACGTGTTGGGTGAGGGAACGCGGTCAACGAAAATCTGCACCGAGAGCTTTCTTTGGGCCCACCCTTTGTGCGGAAAAGTCACCCATGATGGCACCAGCCTGGCTTACTTCAGTCAGCAAAGCATAGGCCGTCTAGCGTTCGACAGCAACAAGGATGGCCGAAACTGCAGGGGACCGGTGCCGACAACCAAAGTCTCTTGCCGGGTCTTTTGATCTTTCGTGCAGAATGATTGATTCTTACATTAACGGATGGCTAACAAAACCAGACTCAAGCTACGACCAGGCGTCATGAGTCTCAATCGAAAGCTGACAGCTGACTATGAACATTGGTATCACGGTTTACCCAACTTACGGCGGCAGCGGCATAGTTGGATCCGAATTGGGAAAAGAGTTAGCGGCGCGCGGCCACACGGTGCACTTCATCTCATCAGCTTTGCCGACACGACTGACTGAACTCAACGAGCGTGTGCGGTTTCACGAAGTAGAGATGATGTCGTATCCATTGTTCGAGCATCAGCCGTACACGCTCGCGCTGGCCACAAAAATGGCCAAGGTCGCTGAGACAGAGAATCTCGATCTGCTGCATGTACACTACGCCATCCCGCACTCGATAAGTGCCATTCTCGCGCGCGAGTCTCTGAAACCAAATCGTCGCCTGCCGGTAATCACTACGCTCCATGGTACAGACATTACTCTAGTCGGCGCCGACCGCTCCTATTTGCCCATCACTCGTTATGGCATCGTCCAATCAGACGGAGTAACAGCCATCTCGCATTACCTGAAAAATGCCACGAAAGAGATCTTTCAGTTTGATGACATCACCGTAATTCCTAATTTTGTGTGTGCTTCGGACTACCACCGGCATCCGGTTGACGAATTGCGCAAGAAGCTGGCACCAAATGGCGAGTCGCTGCTGGTTCACGTATCTAACTTTCGTCCGGTGAAGCGGCCCGTCGACTGCGTTGAAATATTTGCTCGGGTGCTGAAGAAGGTAACGAATGTCAGACTCGTGATGGTGGGAGATGGCAGCGAGCGGATGAATGTCGAGCATCGAGCGCAATGCCTGGGCATTCATGAAAAGTGTTCCTTCGTTGGAAAGCAACCGAACATCGTGGACTATCTCTCCGCCGCCGACGTACTACTGCTTCCTTCTGAGCAGGAATCGTTCGGTCTGGCGGCACTCGAAGCGATGGCTTGCGAAGTGCCGGTGATTGCCTCGCGAGTGGGCGGCATTCCGGAAGTCGTTACCGATGGCGAGACAGGGTTTCTCAGCGAGGTCGGAGACATTGGGAAGATGGCTGAGGATGCGGCGCGCCTGCTGGCTGATGCCGACGTCCGAAGGAGCATGGGCCGCCGCGCGCGCGAATCAGCGCTATCCCGCTACCGGACCGACAGCGTTATCCCGCAATACATTGAGTTCTATGAAAAGGTTCTGGCGGCGGCATAGACTTTAGTATGTGTTGCCGGATGAGTTGAAATGGACCATTGGTTAAGCGGGACTTGAAAAACACAGACTGAAGTCTATGCTACATTCCATTGTCGTAGGTACCGCAGGCCACATTGACCACGGTAAGAGCGCATTGGTGCGCGCTCTCACGGGAACCGATCCGGACCGGTTGCCTGAAGAAAAAAAACGCGGAATCACAATCGACCTCGGCTTTGCGGATCTGGATCTCGACGATCTGCGCATCGGATTCGTCGATGTCCCCGGCCATGAGAGGTTCGTAAAAAACATGCTGGCGGGTGCACACGGCATCGATGTTGTCGCTCTGGTGATCGCCGCTGATGAAGGCGTGATGCCGCAGACCCGAGAGCATTTCGACATCTGCCGCCTTCTGGGTGTGCAGACCGGCCTGATCGTGATCACCAAGACGGATCTTGTTGAGGAAGAGTTGATCCCGCTGGTACGCGCTGAAGCGGAAGAACTGGTTGCCGGTTCATTCCTGGACGGTGCGCCAATGCTGACGGTGAGCGCAAAGATGGGAACGGGTTTGGATGAATTGAAGGTCGCCTTACGGGAATTGGCTGAGCAAGTACCTGCTCGCTCCACGGACTCAGTTAGCCGGCTTCCGGTTGATCGCGCCTTCACGATGAAGGGATTCGGTGCGGTAGTCACCGGCACTCTGGTTACCGGTGAGATCTCCGAGGGCGCTGAACTTCAGCTCCTTCCTTCGCGGACTCGTGTACGCGCGCGCGGGCTGCAGGTGCATGGAAAAACAGTGCGGCAAGCGACCGCCGGCCAAAGAACGGCAGTCAATCTTGGAGGTATCGATACCGCGATGATTGAGCGCGGCATGGTACTCGCGCCAATCGCCCGCCTGCGAGCCACACAGATTGTCGATGCAAATCTAAGCGTGCTCCCGAATGCAGCTCGCACGCTGCGGTCACGCACTCGCGTTCGTCTTCATATTCACGGCGCAGAAGTTCTGGCCCGGATGCAGGTGCTAAACGAGGATGGTCAACTGGCGCCGGGTGATACGGGTTTTGTGCAACTGCGACTTGAAGCGCCCGTAGTCGCGGTGGCCGGAGAGCGATTCATTATTCGTTCTTATTCACCCTCACGAACAGCGGCCGGCGGCTTAATACTCGATCCGTTTGCTGCCAGGCATCGTGGACGCGACCTGAGCCGGGTGCGCGAACTGCTACAGAAGTTGGTGGTCGCCAATAGTGCAGATCGAGTATCGCTGTTTGTCGAGTCCTCCGGGGACCGCGGTCAGCGCTTCACGGATCTCGCCGCTCGAACCGGTTGGACGGATGACACGCTGACCCAGGCTTTGACTCAGGCAAAGCAGAGCGGGGCGATAACTGAGAGCGAAGATGTGTTTGTTTCGACGGCGACATTCCAGCTTCTGAAGCAGGCGGCCGTGGATGAAGTCAGCCAGCACCACCGAAGAGAGCCGTTAGCTCGAGGCGAGGCGCGCGAGACTCTTCGCGAGCGGTGCTTCGCCCACACTCCTCCTGAAGTTTTTCGCGGGGTGCTTCTGACGCTGGAACGAGAAGGCGCTCTTGTTTCTGACCGTGATGTGGTCCGCGCCCAGACACATATTGTGGAACTCTCGACCGATGACGAAGCGTTGCGCGATCGATTGGCTCAAGTGTTTGAGAATGCAGACCTCGAACCACCCTCGCTGGAGGCGGCGATGCAGGCAGCCATGGTCGAAACTTCGCAGAGAAACCATGGGCGAAAAGTGCTGCAACTTTTAATCGATGGGCAGACTTTGGTCCGGGTCCAGGGAGAATTCTTCTTCCACCGCAAGGCCCTCGATAAATTGGTAGCCAAACTCAAGGCGTTTGGCGAAGAACATGAGCCTGGGCGGACGATCGATGTTGCTACGTTCAAGGACCTGGCCGGCGTTTCCCGAAAATACGCCATTCCTTTGCTGGAGTTTTTGGATCGGGAACGAATAACCAGACGAGAAGGCGACCGCCGCGCGATCCTGAAGTGAAGTCAAGCTTGCTTTCATCTGCGCACAGGCGTTAACATGCAGCCACAGTTAAGTATCGGCTTTTTCCTTAACCTTCATAACTCATTGGCCGGAGGTTCAGATGAAAATTAAAGACGTACTGGCCGTGATCGTGGGTTTGGCTGCGGCCGGAGGCGCGATCTATTACTTCTACAAGTTCGTGACTCACACGGAAGCCGAGGGCGGACATAGTTTGGGCTGGATTTCGCTCGGATTGGCAGCCATAGCTTTCGTTTGCGGGCTGGTCTATTTCCTGGGTCACGTTAACAAGGAAGAGGAGATTCACATAACGCAGTAGGGCCGGGGGCATTGCGTCACCATTCCGCGCGGGGCTTGGTCTCAAGTAACCCCGGGCGGTGCCTATGGCGTTTCACTTTCTGCTTCCCAACCACATTGAGCATTTGACGCCGTTTGCGCACACAGTTGGCGGCTTCCAACGTGCGCAAACGGCGCTTGGTTTGTTATTAGCGAATAAACTCTGAGGAGATTGTGCTAATGATCGCAATGTTGGCAATGTTTGCACAAACGGAAACCACTTTTCGTGAGCCTGGATACTTTGCTCCGGTCATGCTCGGCCTACTGATCCTGGGTGCCGTTGCCTGGCTGATCGCGGCGGTCCTGGGATTTGCCAGAGCGCGAGCCTTTGGCGCATCAACCCGGTGGTTTTCATTTGCAGCCGTCTGCCTTATTTTGTTTCACTTGCAGTTCATCGTGCTTGGTTTCAGCCTGCTGACAAAAGACACCACCCTCATCTTCGGGATCCTGACGTTTTTTAATGTATTCGTGTTGCTGGGAGCGGTCTGCGCCATTATGGGTTTTATTCGACTGACCAGCCCGCGCTGAACGTTTGGTTTTTAGTTCGCTTAGATGGCAAAGAGACTCCTGCTAATAGCCGCGCTCGCAGTTATCGTGAGCGCGGCCTTTCTATTCTCGTGCCGCCCCCCTCAGCGCAAGGGATCGGCGGCAATCAATGGGTTTGTCCAAACGCGGGGCAGCCGTTTCGTCGTTGACGAACAACCGTTTCGTTTCGCCGGCGCGAACGTCGCGATCATGTATCGGGACGAAGACCGAGAACGGATGCCAGAAACTCTGCGGCAGGCTGCGCAGGTGGGCATGCGAGTAGTGCGAGTCTGGGCTTTTGGCGAGGGTGGTCCAGGTGACGTAGGTCCGCTGGCGGACTTCGCCGATTGGCCACGCACTCACCCGTTCCGCTTTCGGCCAGGTGAGTGGAATGAAGAAGCGTTTGTGCACCTCGACAAGGTTATCGTTGAAGCTCAACGCCACAATATCCGCGTGCAGATTTGTTTGACTAATTGGTGGCGTGACACCGGCGGTGTTGCTCAATACTTGCGCTGGGCGGGAATCAACGATGCCGACGATGATAGCTTTCCCTTTGGCGTTAACCCCGAACGCGCGATGCTTTTTTACACCAACGAAACCACACGCCGGCTCTACCGCGAGCATCTGGAAAAGTTGGCCACGCGCCGGAATTCGGTAACCGGAACCCTGTACCGGGACGACCCCACAATTTTTGGTTGGGAGTTGATGAATGAAGCGCAGGCAGTGACCGGCCGCTGGGGGGAGCGCCGGGCATGGATCGCAGAGATGAGCGCTTACTTGAAGTCGCTCGATCCGAAGCACATCATCGCTCCCGGCACCTGGGGGTATCGTACCGCCGCGGAGAGAAGGGAATGGCTTGCAGATCACCGCTTGCCGAACATCGACTACTGTGATGTGCACAACTACCCCCGCCCTGATGAAGATAGCTTTGTGGATTCGCCGAGCGCGCTCCGCGAGTTCATTAATAATCGGGCGGCAGCAGCTTTCTCGATCAATAAGCCGCTGGTATTTGGAGAGTTTGGTATGGGTGTTGAAGGCTACAAGGGCTTCTCGCAGGTGGAGTGGTTCCGGGCATTCCTCGAGGGAAACATTCGCGCCGGGGTGAGCGGAGCAATGTTTTGGATTCTGACACCCGATTCGAACCGCGGTTACGGAGTAGTGTATACGAGGCCGCGCGACCAGGCGGTGCTTGCTGAGATCAGTCGAGCAGCCCGGAAGTTCGACGCGCTCAAGTCCGCCGATCAACCGGAGCGACTAGCCGACCCCGGGCGTCACCTGGTGCCACGGCAGTTTGCGTGGACCAGGGCCCAGGGGGATCCGGCGACTGTGCCGCTGATGATAGTCAAAGAGGATAAGTCGGTTCTATATCGTTTCAAACCGAACATGGCGTCTAGTGCGCGCTTCGAAAAACTGGGCAGTGGGCCAGGGTATCTTTGGGGAGGAGGTGCCGGATTTTTTGAGTATCTAGTACCGGATCGTGATGACTGGCGGCGAGTCAGTCAGATAATTGTGAGGGCACATTTACAACCAGTCTTGCCGACTGATGCCAGGCCGCAAGATATTAAGACTCGCGTCACTCTATTCGTAAACGGTTATGACTGCGGCTCGCGGCTGATTCCAGTGGCGGGATCAAATGCGCCTCTGATTCAAGAGTGGCGCGTGGAGGGGTTTCTGGTTCGGTTGCAAGCTATGCGCGGGTTGCCGATGAAAATCCGCTTTGCCGTGACACCGGGCTCCGATTGGCTCTATGGGATTAACATTTCGAACTGGCCGGAAGGGTACGAATCGCATGACGCGAAACCCATTGAGGTCGAATTGAGACACTGACGCCGCTGCTATCCGCAGATTACGCAGATTACACAGAAACAATTAGGCAGTAAGACTACGAAGTAAGGAACCATTGTGGACAGTGTTTCTTCCAGTCTGTGTAATCTGCGGATAGTTTGCTGCGGAAGTTCTCAGCCACGCTATCTGTTCGTGGTTTTTGCAACAACCGCAAGTGCGGCATGGTCCATCAAATAGACATCAGTCGCCGGCACACCTCCCAGCGCAATCTGAAACGCAGGGGCACTTGTTTGTTTTAAGGCCGAGATGAGAACATCATTGCTGAAATAGCGTCGCCCTCGCGCGTTGACCAGAAAGTCGCCATCGCTCAACTGTTTCAACGCCTCCGGATCCGAAAGCGAAACATAAACCAGATCAGTGCGACCAGCGCGCTCCGCGTAGTAGGTTGCCAGACCAGGCGTTTCGGTAGCCACTCTGGCTCCGGGTTTGGCGCGCTTGGCAATCTCGGCCATGACCTCGCTCATACTCGCGTCGTAAAACTCGTCGTGAGGAAAGAATGAACCCGCTTTGACCATGCCGCCGCCGAAAACGTTAGTGTAGAGGCGGAAATACGGTGCCGCGCTCACGGAGGCGGCGATTGAACCGAGTACGAGTGACAGCGCCAGCGCCGCCCTGACATAATCGCTGGCCCGTTCAATTGATAGCAGTGCGGCGAGTTGTTGAGTTATCCAGCGACCTACAAACTGCACACCCACTGCCGCGGTGATTAACACAGCCGGCAGCATGACCGTGAAGTAGCGCGTAAATTTTCCGCCTGCGAACACGAAGGTCATGACCCAGACAAACAGCCAGAAGAGGATGAAGTAACGCCCGTCGCCGAGCTTACGGCGGAAAAGCAAAGGCAAACCAGCCACAAATGCGGCGACTGTAAGAACGGGTAGTTTGACCGCAAGGAAAACGACATATAGGTACCAGGGGGTACCCGCCAGCCAGTCAGTCATGCGGTGGCTATAAAGCGAGCCCATGAATTCATAACCGTCATGCCCAATTCGTTTCTGCCCGGCGAAGATTCCCATCTCCCGCCAGGTAGCCGGCAGTAGCGCAGTCGGGCTGAGCAGGAGAAACACCGCGCACATGATCAGGATGACGATCAGAAACTTTTTCTTGCCCAGTCGCCAACGGGTTTCCGGAAGGGCCTGAAACATCCAGTAGTAACAAATGCTGACGCCGATAAGCTGAGGAAGATATTTGGACGCCATCATCGCGCCGAAGCAGGCTGCGGTGGCCCAGTAATAGCGTTCCGGCCCGGCGACCACCCCACTCTGGCTGTTGGATTCAGTCTCCGCCACACGCTGTCCGCGCAACCAGAAAATATTGGCGAGCAGGAAGAAGAAAAGTAGAAACGTGTCTTCCTTGGCGATGCGATTGAAACCAATCGCCTGAGGATCAAATGCCCACAGCGCGGCGGCTAACAATGCCACTTCGGCACCAAACAGTTCTGCAGCGAGTAGATAAATAAGAATTACTGTTAACGCGCCAAAAATCGTTCCCGGCAAGCGGAGGGCCGTTTCCACAGGTATATGCAGAGAGGAGTTCTGACCGGCGACGAGCGAGCTATTGTTCCACTTCTCGACGACGAAGATGCTGGCCGTCTGCAGAGCCTTCATCAACATCGGATGCTCGCCATTAGCTGCGGTTAATCCGTTTTGCCGGTAATCAGCGACTGCGTTGAGTTTGTTCAGTTCGTCTTCGCTGAGACCTTCCGCGCTCAGGCCAGAAACGCGGAAGCCAAAACCTGCCAATACCAACAAGGCCAGAGTTGCGATCACCAGAGTCCGGCTGGCCAAAAGCACACCACGTTCCGCAAACAAATCCGGCCTCAAGCCCGCTGTGATTATTGCTTCTGCTTCCGCCGCCAAACCCATTCTCCTCTGTTTGTTCTGAATGTTTTTGAAGGGTTAGTCCAACAAAACCCGAAAGGTTAGCGTGAATGTTGTCGTTTCGCAACCTGAGGTTAGGGAAGACGATTTAGCCACGGGCCTACGCGGAGGAACGCGGATCTGAAGAAGGGACTAGTCAAATACCTGGATTGTTGTTGTGATTGTCTTAGTTTTCGGTCTGATCCGCGTTCATCCGCTTAGATCCGCGGCTGATTCACTTAAGGCCTAGAAGGCCTGACCAGCTTTGCTCGTCACCAACTCGATGATGCCATTGATTGCAACGCCCATAGCGATCCCAAGCCAGTATCGGGCTTCGCGCATCGTGCGCTTATAGCCGGCGAGGGTGGCGATCCCAAGCGGGATCCACAGCAGAATCGATGTAATCAATCCCGGTACATATTCGGTGTAGGCGAGGCTCAAGGTCGTGTGAGTGAGACCATTTACCAATACCACTGAGCCGAGAATAACACTGAGCAGGTTAGGGAATTGAAGTCGGCGGGCCAGGATGATTCCCCCTATCATCAAGGCCAATCCGATAGCGTGGGCCACCAAAAATCGTGCCGGCGAAAGTTGAATACCTCTCAGTCTCAGGAGGTAGGCTGAGTAGGCTTCGCCACCGCAGTGTTCTTCAGCGATGTGAAGCAGATAGGTAATGGGAAACAGCCAGGACCAAACAGCGGTTCGTGTGTTAGCGAGTAGATGGTCAACCCGTTGAGAAATCATTTTACTGAACAGCATTCGGAAGGATGGCCAAATTCGGGCTCGTAGTGTTATACCAGAGCCGCAACAAATTCAAAGTCTTAGATGCCTCCGGGAATACGCCACTGATGGAAAGTTCTTCCTCCCCGTCGCAGGCCGAGCCGCGTTTGGTCCGCCGTCTGGGATTGTTTGACGCCACGATGATAGTGATGGGCGGAATCATCGGCTCGGGCATTTTCATTAACCCTTATGTGGTGGCGCGCCAGGTCAATACGCCGTTTCTCATTTTAGGTGTTTGGGCTTTGGGCGGATTGATCGCGTTGGCCGCGGCTTTTATTTGGGCCGAATTGGCCGCGCTACGGCCGGAGGTCGGCGGCCAATACGCATATCTCCGCGAGGCCTTTCACCCGTCAGTCGCGTTTCTCTACGGCTGGGCGTTGTTATTGGTTATTCAAACGGGCGGCATGGCCGCAGTGGCAGTTACGTTTTCGCGTTACTTTGTTGAGTTAGCGAAATTGGCTGTGCCCGACTGGACCGTTGCCGTGCTCATGCTCGCCGGTCTCACGGTCATTAACTGTCTTGGGGTTCGCACTGGCAGCACTCTGCAGAATATTTTGATGGTTCTCAAGATCGTTTCGATTGTCGCACTTGTCGGTTGTGGTTTGTTGCTCGCCCCACCGTCTCAGGCGCCAGTCATCAAAGCATCTGGTCTGTTGGACCAACCAATCTCCACTGATCTATTAACTGCCGTGGGCGCGGCGATGGTTCCGGTTTTGTTTGCCTACGGAGGCTGGCAGACTGCGACCTTCGTCGCCGGTGAGATACGCGAACCAAAAAAGAATCTTCCGCGGGGGTTGATAATCGGCGTCACCGGAGTAGTGATATTTTATCTGGCCGTAAACTTCGTTTGTCTGCGTGTGCTCGGCAGCGAAGGTCTGGCAGGCACAACCACACCCGCCTCCGACATCATGCGACTAGCGTTGGGCGAGACTGGCGCGCGGGCGATTGCCGCCGGAATTGCCATCTCGACGCTCGGCTTTCTGAGCCAGGGAATGCTCACCGCACCTCGTGTTTATTTCGCGATGGCCGAGGATGGCTTGTTCTTCAAGTCCGTGGGGCGACTTAATCCAAAGACCCACGTGCCAATTGTAGCGATCGCGCTCCAGGGTCTGTTGGCCATAGTCATCGCTCTCTCGGGACGGTACGAGCAGATTTTGAACTATGTAGTTTCGGTCGACTTCATCTTCTTCGGCTTAACAGCGCTTTGCATTTTCGTGTTTCGAAGACGGAAGGAACACCGAGACGCCGCTGAGAAGTCGATTACCAGCGTGCCCGGACATCCGGTGACAACGGGCCTGTTTGTCATTATCTGTTGGCTAGTTGTGATCAATACGATCTACAGGTATCCGGAGAATACGCTGATAGGCATCGCAATTCTCTTCGCCGGAATACCCGCGTACTTCTTCTGGCGATGGAGAAAGAAGGCATGAGCGGAGCGCGGCAAGTGAGAGTTTCAGAGTACATGCATTGGGCCAAGACGCGTTCGAGTGCACGCTTTAATCTTGCCATCAGCGGCCTGGGAAATTTGCCTCTTAGCGAGCTGGGCGCACGCATCGAGGAGCTGGAACTTACTCGCTCCGGCGGCTATGGTTACGAGCCGTTGCAGCAGGCCCTGGCGCAAAGATTGAATGTAGGTGTCGATTCGATCGTTGCGGCCATCGGCACTTCGTTGGCCAATCATCTGGCCATGGCTTACCTGATAACGCCCGGAGACGAGGTGCTGATCGAGCGTCCTACCTACGAGCCATTGCTGGCTTTGGCGGAATATCTCGGCGCGGATGTAAAACGCTTTGACCGGCGCTTCGAGGGTGGTTTCAGAATTCTCCCGGATGAAATCGTGCAGAAGATCAGCTCTCGGACTCGTCTCATCGTAATCACAAATCTTCACAATCCGTCGGGCGTTCTTACCGACAACGAAACACTTCAGCGGGTCGGCGCGATCGCCCGAAATGTAAATGCTCGGGTGCTGGTTGATGAGGTCTACCTTGAGACGCTGTTTGAAAAACCCGTACGCACCTCATTTCACCTGGGGAATGAGTTCGTAGTTACCAGCAGTCTGACAAAGGCTTTCGGGCTTAGCGGCCTTCGCTGTGGCTGGATCGCGGCCGAACCGAAAGTGGCTCAGGGCATCTGGCGACTAAACGACCTCTTTGGCGTGATGGCGGCCCATCCGGCGGAACAGCTGAGCGTTATCGCTCTTCAACACCTCGATGAAATTTCCGAGCGGGCACGGGCATTACTGCAAACCAATCGGGCACTGGTCAATCAATTCCTCGATTCACGCGATGATCTTGAAGCCATGAGACCTGAATTCGGTACGATCGTTTTCCCACGAGTGAGGCAGCGGACAACTGAGCAGTTGATTGCTGTGCTTAGAACAAAGTATGAAACATCGGTTGTACCGGGAAGTTTCTTTGAGATGCCCGCGCATTTTCGTTTAGGGTTCGCCGGCGATACTGAAACGCTGGCCGCTGGATTGGAAAGGTTGAGGGCCGCGCTGGATGAAGTCAGTACCACCGCGCGGTAGAAGACGTGAAAAAATAGAAATCGATCACAGATACCACCCAAGCGACCTGCAAATTTCCGAATCCTGATTAGTTCACGAATGACACTAACAGAATTTCGTGTCCATTCGGTGTGATTTCGTGGATCGCTTTCTGTTGCCGGAAATTCGTTCAAACAGCACGAAACGCGGACTTTCCTCACGAGCAGAAAGAGAATGATATGAGGACGATGGAAGCGAGGCGTTACTTGGGCTGCGGCAGTGCCGCTACCAGCAGCCAATCGTGGACGCGTTCGGCGGCTTCTACCCCTGCGGCCTCAACGGTGATTTTGATCGGCGGCCCATTGGGCCAATTGTCCTTTCGCATTCCCGCGCCGCCGATAGCTTGGTAATAGACTTTGCCTTTTGCCTTTTCTTGACCCGTGCCCGGTTCAAAGATGAAATACTTGACCTCCAGATCCGGTGAATTAAGCACCAGCCGCCCTTCCTGAAAATTATCAATTTCAAATTGCTACAAGATCACAAACGACTCGGTCTCTTCCCGGGCTCGCAGTATTGCCTGCTGACGCTTTACGTCGCCGATCGAAGTTCCGCTGACATTTGTGAATTCGTTCAGGCGCTTGATAAAACTTGCGTAGATGGTGTCTTCGCTCGGTAGTTGTCTCGAAGTCAACTGTTTCGCGACCAGCAACTTCACCGGTCGTTCGAGTTTGTGATTGCCTTTTTCGTTCTCGACTTTCGGAGCACTTTCGCCTTCTTCCTTGGCTGGTGTGACCGCCGACGAAGGCCGGGGCTCGGGTCGGGGCGCGCGCCTTCCCGACTGGCCCCTACCGGGAACGTTCAAGAACAACAGCAGTGGAACCAGAAGGAGACCCTTGATTCGAGGCGCTGACATTGTTCTCCGTCGGGTCATTCGGGAAAACTCTCCGAGAACATCCTCACGCTTGAGGTTTCAACTCAAGCTGCAAACTAGCTGGGTAAATTCGCGAAAATTGTCGCTGCTGAGATGATAATAGCGACCACCTTGTTGCAAAGGTTCGGAGTTATTTTGAAAAATAATCCAATCTTACGGACGCTCGAGCTTTCAGGGGGTTTTCTTGCGGGCCAGCCGCTTTTCGATTCCCGTTAGCCCGCGAAGGACTATCAATGCGAGCAGTGTCACGCCGATGGCCAGTACAAACTGGCGCAAAGCCACGCTGATGCCGACCGCCGCACACATTAGAATCGAAGCCGCTGTCGTCAGGCCCTGGACCTGTTCACTGCTACTGCGACGAAAAATCGTGCCGGCACAGAGGAAACTTACGCCGGCCACAATCGCTTCCACAAATGCGGATAGGGTCTGCGGTGACGGTATCATTGCAGTTGGAAGCCATCACCACAGGCGCGCCTCTTTCAGCTGTTCAAAGCTGCCACCGAAATAGCTGCTATTCCAGTAGGCCTTCTTCGCAATCTCTTCTGCAACGGCTCGCGCGTCGGCAGCTGAGGCGGCGAAGACGATCACGCGGGTGCCTTTGTCGAGATGGGGAAGCCGCCCGTCTTCATTGGCCGTCTCGGCCTCACCGCGCTTAACGTTTGCCGAGCCGGGAACTGTCTCTTTGGTAAACTCTGCTTTCGTCCGGGCATCGACAAACACTGCGGTCTTGTCCTTTTGAATCACGTAACGGAAGCCTTCCAGATCGGTTTGCACCGTATACCCCAACGCGCGCCAAACAGGAAGGCCCAGTTGATAGCGGCGGACGTTGGTGTAGCCCAGCTTCACCAGTTGTTCCGAAAGCCGCTTGCTCTTACCGCAAAACGGACCATTGCAGTAAAAGACCATTCCAGTCGACTTGTCGGGAAAGAGTTGAATGACCCGCTCCATCTCCTTTTCGTAGATGTTAATGCTGCCCGGGATGTGCGCAATTGCAAATTCCTTCGCTGATCGCACATCAAGTACGGGATCGCTCTTGCTCTCCAGAATCTTGATCAGCTCCTCGGTGGAAACTTCTGGAGTTTTCTGGTTGGGTTCTTCTAACGTCGTTTGATGAACGCTGGTTCGGGATTGCCCGGAGGCAACGTCGATATATGCAGCCGTTAGAAAAAGGGTAGTCACAGCCGCGAACAACGCCTGGCGAGATTGTCTCATTGAAGTTTCCTCCAGGTTTCGTCTCTAGTTAGCCAGCGCTTTAATCGCTTCGCGGGCGAAGTAAGTCAGAATAATGTCTGCCCCGGCGCGCTTGATGCTGGTTAAGGTTTCCATCATCACGCGTTGTTCATCAATCCAGCCATTTTGTGCGGCGGCCTTGATCATCGAATACTCGCCTGATACGTGGTAGGCAGCCAGCGGCAGATCGAAACGGTCACGCATCGTTTTCAGAATATCCAAATAGACTGTAGCCGGTTTAACCATCAGGATATCGGCGCCTTCGGAGTAATCCAGCTCGGCTTCGCGAATAGCCTCTCGAGCATTGGCCGAGTCCATCTGATATGCGCGACGATCTCCAAACGCCGGCGCGCTGTCGGCCGCTTCTCGAAACGGGCCGTAGAAAGCTGAGGCGAATTTCACGGCATAGGACATGATTGCTACATTCTCGAAGCCCGCACCGTCCAGGGCTTCGCGTATGGCTCCAACCTGTCCATCCATCATTGCCGATGGCGCCACCATGTCGGCGCCCGCTTCCGCCTGACTCAACGCGGTTCGCGCCAGCAGCTCAAGCGATTCATCATTCAAGACTTCGTTGTTACGCACCACGCCGCAGTGACCGTGCGAAGTGTATTCGCAGAGACACGTGTCAGCGATCACGATCATGTCTGGCACCGAGTGGCGAATTGCGCGTACCGCCTGTTGCACGATTCCCTTATCAGCGTAAGCGCCGGATGCAGTTTCGTCTTTAGTTTCCGGGAGGCCAAAGAGAATCACCCCGCTAACGCCAAGGTCGTAAGCGGCGGTGGCTTCCTTAGCAATTTCATCGACAGACAGGTTATGCACACCGGGCATCGATCCAATCTCACGACGGACGTTTTGGCCGGGACAGGCAAACAATGGAAGAACTAAATCCTCTCGCGCCAGACGCGCCTCGCGCACGAGCGAACGCAGCGATTCGGTTCTTCTGAGCCGACGGGGACGATGAATAAGGTTCGGCATGAGCTCTCTTATAGGAAGACTTTGGACTATAGGCTAATAGGGGATGGATGATACCTGTCGGAGAATTGGCAAAGCAAACGGACGGCGGGCTCAACGCACAGAACCACTTGCGGTAGCCAGTGGATCCCAGCACTCAACAGGACCAGGAATCCCTGAACTCACAGCGCTGCCAGTTGAGCTATGCTCCACAGAAGAAAGGCTGAAGGCGGACGGAGGAAGGATGAAAGCCTCATGTAGACCTTAGTACTCTGCTTCTGTTGAGTGCTGGGTTCCATTGGCTACGGCAAATGGTTCTGTGCGTTGAGTGGCAGCTGTTGGTTGTAGATGGCTGCTGCTTGGAGATGTAGTTGAGTGTTGCGTTGGGAAGGCGCGCGATTACCAGCGATGATATGCCGGATGTCCGGGCTTCACCGCCACGAAAGTGCCGCGGCAGGTGGCTGTGACTTTGTCGTGAGCAATCAGCTCGCCCTCCACAATGGCTCGATCATCTGTTGATTCAACCACGCGTGCGACCAGTTTTACCCGTCTGTCCGTCGGGGTGGGACGCAGGAGCTTGATCGCGTAGTCCGCGGTTACCGTGCAAGGAGGATGATCGAGCCCGCCTTTGTTCATGAGATGCCAGGCGGCCGTCCAGTTACAGTGGCAATCGAGCAATGTGCCGATGATGCCGCCACTCAACATTCCTTCGAAAGCTTCCTGATATTTTTCGGGCTGGAATTCCGCCACGACTTCGTCGCCGTTGGGGAAGCTCCGTACGTGGAGACCTTTTGGATTCGCTGGTCCACAGCCGAAGCAGGCGAGATTTGGCGCATAGGTTTCCTGGATACTCTTTTCAGACATGGGTGGGTTAATATTCCGCCAAAGTGGCATAGACTTTAGTCTGTGATCTCAAGGTCATCTGATTCTCTCGATGATCTAAACAACTCAAATCGGCAACACAGACTAAAGTCTATGCTACATCTCGCAGTTGTTCACGTAGCTTGAAGCGCTGAATTTTTCCTGTGGCTGTGTATGGCAGTTCGTCAACAAAAATATACCTTCTCGGTTGTTTGAAACGAGGTAAAGAGTTTTTCAGCGACTCGCGCAGTTTGCTTTCGATCCCATCAAAGTCAGGTGCTTCCTCACTACATATTACAAAAGCACACGCGCACGGCAAGCCGTCCTTATCAAAATCTTCCACCACGGCGACTCGACTGACACCTTCATGCCGCAGCAGTGCTCCTTCCACCTCCACTGGAGATACCCATTGGCCGCTTGATTTGAAACAGTCGTCGCTGCGACCCATGTGAAACCAGAAGCCGTCTCCATCACGGGCGTAGAGGTCGCCCGTGCGGACCCACCCGTCTACAAATGTGTTCGCTGTGACCTGGGGCTTTTGCCAGTAACCCATTGCCGCGCTCCGGCCTTTCACCCAGAGGTTTCCCACCTCGCCCTCAGGCGTGGGACTCCCTTCCTGGTTCAAGAGTCGCGCTTCATATCCGTTCAGCAATTTCCCGCTGCTGCCGTAGCGGACGTCGCCCTCATGGTTCGACATAAACATGTGCATCATCTCAGTCGAGCCGATACCATCAAGCACTTCAACTCCGAAAGTCTTTTCCCAATCTTCACCAAGCTGCGCCGGCAAGGCCTCGCCAGCGGAAACACAGAGTCGCAAACTCGAACAATCGAGATTGCCTTCGCGGCGGTGATATTCGAGCAGCAGGTTATAAACGACCGGCACGCCAAAAAAGATCGTCGGCTTGCATTGACTGAACATTCGGCTGATCACGTCCGGAGTGGGTTTCTCGCGACAAAGAATTGAAGTTACACCATTCAGAAGGGGGAAGCTCAAACTATTTCCCAGTCCATATGCAAATGGCAGACGCGATGAAGAGAAGATGCGGTCGCCGGATCTCAACCCAAGCACTTCCCGGCAGAAAGTTTCGTTCGTATAGAAGATATCGGCTTGACGATGAACTGCGCCTTTCGGCTCGCCCGTGCTGCCGGATGTGTAAAGAATAACTGCCGCTTCGTGCTCTTCTGGTTGAGTGAAGCTTCGCGGCGGCAGCCCGTGACCTTCGTCAAGCAGATGGTTAAGCGCTCGAATCCTTGGAGCGTCACGGTGCCCTTCGTCGCGCCCGTTTTGCACTGACTGTGTCTCCGGGGCAAAAGCCTTTTCCCTGTCCCGACTGACGACCACCACGTCCTTCAGCTCCGACAATCGTTCCTGCGCATCGGTCAGCAAACTGCTGCACAGATCTGCTTCAACGATTGCCACCCTCGCCGTGCAGTCGTTCAAAATGGCCCGTTGTTCCTCAAGGCGTAACCCCATGTTTATCGGAACAGCAATCGCTCCACTCGAACAAATGGAGATGAACGACGCGATAAATTCCGTTGAGTCGTTGAGCAGGAGCGCTACACGCTCGCCCTTGCCTACTTCTAAAAGGTTGAGAACAACGGCAACCCCGAGCGTCTGGTCTTGCAAGTCGGCGTACGTTATCGGGAGGTTCTCGTACACGACAGCAACCGACGCCGCCGATTGCTCGGTAATGATGGCCTGGAAAAGGTTCATTGATGACTAAGGTCGAAAGGTCCTGAGGGTCCGCGCCCCTCTGGAGAACCTTGTTAAATGGTGTTCGGAATTATAATCACTTCGACAATGATTTCCAGCGCAGTTCCCCACGGTGTGACGGAATTTCACGCAAAGACGCAAGGCAAAGACGCAAAATCTAATACGGATTCTTCTTTGCGTCTTGGCTCCCTTTGCGTCTCTGCGTATCATTCTTACTTCGAAAACGAGACTCTGCATTCCTGTCTACAGACAATTTAGACGATCCTGGAGGAACCAACAGTGAAACGATCTAGCCCAGCCTTTATCTTTGTGTTCGTAGCTTTCTTGTTATCAGCAGTCTTGTTGGATGGGCCCGGTGCGACAAGCGCTGCGGGTCAACATGGATTCAGTGTGAAGGAGTATGAGGAGTTTCATGATGTCCTTCATCCCCTGGAACATGAGGCATTACCGAAGAAGGATTTCAAACGCATCAGGTCCCAGGCGAGCCTGCTAGTGAAACGCGGGAATGCGATTGTTAAGCTCGGTGTGCCCAGCGGTACGAGTGAGAACAAGAAAGAAGAGTTTGCGAAGGAACTGGACAGCTTTCGCAAAGCGCTAGCCAAGTTCAGATCCGACGCGAAGCAGGGGACGAACGATCAACTCAAGACGTCCTACAGCGCCGTTCACGATTCCTTCGAAATGCTGGCGGCCCTGTTGAGATAAACCTTTACACAGCTCGTTAGCCTAACCCGCGTCCCTCGACCATCATCCCTTTACGCCTGAGCTGGCGCAGGATCCGGAGATTGAGCCTTTGGCTCTCGCCTTCGCAGGATGCCTGCAGAAATCAACGTGATCAGCAATCCGACGGGAAAAGGCTCAAGGAACGTAATGGCGGCGTTGAAGACAGGATTTTTGTACATCTGCCCGAAGCTTTCCAGTTGCTGCTTTTGTGTTTCAAGGGCCTGTTGGCTGGCTCCGGCGGCGCGGGCCTTCTCGAGCGCGTAGCTAGCATACTTCTCTGCAAAATCCGGTAAGAAGTTGAAGTAGATAATCTCCCAACTAACTACGTAGAAAACGCAAGAGATGAGGGTGGTGAGGATCCCGACAGCAAAAGCCCTGCCAAATGTGATTTTCCCACCACCGATTTCTTCGCGATACCAACGAATACTAAAGAACACCAGCAGAAATGAAATAACCATCGTCGTATAACCGATGATCATCCCGTTGTCGAAGCCGATCTGATCCACGAAAGGAACCGTGGCGAACAGCATCAAGGACGAAATGGCCCCGGAGATCAGCCCGAAGGTTAAGACGGTCTTTTTCATGGTAATTACTCGCTCCCAGGTTTCAAGGAATTTGAAGATCGACCCGGAGACTAGGCTTCGCCACGAAGTTTGTCGTCACACTTTCGAATGATTCTATGCTCCGACTCTTGAAATCATGCTTTCGGGTGATGCCACTCACCTACAGAACCATTTGCGGTAGCCAATGGAACGCAGCACTCAACCTAAGAGCAACTCTCCAACGGCTAGTGCCAGCATACGCCCTAGCCAGCACGAGCGCCCGGGCTTTGAGGACACCCGCTCGTGTTGAATGGCGGGTTCCATTGGCTACCGCAAATGGTTCTGTGGGTTGAGTGACTCTTGCCTGGGGGTTGAGTGGCCCTTCCTGTGTTGAGTGCTGAGATCCATTGGCCGCAAATGGTTCTGTGGGTTGAATGACCCCTCCAGGTGTGGAATTAGACGCTAAGTCGTTGTGAGACGGGGAACGAGCACCCTTCAAGACCGTTGAAACGGCTCGTCCCCCTTGGCTCGCACAATCTACTTCTCGTCCAGTTTCCTGCCGGCGTTTAAGTTGTCAAAATTCAGGATCGCATTGAAAACAAGGAAATAGCTGCCCTTGGTCTGACCTCGCCAGATGGGATTGTTTGAGAACAGCACGAAATGTCCCTGCCCCGAAGGCACATCGACAATCATCGGATGCTGCGCAATCTCGTCACCGCCATCCAACAAACCTGAGACAAACAAATCCCGGTTGTCCGCGTAACGGAAGACAACCCGCGGGCGCATCGCCGGGGGAATAACATTAATCCCGTTGCGCCGCTGCTCGTCAGTCAGAGGCATCGCCTGCCACACTTCCGCGGTTGGCAGCTCTGGTGCTTCGACCGGAGCTCTCCCCTGCACAATGTCGGGATCATCAGGCGTACCTCGCCCCGTCATTCGTACGCTCCGACTCGGCGGCCCGCCACGGCCGCCGGCAAAATTGCTCAGGTTGAATATTGGTCCATTGAAGCAATAGATCGGAAGCGTGTCGCCATAGCCGTACGCTATCGGGCTGTTCGCATCGACGACCTTAGAGCGCAAGACAACACCGATCGCTTTCAGTCGCTGAGATCGAGCAATGGAGACACCGGGTGTAAAGCCGGCAGTGATTGCGAGGTCAGCGGTATCCATGACGCCGATAAAGAGTCCGCCATCCTGAGTAAATTTCTGCAGGTTCATCAGACCGGAGTAACCCAAACCCGGTCGCATATCGTCGGTCGAGTCGATCTTTCCGAGGTTGGGAGTCAAGGTAGTGGTTTTCCAGGGAATGGGATTGCCCCACATCGGCATGCCGTTGATGATCGCGCCTGCACCACGTCCAACTGGACCAAAAATAATCACGTCGTACTTACTTCTCAAATCCGGATCTTTGGCCACATCCTGAGTGCTGATGTATGCGTAAGGGACTCCCAACTGGTCCAAAGCTAAACGCCACCAGCCTTCGTCCTGCGTGCTGAGCCATGTATGGAGCATCGCCACGCGCGGCGCCTTCACGGCGTGAGTCTTAACTGACGGAGCTGTATCGACAGCGTAGACTTGCAAACCCAGGTCTGTCGCCGCCTTTTGTACTTCAGACGCGGACGCTTTACGAATGATGAATGAGCCTCGATTGAATTTTCTGCCGGCAGCGTCAAATGGTTCCTCCGCCGCTTCCATGACCACATCCTTCAATCGGTACCGGAACGTGACCAGAACGTTGTCCGCGTTGTGATTGACCAGGTAAATCGAACCGGTGCCATTTACCGCAGCCGGTGACCGCACTTCGCCGGTAACGCGTTCCATGGCCGCATTCAACGCTTTCACGTCAGTCACGCGCACGACCTGCACGTTCCCTAGTTCGCCCATGGTCCAGCCAGTGTCATCGTAGACGTCCTGCTGCGGATCGTTAGGGGCCCAGTACTGATGATCCAAGAGTGCATCGGCGATCCGGCTGTAGGGCTGGTCCATGCGCACGACGTAGCTGCCGGCAGGGAATTGCCGGGTGTCTGTCGTTGCTGCCGCCTGGTCTGCCCGATATGGCGTTGGTGATGGCGTTGCTGTTGGCGATGGTGTTGGCGATCCGGCCGGAGATGCCGTGGCTGCCGGCTTCTTCTTCGTTTTGATTGAGACGGTAAATGGTGCCGTGGCCCGATGAATCTCGCAACCCTGTCCCTGCAGTGTCCTTAGCAGTTCTGCCTGATTGCCGAGCCGCGGATCGTCGCTGGGGAAAACGTACGCGGCAGGGCCTTCGTTCTTTGGTTTTTCTACAGAGCGTTTGCTCTTCACGTAGAAGTTTTTCAGGAAGAGCTTGTTGTTGTTGCTGAAGTAATGGAGCGTGGTTAGCAGGGCAGTCTGTTGATAATTATTGTTGTTGCGCTGGGACCATTTCGCGCGCGGCAGCGGCGGATTCTGGCGATACCAGGTGCGCGAATAGTCGTCAGCGGAGAGTGTGCGCTCGACTGTATCGGCGCCGGCATTGCCAAACGTTTCGTAAAGACGACTGATGCCGTTGTGAGTAGCAGCTATGAACATCAGATATCCAGGCGACCAGGTATCAAAATTTCCGTGGGCGAAAACGCCCGGCATGCCGAACTTGGTCATTTCCGAGACGTTGTTCCAGCCAATCATCTGCCATTCGTCGGTAAGAATTGGATCGACCCAGGCGTTGTAGGGACCGTCGCCAATCGTGTTGTCGTAGAGATAGGGCACTGACTCATGCAGGTCGTGGATTACCTGAGCCTTCCAGCCCATATAGGTATTCATCACATTGCGGGTGAGCTTCAGTGAAAGACCGATGGCGTCGCGGTTGTTGTCGTGGGCCACGTAATGGCCCCAGTAAATCAGCGGCGGCCAATTTGATTTGGGATTGGCCAGGTGCCAGTTGTAAACATCCACCATGCGATCGCGGCCATCAACTTCGACGACCGGAGTGATTAAGGTGACGATGTTGTCACGGATCGTGCGCACGTATGGGCTCTCGTCCACGGCGAGCCGGTAAGCAAGCTCCATGAGCGCTGTGGGCGAGCCAGTTTCGGTCGAGTGAATGGTACCGGTGATGTAATAGATGGGAAACGACTCCGCGACGAGTCGATCGGCCTCATCATCGTTCATGTTGATCATGCGGGGGTCAGCAAGTTTGGCCAACCGAGCGCGATTTTCATCAAGCTTGCCGAGCAAACTCTCTGACGCTACAGCCACCGCGATCATCTCGCGTCCCTCTTCAGTCGTGCCAATCGAATAAACCTTAACGCGCGGGCTCGCTTTCTCCAGCATGCGCATGTAGCTATAAACTTCCGCGGCATAAGGCAACTTCCCCGGCGCGCCGGCGACATCTCCGAGGACGGCCTTCGGCGTCGGCACGTTTGGCGAGGCCGGGAGATAGTCGGTCAAAGGCGAATTGAAAAAGGTCTCAGTTGTATACTCACGAATCTTCTTCGTGTATTCCTCGTTCACTGGCTGCTTGGGATCGCGTGCAGGCTTTATCTGGGCGTCTGTTAAGACTGGTGCCGCAACAGTCATGACAATGAACAAGAGAGTGGCGCGAAGGAGAAGGTGTCGATTCATCTGGGGTTCCTCAGGTCTGGTGAATAGAGTTTCGCGTGGCGATGGCCGAAAGCTCACCGGCTTCATGTCTAACCGAAGTCTGGGTTGTTAAGAATTCATCAAAGAGGAGCAGAAAAGTTTTTAAGCCAAATGCGCTGCGCAAGTCAAATAGTCTCCAAGTTGGGTAAGGTAACCTGGAAGCAGGGCGGAGTAATACCACCCACAGGATTGTTCGAGGCTCTTCACTCTGTAGGAGTGAGATGTATATAGAACAGGACACAATTGAACATCCCGGCACCTTTCGGAGGGCGGAATGACACGAGGAGCCTACCTGCCAAGTTGAGTTCCGCCCCTCCGAACGGCGCCGGAGGTGGGCTTGGCCGTCCAGCGCTATAGACATCTCGCCTACGGGGTGAAAACCCAAGTTGACGCAAATCACCGAGGCCGGTATCGTCCGTAAACGTGAGGTACACACAATGCAAGGCCGAATTTTCCAGTTGAACAGTTCTCCTGGTGGTGTCCCCAAACTGGCTATACGCGAGGCAGAGGTAACCGAGTTAGGCCTGGTTGGCGACGACCACAACTTCCCCGATATTCACGGCGGGCCTGAACGCGCGCTCTGTCTTTTCTCTCTGGATCGTATCCTCGAACTGCAGGGAGAGGGCCACTCGATTTTCCCAGGCGCGGTCGGAGAAAATGTAACCATCTCCGGACTCGACTGGGAACGCATGACGCCTGGTCAACAGCTGTCACTGGGCGAGGATGTATTGATCGAAATAACTACCTATACCTCGCCATGCAACTCCATCGAGAACATTTTTGCCGGCGGCAAGTATCAACGCATCTCGCAGAAGGTTCATCCTGGCTACTCGCGCGTCTATGCTCGAGTGTTACGGCCAGGTCGTCTCGCTATCGGTCAAACAGTGCGCTTGCTAAACGGTAACGATCCCGGTTAGTTGTAACCTGCACATCCAGCAAATAGAATTAGGCATCGATGCCAGGCAAGCTGCTAGACAAGATGCCAGCTCAGGACTTCCGGACCGCCCAGCCGCGCGCTCAGCCTCCTGAAGAAACCGACTTGGTTCAGATCAAACCGCTCAGCAAATCAGCGGGCGGCGTGCCCGCAATAGTCTCAGCAGTTAAAAGCGCCTGGAACGAAATGGGACCTGTGCGCGGATTGCGCACTCTCCTAAGACTCAATCAGCCGGGAGGATTTGATTGCCCGGGTTGCGCCTGGCCAGAGCCTGACGAAGCGCGATCGCACGCTGAGTTCTGCGAGAATGGCGCGAAGCATGTGGCGGATGAAGCTACCACCAAACGCGTCACGCGTCAGTTTTTCAATCACTGGAGCGTTGTAGATCTTTCCTTCAAGTCCGACTACTGGCTGGGCAAGCAGGGCCGATTAACCCATCCGATGCTGCTGCGCGCGGGAGCTACTCACTACGCGCCCATAGCCTGGGATGAAGCCTTCAACTTGATCGGCAGAGAGTTGAATTCATTAAATCATCCCGACGAAGCAATTTTCTATACCTCGGGACGCACCAGCAACGAAGCCGCTTTTCTTTATCAACTGTTCGTACGGCAGTTCGGCACCAACAACCTGCCTGACTGCTCCAACATGTGCCACGAGTCTAGTGGTTGGGCGTTGACGGAGACCATCGGAGCCGGGAAGGGAACCGTTAGGTTGGAAGACTTCGATTTGGCCCAGGCGATCTTTGTGATTGGACAAAACCCCGGCACCAACCATCCGCGCATGCTCTCCGCGCTCCAGAAGGCCAAGAAGAATGGCTGCACGCTGGTGCATGTCAATCCCCTACCGGAAGCTGGGATGTCGACCTTCAAACATCCGCAAGACGTGCTCGGTTGGCTGGGTGGGGGAACTCAACTGGCGGATCTGTTTCTTCAGGTGCGGATCAATGGCGACGTCGCACTGCTAAAAGGGATCATAAAGGAGGTTCTGGCGGCAGACGACCGTTCTGGCGGTGGTGTACTCCACCAGGACTTCATCACAAAACACACGACTGGTTTTGCAGACTTTGCGGCTGGTGTTCGTGCGACTAATTGGGAAAGCATCGTCCAGCAGTGCGGTATTCCCAAATCACAGATCGAGGAAGCCGCCAGGATCTTTATCGCTTCAGAGCGCACGATCTTCTGTTGGGCCATGGGACTAACTCAGCATAAGAATGCGGTGGCCAACATTCAGGAGATCGTAAACCTGATGTTGCTGCGCGGTCAGATCGGAAAGCCAGGCGCAGGGTTGTGTCCCGTTCGCGGTCACAGCAATGTGCAGGGCGACCGCACGATGGGCATCTCGGAACGTCCGACTGAGACCTTTCTCGATCGACTGGGAGCGGAGCTCAACTTCGAGCCCCCGAGGGCCCACGGACTGGATACGGTCCAGGCAATCCAGGCGATGCATGGCGGGCACGGCAAGGTGTTTTTCGCGCTGGGTGGCAACTTCCTTTCCGCGACTCCCGATACGGAGTACACATCGGAGGCACTGAGGCAGTGTCGCCTGACAGTGCACGTTTCAACCAAACTAAACAGGGCACACTTGATCACCGGCGAGCAGGCGTTGATTCTGCCCTGTCTTGGTCGCACAGAAGTTGATCATCAAGCTACGGGACCTCAGTTTGTGACGACAGAGAATTCGATGGCTGTGGTGCAGGCGTCGCGGGGATTTCTGCCACCGGCGTCGCCTGAGCTGCTGAGCGAGCCTGCGATCGTCTCGCGTCTGGCTCGTGCCACACTAGGAGATCGCAGCGCAGTTGATTGGAAAGGGTTTATCGCTGATTACGACCGCATCCGAGACCTGATCGCCCGAGTGATTCCCGGATTCGAGAATTACAATCAGCGCGTACGCCAGCCAGGAGGTTTCTATCTGCCCAGTTTTCCGCGCGAGCGAGTATTTAAGACACCGAGCGATCGGGCGGTGTTTACTGTTCATGAACTACCAAATCACAACCTCGAGCCGGGTCAGTTCTTGATGATGACAATTCGCAGCCACGATCAGTTCAACACGTCAATCTATGGGCTGGACGATCGCTATCGCGGCATTTATAAAGGGCGGCGAGTCGTGCTTCTCAACAGGGACGACATGCTGGAGGCTGGTTTAAGAGAAGAGCAGACGGTTGATTTAATCAGCCACTTCGAAGGAGAGGAGCGCGTTGCACGTCACTTCACGGTTGTGCCTTACAGTATTCCGCGTCGTTGTGCGGCGACCTATTTCCCCGAAACAAACGTGCTGGTGCCGGTGAGAAGCGTGGCGGAGAAAAGCAACACACCGGCATCGAAATCGGTGGTAATCAGCATCGAGCCGTCAGTCAAAGTCGAGCAGGAGTTTGACTATGAGTGACCCCGCCACGAAAAGGGAGCTGTATTCAAATTTGCGGTCGCAACTGCGCGGACTGTTCGCGGACGAGCGCGACCTCATTGCCAATGCGGCAAATCTCTCGTCGCTTCTTTACCACTCAATTCCTGATCTCAACTGGGCCGGGTTCTACTTTCACAAAAATGACGAGTTGGTGCTGGGACCATTTCAGGGACAACCGGCATGTGTACGCATCGCAATCGGCAAAGGTGTCTGCGGTACTGCGGCGAAACAGCGACATACGATCATTGTTGCCAATGTCCACGACTTTCCTGGGCACATTGCCTGCGACAGTGCCTCGAATTCAGAGATTGTCGTGCCGATAATCAAAGACGATAAGCTGATCGGCGTTCTCGACCTCGATAGCCCG
>JAMQPH010000027.1 GCA_023717605.1 Pyrinomonadaceae bacterium
ACGCCGACCGCGCTCGTCAGATTGCCAACGATCACCTTGAGCCGAGGGCGCGTGATTCTGTGTTGCAGGCCGTGGAGTTTCGGCAGACCTCTCAAAAGGTGGATAGCAGCAAACTTGCCGAGGTACAGCAGACACTCGCAGGCCTGCGCTCAGATGAAGAGCGAATCAATCTGTTGTTGCAACTATCGGGGAATGCCCGTCAGAACAATCCTAAGCTGGCAGTTGAACTCTTGAATGAGGCGCGGCAGATCACAAACCGCCGGGCAACTAATTACCGGCAGCTCGAACAACAACTTATGGTCGCTGAGGCTTTCAGAGACCTTGAGCCGGCACGTAGTTTTGAGATTCTGGAGCCTGGTATCGTCCAGCTCAATGAGCTGCTCACAGCCGCGGCTACTCTCAGCGGGTTTGAAGTGAACGTCTTCCAGGATGGAGAGTTACCACTTGAAGGCAGGAATGGTTTGAGCAACATGGTGACGCGCTACGGTCACGTGCTCGGCCTCCTGGCCACAAACGATTTCGACCAGTCACAGACTCTAGCCAATAGATTTCAACTTTCCGAGTCGCGTATTGTAGCGAGGCTATCGATCGTACGGAGCATGCTGGGCAAGGAACCAGGTTTGAGGTCGCGCGGCCCCCGCTCTGGTCAGAACACATTCACTCGCAGAAACCAGTAGAACGGAAAGGGGAATAGGGAGAAGGGCTAAGACGCATTTTCGCTTTCGCCGTTTCCCTTTCCTCTTCCCTTTCCCATTACCCTATTACCCCTTTTCCCATTTACCCTTTCTATATGAACAGACGAGAATTTAGTCTGGCGTTCCTCGGCGGACTAGGTGCTTTAACTCTTCGTCCTCTCCAGGACCAGCCAAAACTTCGGGTTAATGGCGCCCGCATCATCCAGCATCTCAACGCGCTTGGTGAATTCGGCAAGAACCCCCAGGGAGGCGTTAGCCGTGTCGCCTACAGCGAGGCCGATCGTCAGGGTCGCGCGTATATAATGGGTTTAATGCGCGCGGCGAAGCTCAACGTTAGCATCGATCTCGCCGGCAATATCATTGGCCGGCGATCCGGCAGCGTTCCCACCCTACCGCCGCTGCTTTTCGGATCACACATTGATACTGTTCCGGAAGGTGGCAACTACGATGGTGTCGTCGGCTCGCTCGGGGCGATAGAAGTTGCGCAAACTCTCGCGGAACACAACTTCACCACGCGCCACCCGCTGGAGTTGATCATCTTTCAGAACGAAGAAGGCGGGTTGATAGGAAGCCGCGCCCTCGACGGTGAGTTAACAGACCAGGAACTGGATTTGGTGAGCAGGAGCGGCAAAACTATTCGTGAAGGGATTAGCTTCATTGGAGGTGATCCGACCAGGCTGGCCGAGGTGAAGCGCAAGCGCGGAGATATTGCGGCCTATCTCGAGTTGCATATTGAACAAGGTGGCACCCTTGACTCCGAGAAGGTGAACATCGGAATCGTCGAAGGTATCGTGGGAATTAATTGGTGGGATGTCACTGTCGAGGGATTCGCTAATCATGCCGGGACCACGCCTATGAATCAGCGGCAGGACGCGTTGCTCGCGGCTGCCAAATTCATTGAAGCAGTAAATCGTACTGTCACTAGCGTAGCGGGACGGCAGGTCGGTACGGTGGGCAGGATCCAGGCGCTTCCCGGCGCTCCCAATGTGATTCCAGGAAAAGTAGTTCTGAGTCTTGAACTGCGTGATCTCGACGCTGCGAAGATCAAAATGTTCTACGAGAAGATTCACGCCGAGGCGCAACAGATCGCGCGCGCTAGCAACACCAAGTTCGAGTTTAAGGAAATAAACGTGAACGTGCCGGCACCCACCGACTCGCGGATCAGAAAGATCATTGAGGACTCAGCCAATGAGCTTGGCTTGACCACCAGAATAATGCCCAGCGGCGCGGGACATGACGCACAGGACATGGCGCTTCTGGGACCAGTAGGAATGATCTTTGTTCCCAGCGTGGCCGGCATTAGTCACTCGCCACGCGAATTCTCACATCCTGCCGACATCGCGAACGGCGCCAACGTTCTCCTGCACACTCTTCTCAAACTAGATCAGCTGGAACTGAAATAGTCGCGCACCGTAAGTCACCTGAATTTACGCTAAAAGCGTTCGCAAATTGGAGCCCCAGGTTGCTTCATCCGTGGGTCTACGCACAGCACAAAAAACAGTGACGCCGTTTAGGTGTTTGATGGAGCCCGCACCACAGCCGCCAGCAGCAACTCAACGCACAGAACCATTTGCGGTAGCCAGTGGATCCCAGCACTCAACCCAAGCACAACCGCTCAACGCAGGCGGCTATAGGTCCCGCGTCGTGGAGTGCTGGGATCCATTGGCTACCGCAAATGGTTCTGTGTGTAAGTGGCTCCTAGTTAGTTTAGTGCTGGGAGTCCATTGCGAACTCTTTGCGAGTTAGATGTCCGATATGTTGGACGTCACCTGTTGCTGGTCGATACGGACAATAACTTGATCATTGACTATATGCTTGATGCCCTTCCGTGAGATGCGGAAGTTGGGAGAGGAACAGGATGAAACGCATTCATGCTTATTTTTTGATCGTAGCTCTGCTAATTCTCGGCAGTTCTTCGGCATTTACCTGTGCTCAAAACCTCAATCGTAACGGCAACGGAAAAGTAAGCACCTCCGCGAGTTCACCACTTAAGGTCAACCGGCCCACAAAAGAGGGTTCAGTTCGTTTCGTGATCATCGGCGACACCGGCACCGGCAGCAGACAGCAGCGTGAACTGGCTGACATCTTGATTAAGGCGCGGGAAACCTTCCCATACGATTTTGTGTTGCTGCTAGGCGACAATCTCTACGGCAGTGCTTTCTACTGTCTGAATAGCAACTACATGGACAAGAAACAGTTGGATTGGTTGGAGAATGAGTTAGCGAAAGACAAGTCCGAATGGAAGATCACGTTTCATCATCACCCACCCTACTCATCGGGGGGAAAACACGGCTCAGATTCGGCCCTACGTAAGGTTGTCGAACCAATTTTCGTAAAGTATGGCGTCAATGCCGTTTTCACCGGCCACGATCACTTCTACGAACGGATCAGGCCCCAGAAGGGGATCTATTACTTCGTGTCCGGAGCGGGCGGGAAATTGAGATCGGGTGACGTTAAGGACAACTCACCCCTCACTGACAAGTTCTTCGATCGGGACATGTCGTTCATGCTGGTCGAGGTGGTTGATAACCAGCTTCATTTTCAGGTTATCTCACG
>JAMQPH010000085.1 GCA_023717605.1 Pyrinomonadaceae bacterium
TTCTGGAATTGGCCTCGGAGCTGTTGTAGAGCGTGCCGACGGATTGTACTTTGGGCAGCAGTTCTCGGATAACAACCAGGGTGTCATCGACCGGAGGAAAGGAGCCCGTCCCCGTAATGTTCGGCAGATGATCCGTCGGAGTTTTTCCGGCCCCCGCGGCGATCGGGTCGTAAACGTAGGTGAAGACCACGGGCTTTTTTTTCACCGCGTTGATAGCTGCGGTCAGAACCGGCGTGGACATGGGGATGATTAAATCGAGATCCTCATTGTCGAAGTTCTGCAGTATCGAGGGAATATTTATGATTTCTCCCTGGGCGTGCGCCTTGCGCACCTGCAAATTCTTGCCCTCGACAAAACCCAAATTTTTGAGCCCGCCGAACAGTCCCGCCATACAGGCGTCCGCGCTCGGATCGGGGCCGAAGTAGACCAGGCCAATTTTGAAGAGGCGTCCTTCGGGTGGCTGGCGAAGTGCTCTGCTCTCTTTCTGGCCCGTCTCTGTTGGAACCGGGGAAGTGCGAGTTTCTTTTTGGTGTATCCCAGCTTCATCGACAATCACGTCGGCGCGAGCAATGATGTCTTCTGGAAACTCCCAGGGGTCTTTTAATCGTTTGAGGGCCTGCTTGTTCACCACAAGTTTCTCCGGAACCTTAGCCGGTATGGGAATAGTCGCGGGATCGACTCCGGCGAGAATTTCCGCGGCCATTTTGCCGGTCATTCTGCCGGCATCGTAAAAGTTGGTCCCGATATCGAAGAGGGTTCCCCGGTTTGGTTCTGTCGGGAGAACAGAAAAGACCGGGATTCGAGCCTTGCGCGCCGCCGAAATCGCCGAATCCAGTGCCAGCGCCACGGTGTTGTCGCCTCCCACCCAAAGCGCTTGGACCCCTTGAGCGGTCAGCGCGGCAGCTGCCTCCGCTACCGCGACGGAGCTGTCGACGTTTACCTCTCTAAGATTGATTCGTAGCTCTTGGCAGATCTCGCGCGCCTGCATCGTAGTGATTTCCGAATTTGCTTCACTGGGATTCCACACAACACCGACGGACTGGAGCCCTGGGAATAGCTTCCTGGCGAGCCGGAAAGAGTCCGCCACCGGCAGCGGGGAGGGAACTCCGACCAGACGTTTAGGATGATCTAGAGGACTCTTTCGACCGATTCCGACTCCAGCGCGATAAGGATCAGCCACAAGTCCAAAGACTTGAATCACCCTCTCAGAGCTGTTGGCTTTTGCCACCGTCTGAAGCGATGGAGTGCTAATCGTTACAACCAGATCGAAGCCGGCCGCCACCACCTGCCCGGCAATGGCGTTCGCGACAGTGAAATCACCGTCGGCGTTGAACCGCCTTATGTGCATGTTTTGTCCGTCGACCAGGCCGTTTGCGGTCAGACCGTCAAGTACCCCCAGAACGCCTTCGTCTAACACAGCGGTAGCCGAGTGTTGGACGATTGCCACGCGCGGGATCTTGCCGCCAACGGTCCTGCGCTGGTGCCAATCGGAAGTCAGCAGGATAGCTGAGGATAGAACAATGAGGCTTCCCCCTAGCGAAAGCCTTCTAAGCACCGTCCACATAGTTTATTGGCTTGCCAAAAAGCGACGTTGACCAGATGCCATCTTTGCGCTTGAAGAAATTTGCTACGGGTCCAGTTTATATACATGAGTTCATTACTCTTCAAGCGAAGTATTCAAGTCTTAGGCTATTTGCGTTGCTATTGTCCAGTAATGGCGCGTGGCGCGTTTAGGGACGAAGAGTTCCGCTTCGATTTCTTTGGCTACGGTTTGGAATGCGGTAAGGACGGAGTCGTATGTTGGGTTGCCGGCCGAGGTTTAGCTGCTGCACGCGCTAACAGAATTCTTGATGAACGATCCTATAATTTTGGTTGAGGCAACCACACTAACCGTGAAGGCGAAGAATGGCCCAAAATCCTGGGTGGCGGGCATGCTCGTAATAAATAGCCCCGGAATACTGCATTGAAAGTGTTCGTCCAATACCGGGTAACCATTGTTGGTTTTCAATTTGGCCAAGATGCTTCCATCAGCAAGCAATGGAACTTTTTCCATGCTCACTCTATACCCAGTGGCCAAAATGATATGGTCAACGATCAATGTCTTTCCCGTGTTTAGGCTAACTTCGAGCTCTCCAGTCGGCAACGCATCACAGCCGACAACTTTGGATTTCGGCCATATTTTTACTGTGTCGTTATCGATTCTTGACCACAACCAGGGCTCAAGCTTTAACCGACCTTCGGCCCAGAAGCGCTTGCTGACTTCCTCTTTTTCTTTCGGGGGCAAGTTGCGAAACCAGCCGGGATTTTCAACCATCGCATCAACCATTGGGTTAACCCATGACCAGTCTGATCGTTCAAAGGCAGGGGTTTCGTGACGGTGCGAAACATGAATCGCGGTTGCCCCATTCTCACAGAGTAAAGCAGCCCATTCATAAGCGCTCTGCCGACCACCGATGATCAGGCATCGCTTCCCCCTTAAGCGCTCGAAATCAACTAAATCACAGGTATGGGAAAAACGTCCTGACGGGACGATCTTAGCTATTTCCGCCGGGATGTTCTTGAAATAGCGAAAGCCCAGCGCGAGCAAGACATTGCTTGCAGTTATACTCTCCCCGTCATCCAGCGTGGCCGTAAACAGGTTGTCTGTGTCACTTGAGTGATCAAGCCGTTGCACCAAAGAGGGCAGGACCTCAATCTGTTTCTGTTCTTGAAACCATTTTGTGTAATTCAAATAGAAGTCACGTGAGAGGGGCTCGACCTGAGCTGGAGTGAGACTCTGCGATTGCAAATAGTTTTCGATGGTATGAACGTCAAGCGGGTCCAGATGCCAATCACAGGCCGATCTGAGGAGCAGGCCCTCAGGCATGTTGGATTTCCAAAAATCCATAGGTTTGCCAAGGATTAAACATTCGATGTTTAGTGATTGGGCATAGGCAGCCATTGCAAGCCCGAAAGGACCCGCACCGATGATGAGTAGGTTCGTCTGTCTGTTCATTTGCAATATTTCCGTTTTGGCGACTGATGTAGTGCTCAGTCGACCATCTCTACAGCCAGGGCTACGGCCTCGCCGCCTCCCAGACAAAGGGACGCAATGCCGCGTTTGAGACGACGATCTTTGAGAGCGTGAAGTAAAGTTGTTAGCAAACGCGCCCCGGTGGCTCCCAGAGGATGCCCCAGGGCAATCGCGCCCCCATTCACATTGACTTTGTCCCAATTCCAACCGATATCAGTCATGGCAGAGCCATTCGCTAAGATCTGCGCAGCGAAGGCTTCGTTGAGCTCAATGAGATCGACTTCTCCCAACGACCAGCCGGTTTTTTCTAGCAAACGCGGGATGGCTTTTGCAGGCGCGTCAAAAATGTACCTTGGCTCGACCGCAGCCTGTGCATAACCAACAATGCGAGCCAACGGGTTCAAACCTAACTCGCTTGCTTTGGCTTCGCTGATAATAACGAGCGCGGCTGCGGCATCATTCAGTCCGGGGGCGTTGCCAGCCGTTACTCTGCCGTTGGACTTGAAGGCCGGCTCGAGCTTGCTGAGCGCTTCGAAGGAGGTATTCCGGCGCGGCGATTCGTCTGTGGACACAACCGTCACTTGACCTTTGGGCCCACGCACGCTGACGGGAACGATTTCGTTTTTGAATTGGCCGTTGTCGATAGCGGCAATGGCTTTTCGGTGACTGGCGAGCGCGAAACGATCCATTTCTTCGCGAGTGACGTCAAACTCATCAGCTATAAACTCAGCGGCACGGCCCATGGCCCAGTCTTCAAAAGGACACAATAAACCATCGACATGAAGGGCATCTCTGAGTTGAACGTCACCGTAGCGTAATTGATCTAAGCGGCCGTTAACGAGATGAGGAGCCTGGCTCATACTCTCTACGCCACCGGCGACAAACAACTTGCCGTCGCCAGCCCTTATGGCCTGGGCAGCCAGCATAACGGCTTTGAGGCTTGCCCCACAGACTTTGTTGATTGTGGTGGCTCCTACGCTCGTGGGTAGTCCGCCAAACACCGCAGATTGACGGGCAATGTTTTGGCCAAGCCCGGCGGAAACCACGTTACCGATAAGAGCCTCATCAATATCCGACAGGTTTGGCAAATGCGCCTTCTCTACAGCGGCGCGTATCACAAGAGCTCCTAATTCCCTGGCGGGCAATGAGCTCAAACCACCCTGCAAGCGACCTATCGGCGTTCGCACGGCGCTTAAAATTACAGCATTTTCCAATCCGTTTGTGTTCATAACTATTGAACCTGCCTATGAGGGTTTATTTCATTATCTCTCGGCAGTCGTCAATCGGCGCTTGAGAGCTACAGCCGATGAAAGACCTTGCCTGTGCGAATTGCAACCATTCGCGCAGGGTTGCAACAGCTCTTGGAATGTTCGGATATTCTGCGCCGTTATTGTGGGAGAGTTTTCGCGCGCGATTCCCTTGATAGCGTCCAATCGAGAATCAGAATTTCACTGGGCTTCTCCGCTTCGGGGAGCTAACGGAATTCGAACTCTTCGGTAATAACCCGGTCATGCGATACGCCGAGTGCCCGGAACTGTCGGGCGAGGTCCGAAATAAACCTGAGCTGGCCGCACATCATCACTGCATAGTCTTCCAAGGGCGCGATCTCAGATGCGACCTGAGCCGCAGTGATTCTCCCACGGCGTGCCGTTGGCCACAGCGAATAGTCAATATACGACTCCGCCTCCAAATAACTCTCGCGAATTTCCGAGTCATAGACTGCGTCCTCATCGTCGCGGACAACGTAATAGAGCCAGATTCGCCGGAAATCGCGATTACTGAGCTCAAAAGCGAGCATACCGAG
>JAMQPH010000105.1 GCA_023717605.1 Pyrinomonadaceae bacterium
CTCCGTCTTTAAATATCATGCCCACGCCGCGACCAAACGTTACACCCAGCTGCGAATCGTGCGCCTCACCTGGTCCGTTCACCGCGCACCCCATGATCGAAAGATGCAGCGGTTCTTCAACGTGAGCCAGACGGCGCTCGATTTCGGTCACGATCTCCACAAAATTATCTACGTCGAGCCGGCCGCAGGTAGGACAGGCCACAACCGTCACACCACGCGTGCGTAGCTCGAGGGATTTCAGAATTTCCCAGGCGACGCGGACTTCTTCTTGCGGCTCGGCGGCAAGCGACACACGAATCGTGTCGCCGATGCCTTCATTCAGCAGAATGCCAAGGCCGATGGCGGATTTGACCGTGCCGGTGAAAGCCGTGCCGGCTTCGGTCACACCCAGATGAAACGGGTAGTCCACTTTCTGAGCAAGTAATCGATAGGCGTCAACTGTGCGATGCACGTCTGAAGCCTTAAGCGAAACTATTGTGTCAGTGAATCCCAGGTCTTCGAGGATCTGAATGTGGCGAAGCGCCGACTCAACCATCGCCTCCGGCGTTGCCGTGCCGTACTTCTTTAGTAGATCCTTTTCCAGCGAGCCGCCATTCACACCAATCCTAATCGGAACCCTTTGCGCTTGTGCAGCGCGTACCACCTCGACGATTCGTTCATGCTTCCCGATGTTTCCAGGGTTCAATCGAAGTTTGTCGATCCCCGCATCGAGGGCCATCAGGGCGAGTTTGTAATGGAAGTGAATATCAGCAACGATCGGGACCTCCGGTACGCGCTTGCGGATCTCTTTCAGCGCCACAGCGGCATCATTGTCAGGGACAGCCAGACGCACAATCTCGCATCCGGAGCGGACCATTTCCTCTATTTGAGCCACAGTGGCGCCAACGTCCGCGGTGTCGGTCTTGGTCATGGACTGAACCACGACCGGAGCGCCACCACCAATCTGTATGTCTTTGACTTTTACCGCTCGAGACTTTCGCATCTACAAATTTATGTCCAAAGTCCAACGTCCAAGGTCCAAAGTCTTATCCGGAACCAGACGTTCGACATTGGACATTGGACGTTGGACATCCTATTTAGCCGGTTCGGTCGCAGCCGGTTTACTATCGCTGGACCCGCGCGAAAATAACTTTACGACGTCATTGGAAATGACGAAGACCATCAACAGAATTACCATGACAAACCCGACTTGCTGAATACGCTCGCGCACTGTCATTGACAACTTTAGACCAATCGTCGCCAGCAGACCTTCAAGCAGGAGCAGGAAGATAGCCCCGCCATCCAGGACCGGGATTGGTAACAAATTGAAGATGCCAAGATTAAGACTAAGGAACCCGAGCATGCCAAATAACCCGGCCCAACCAAGCCTTTCAACCGATGCCGCGGCAGCGTTGTAGATTCCGATCGGTCCCGAGAGGGTGTTCCTGGCCGAGCGCTGCCCGGTGACTACTTGCCCCAGGGCTTTCCCGGTCAAACGTAGAATCTCCAGATTGCTGTTGACTGCGTAGGTCACCGCCGAAGCCAAACCGCCGCGCTGCAGTGGGACTTCCTCATCGGGGGTAAAACCTAACCGCTCTTTTCCGTCGGGAAGCTTGCGAGCCTTGGCGGTAATGTCCATGCGTTGCCCCGCCCTGTTAATCGTCAGGGTAATTGGCTCATTCTTATGATCACGGATGTATTGGCTGACCTGCTCAGCACTGTGGACTGGTTGCCCATTAACCGCGAGAAGCACATCACGAAGTTGCAACCCGGCTTCAGAGGCCGGAGAGTTCGGCAAGAGCTCACGCACTATGACCGGGACTTCTCCATAGTCAGGAACAAAATCCAGAAAGCCGGCGGTTTCTCCGTCTTCGGTGATCGCCGTGGGCGTGATCGTGAGAGGTATCCGCTGCCCGTTACGTTCGACAATTAGCCGTAAAGGCTGACCAGGGGATAGCAGCGCGTCGCCGCGGATAGTGTTCCATTTCGGGTTCTCGATTCCGTTGAATGAAACTATTCGATCACCGCGTTGCAACCCGGCTACCTCAGCAGCGCCTCCACTGGCCATGGCGCTCACTACCGGCGCGGGTGTTGCGGGAACTCCGTACATCATGGCACCCGCAAACGGTATAGAGAGTGCGGTGAGGATATTCATCACGGGCCCGGCCAGCGCCACCAGGATCCGCTGCCAACGTGGACGAAGATTGAACATTTCGTGCTCAGGGATATCACTAGCCCCGGCGCCTTCAATTGGTGAGTTTGACTCGTCGCCGCCAAGTTTTACGTATCCCCCGAGCGGAATTGCCGAAACTCGATAGTCTGTTTGTCCCCACTTCCTGCCAAATAGCCGCGGACCAAATCCTACTGAAAACGTCTCCACGCGGATCTTGAAGAGTTTTGCGACAATAAAATGGCCGAACTCGTGAAGCACGACCGCCGCACCAAGGATAAATATGAACGACAGAATACTTATAAGAACCGTCATCTAATTTGCCTTTCCGGTAGGGTCAATAAAACATGCGGCCCCATAGACTACCCACCATTTTCGCGGGTTGCCGGAAACGAGTTTACGTGGGCTGGCAGCGCGCGTCAAACAGAGTGTTCGGCCAACAGATCTGAAGGTTTTGTTAACTTTTCTATTTCCACATTGGCGGTCAAGCGCGCCTCTCGGTCGGCGTTGAGGACGGTTTCGAGATCCAAGGCAGGTTGAGTCGTATGTTGATCCATCGCCAACTCTATTACGCGAGGAATATCTGTGAGGCAGATGCGCTCCTCAATAAACGCCCTCACCGCTTCTTCATTAGCTGCGTTCAGCACTGTGGGAAGCGTGCCACCTTTCCGAAGAGCTCGGTAGGCAAGAGCTATGCATGGAAAACGCTCTGGGTCGGGAGCTTCAAAATGGAGTGTCGCCAGCGCGGTGAGGTCAAGCGGGGGTAATTCGCATGAGTGCCGCTCAGGATACGTCAGCGCGTATTGGATCGCATGACGCATATCGGTGATTCCCATCTGAGCTATTACTGAACCGTCTACCAACTCGATCATGGAATGTACGACTGATTCGGGATGAACGACGATTCCAATCTGGTCCGCCTCGAAACCAAAAAGCCAGTGCGCCTCGATCACTTCCAGTCCTTTATTCATAAGCGTCGCCGAATCAATGGTGATCTTGTCTCCCATGTTCCAGGTTGGATGGCGCAACGCATCCGACACACTCGCTTCTCGCATCTGGCGCTTGTTCTTGGTGCGAAACGGACCGCCGGACGCGGTCAACACTATGCGCCGAACTTCTTGGCGCTTTTCTCCACGCAGACACTGATGCAACGCATTGTGTTCGGAGTCGACGGGTAATAACTCGGCGCCGGAAGCCCTGGCAGCGCGAGTCATTAGCTCGCCGGCCATAACCAGTGTCTCCTTGTTGGCCAGGGCGACGCGTTTACCGGCTTCGAGCGCACGTAGAGTTGGTACGAAACCAACGGCGCCAACGGTGGCCGATACAACCGTATCTGCCTCTGGATGAGTGGCCACTTTTACCAGCCCGGATTCCCCAATCACGATTCGCGGAAGATCGAGATTTCGTTCGAAGAGTTGGGCGCGTAAATCGTGAGCGGCGGTTTCCGTTTCCACGGAAACCAATTCCGGCAAGTGGCGAACAATCTGGTCGGCAAGTGTACTTATATTGCGACCGGCGCCCAGGGCGACGACACGAAAACGATCGCTCCCGAATGCTTCTACGACTCGCAGCGTGTTGCAGCCGATTGAGCCTGTGGAACCAAGGATAGCAATGCCGCTGGGTTTCATGTTTAGCGATCAGGAGGGGGCGAGTAGTTGCTCACGAATGATGCTCAACCACTGAAATAGATCCGACCGAAATAGTAGATGACTGGTGCGTTGAAGAGCAAGCTATCGAGACGATCGAGTAAACCACCGTGCCCAGGTAAGATGTTCGCCGCGTCTTTTGCACCCGCACTCCGTTTGAGTGCGCTCTCGGTGAGATCACCAAGAATACCGACGCCTATCATAACCGCCGCTAGGGGTAACGCCAGCTTTAAAGGTAACTCTCTGAAGAACCAGAAGTGAGCAAGTGTGGCCATTAGCAGACCGGCCAGCAATCCCCCGGCAACTCCTTCCCAGGTCTTTCCCGGGCTAATCGAGGGCGCCAGCTTGTGTTTGCCAAATGCCCTGCCAACGTAGTATGCGCCCGTATCTGCGCCCATAAGGACTAGAAAAAAGAAACTCAGAAGATCCGCGGAAAGGGCCTGTTTGAATCCCGTGCGCACTGCCACGAGATGACCGCCAAGCAGCACTATGTAGAGAACGCCGAGAACCGTGGCTCCGGTTGAGGCGATCATTTTGTCAAAAGGAGCGCCGCGCAACGTGGCGGCGATCAGTGTTGCTGCGGTAAAGACGATCAGGATGAGCGGGATCATCTGCATCATCAACAAATCGGATCTTAGATTGGGGTCGTTGAAATAGAAGACAGTGAATAAGGCGGCCGCGGCTAGGTATCCAATCGTCGCGTCAGGCTTCAGGTCTCGTCGCTTCGCCAGGACATAAAACTCAAACAGGCCGGCCACCATGGCCGCGGCAGCGAGAACAACGAACAGCGGCTGCAACCAGGAAATAAGGATGGACGCGATAAGAAAAGGGAGGACGATGAGGGCCGTGATTATGCGAGACATTCTGTATTTAGATTTTTGATTTTAGATTGAAATGCGATGTTGACGGTAACAAACATGAGCCTGGCTCCAATCGCAAATCAAAAATCTAAAATCAAAAATTAAAAGGATCACTTGTTTGCTACCAGCTTTAATCCACCGAAGCGACGATCACGTCGCTGATAGTCAACGATGGCTTCGAGCATGTGGACGCGGCGAAAGTCGGGCCAGAGGGTTTCAGTCACGTAGAGTTCGCTATAAGCCGCCTGCCATAGCAGGAAGTTGGAGATGCGCAGTTCGCCGCTGGTACGAACGAGCAAATCCAGATCAGGTAGAGTGCGAGTATAGAGTTCATTCGCTATGCGCTCTTCTGTTAGCTCATCAGGGGGATTACCTTCATCAAGCAATCGCCGTACAGCCGCGCGACAGGCATCGATGATCTCGGCTCGGCCGCCATAATTCAAAGCCACCGTCAATACCATTCCTTTGTTTTTCTCAGTTCTCTCGGTCGCTTTCGCAATCTCACGGCGCACGCTGTCAGCAAGCACACCCGTGCGGCCAATGGTCTGAAACTTGATGTTTTGCCGGTCGATCTCGTCGAGCTCAAGACGAAGATAGCGTCGCAGCATCCGCATCAGCGCATCAACTTCATAACGCGGTCGCTTCCAGTTTTCAGTCGAGAAGGCATAGAGCGTGAGAGCTCCCAATCCCAATCGAGCGCCCGTATCAACCGCCGCACGAACCGCTTCGACCCCGGCGCGGTGTCCGGCAATCCGCGCCTGGCCCCGCTGCGCCGCCCAGCGTCCATTGCCATCCATAATGATGGCGACATGACGAGGCAAACGGTCCCAGTCGATTGCTGCCAGCAGGATCTCGTCGCGGGCTCCAGGTTTTACAACTTTAGCAAAGTCAGAAAGCATAGGTTTCAATCAACGGTTGGAAACAAGAACCCAGGCCGGTGACATTCTTACTTCAAGTCTCAGATGTGTCAATAAACACTTACTGACAGAAATGGTTAACTCAATACCAAAGGGCAAGCTCAAGCCTCGTTAACTTGTGTCCACCTCACTCATAACGAACCGACAATAACGTCAGTCCACACGCAGGCGCGGTTGCTCCGGCCAGCGACCGTTCACCATGCTCAATTGCGTGTTTAATATGTTTCCCGTCCATCTCGCCACGGCCGACTGCCAGCAGAGTCCCCGCAATAGAACGCACCATGTAGCGCAGGAAGCCATCAGCACTGGCCTGGATCTCAACGATTGGTTCACCTGTACGTTCATCGAAGCGCTGAGAAACTTCGAGCTGACTGATGCTGCGTGTCCTGCTCTCGGCGTCCGATTGAGCAGCCGAGAAAGCGGTCCAGTCATGAGTGCCAAGAAATAGAGCGGCGCATGCATTCATGCTTTCAAGATCAAGTTGGCGAGCCTCGTGGTGTGCATAGCGAAGCCAAAATGGAGACATGACTGGACCGTTTACTACACAATAGACGTAGGTTTTCCCCAGAGCTGAATAGCGTGCATGAAAGTCTTCGCTGGCGATTTGGGCCTCCATGATGCGCAGATCCTTCGCCACGTTTCCATTGATTGCCGCGCGAAGCTTTTCAGGAGCTATCTCTCGCTCTACTCGAACGCTGGCCACCTGACCTTGGGCGTGAACGCCTGCATCGGTTCTGCCGGACCCATGAACTATCACATCCCGGCCATCAATCAGCGTTAGCGCGCGAGTCAGCTCTCCCTGGACCGTGCGCAGTTCGCCTTGCATCTGCCAGCCATGAAAGTCTGTGCCGTCGTATTGAATTGTGAGCTTGAAATTCACTCTTGGTCAGTTGTCAGTGGTCCGTTGTCGGTTAGTCTTTGGCCTTTGGTCTTTGGTCTTTGGCCCTGGTCTCGCGAATGTGATCTTTAGTAAAGCGAATCTTGGGTTTCCCTCAGCACAGATCCGAAGGCCCAAGGCCAAAGACCAAAGACCAACTGACTACTGACAACTGACAACTGACCACTGACTATCTCCCCCTGCTTCCCGGCTTTATCGCTACTTCACCTCGTTTGCACAGCTGGCAATTTGAAGGGTCAACGGATGGCACATTGAGCGTAGCGAGCGCGATGCGCGGCACGCCCACATCGGCATCGCCAGCTGAGCGATCGATGATTGAGGCCGCTGCAACAACGTTTGCGCCTGCGGCTTGCAAAGCATTCACCGTGTCGCGCGTTGAACCGCCCGTGGTTACCACGTCCTCAACAACTATCGTCCTCTCGCCGGGCAACACCGAAAACCCTCGTCTTAAAGTCATCTCGCCTTGCTCGCGCTCAGTCCAAATGAAGCGCGCGCCGAGCTGCCGGGCAACCTCGTATCCGATCACGATCCCACCAATCGCCGGTGAAGCCACGAGTTGAATACCGTCCAGTTTGAAATGTTCGGCGATGGCGCTACCAAATCCTTCAGCTTCTTCCGGATGCTGCAGCACGAGAGCGCATTGCAGATAGTTAGCACTATGAAGCCCGCTGGTAAGAACAAAGTGGCCTTCAAGCAACGCACCGGTCCCTCTAAATCTTTCAATCACATCTTCGGTTCGCACAATCTTTCCTCAATCGAAAATATAAATGCGTGCTACAATCGCAGCCCGATGGCTCCGTATCCAAACCTCGTCTCCGACTCCACTCTCGTTCAAGAAACAATCGACTTGTTGCGCGACTGCGGCGGACGCGCTAATGCAGCTGAAATCGTCGACGCAGTTTTTAAGGTCTCGCACATCGACGATGAGCTGGCAGGCTTGCTCGTGGCCGACCTCGTCAAAGACGATCGGCGGTTCAGATTCGTCGATGGGAAGACCATTGAACTGCAAAACGATGACGTCGAATCTCGACTGCTCGACGACCTGGATTTCGTGGTGGTCGATTTGGAAGCCACCGGCGCCAAGATGCCTCCTAACCGGGTTATTGAGTTGGGAGCGTACCGGATCAGTCAGGGGCGCATAGTCGACAGTTTCCTAACGTTGGTAAACCCCGAAATTGCGATTCCTCGTTTTGTGGTCGCGCTCACCGGGATCACCAACGACATGGTAAAGACCGCGCCGGTATTTGCTGAAGTCGCTCCTCAGTGGCTGGATTTCGTCAGCGAGGCAGTGCTGATCGCGCACAACGCACCTTTCGACACAAGCTTCTTAAATCATGAAATCTCGCGGGTCTATCCTGGTCACCGCATGATCAACACCCATCTCTGCACGGTGAAGCTTTCGCGGCGTGTGTTTCCGGGTCTAATTAACTACCGCCTGGACACCGTTGCCAATCATTTCTCGATCCCGATCTTCCACCGTCATCGCGCCGGCAGCGACGCGCTCGCCACCGCGGAGGTTTTTCTGCATCTGCTCACTCGCCTGGGAGAACATGGCGTCAAAGATCTTGCGAGCGCGCGAAACTTCCAGTTCTTCGAACCCAAAATTGAAGAGACCCTGGAGGCCGCGCCGCTCTTGCCCTTAGTTCCCGGCTTCTAAGCTTGCTTCAACTCCCGAATTCGATCTTCGTTTCCACAAAGTGCGGGTCAGAAACCCAGCGATAATCAACACTGCAAGTCCAAGCCCAATCCAGGGGTAGTACTTTGCCAGAAACACCTTTGCCTGGGCGCCGTAGCGAACTGCGAAATAGCCTTCCAACAAGAAACGAAAACCACGCCCAACGACAATCGCAACCACAAACCGTGTCAGGCTAAAACGAAACACTCCCGCCGTGATCACAAATAGTTTGAACGGGAACGGTGGCGGCAAAAGCGATGCGACCAGTACGGAGAGCACGTCGTATCGATCTATTAGTTCTTTGACCCGCTTCTGTTTCGATTCTGAAAACCTGTTGAGCGCACGTCGCCCGGCGCGTCGTGATGCGCAGTAGAGAAGCCAACAGCCGAACGTCGATCCGGCGGTGGCAACGATTGCGTAAAAGACCATCCAACGCGGATGAGCTGCCGTTAGTAGCAGCATCAACGCATCCGCACTGCTTGGTAACGGAACAAAGCTTGAATCAAGGACTGCAACCGCGAACAACCCAAACGGGCCAAAGGCAATGAGATAGTCCGACAGACGCGAAAGGTTTTTGGTGAGTTTATCGAGCAGCAGTTTCAAATAAATGATTCCTTCTAACTGTAAGATTGCTATTTCACTAGTCCTGAGACTCTCCCGTTTGCGCCGCCTTATCTACGGAACCGGTGCGGAGTCGATTGACCACGACGTAAACCAGCAAGCCAAGCAGAGCAACCCCTGCGACTATGCTCAGGATGACCAAGCCGTTGTCTTTCATAAACAATAGCACGCGCCGGCCATAAAAGACTGCCAGGATGCCTTCAACGTAATAGCGGAACGACCTCGCTAACATCACAGTGGTCAAAAACTTCCAGC
>JAMQPH010000131.1 GCA_023717605.1 Pyrinomonadaceae bacterium
GCACTGTTGATTCAGATGCCAATATCCGCAGATTCCTCCGACCTGGTGGACCTGCGGTCTGGAACCGGAACATGGTGGCGAATATCGGTTCAACAAATTATCCGCCTCGGCCGCAGGGAATCTATCCTTCGGGTTCATGGCCAGCAATGTTTGTTAATTACGCCGACGGCGACTTTACACTTGCACCGAGAAATCCGGGTAAGAACGCAGCGAGCGACGGGACCGACATCGGCATTGAATTCTCAGTGTTGAGAAATGCCACGAAAGGGGTAACAACAGGAGAATCGGCTTCATCTACTGAAACCGCTAACCCGACTGCGACTAGGCCGAGATACGCGCGACCATCAATCAGGCCTTGAAAGTGACCAAGGCTCAACGGGCGTTTGTGCTTTCTGCATTGCCTGCCGAGGTCCGTTGCCTTGCATAAATGGTGTAGGGAGGCTGCGTGAAAACTGGATGATATTCATTGGATAGTCGAGCTTTGATGAACTCAAAGTTTTTTGGATCAGTAACACTGTATATTTTGAACCATTCTTCGTAGCCAGAGTCTACAACTATATAGTCGGGAGTCTTACCACTTAGATACCCTAAGCGAATATCATCAGTCAGATTCCCAAAGAAACCCAAGTCAAATCCCAATTCTGAACTTCCCATGATAGAAGCATTCGAGCTAACATTTTGCTTGAGGAAAGCAATGGCCGGCTTATACGTCTTACCAAAGCTGTCGCGTTTTACTATCGCAAATACTCCCCCGAGGTTTACCGCAACAAAAAGAGTAATCCACCCAAGAACAATCGGGGCTGGCACAATTCGCTTCTCCCAACACCACTGAATCCATATGGCCAGAAGCGCGACAAATAGGGGAACTATATGCACCATATAAAGAGGCGACTTAGCACCATCCCAAAAAGTCATCATCGTGAAATAAACCCCAGTGATGATGACTAAAGCTCGATACCCCTTGTGTCGCCGAATTTCGCGGGTAAGAATGACTCCCACGATAGCCAGAACGTAAGTAGCCAAAATTATTAGCTTGAGACGGTGGGCCATCGATAGATCGGTTGCCAGACCACCTAAGAAACCCAAATACCTTTTACCAATCTCCGCCTTTAATGCGGAGGCTGGAGAAATTAAACCTTGAAATCTCCCGGAAGCATTTCCGCTCATCTGAGCTTTGAAGAATTCTGGGGCTTTTGAAATGTAGATTCCCCAACAGATGGCACCGACTAGGTAAGGGATGGCAGCAGTAACGAGATATCTCAGACGAATGCGAGTCCAGTCATAATAGACCGCGACAAAGAGTAATCCTATGAAAGGCATGACGCCATTCGGGTGCGTAAAAAAACTACCCGCTACCAGCGTATGGCTAAGAAAAACCCCAAGCCAAAATTTTTCTTCTCGAAGAGTTAGGTAAGTGGCTAACCCAGCGAACCCGAGAGCCATGCTCATAGTATCTGGGCGTCCCTCCGAGGAGCTGTGAACAAAAGTATAGTCGATGGCGAGTAGTCCGACGGTTAAGAGGGCCACTTTTATGTCGCGCGAGAGGCTCTTCATAATGAAGAACCAAGAAGCTAAGGCTATAAGGCCCCAAAACATAGAAAACATGCGCATCTGGATGACGCCAAAACCAAAAAGTTTGTACCATGGGACTTGGGCCAACATGTACAGCGGCATCATTTGATAGGTGTACTCATTGATGCCAGGCAACGGGAACCATCTACTGAACGCATCAAGGACTGGAGTACCCATGAACCCGCGAGTGATCAGACATAGAGCTGGGCTGCCATGAACAGCTTCGTCCCACCAAGGTCTCTGAGTTAACGCACAAGCCATTGCGGCTGTGAGATAAACGACAACGATGGCGGCTAAAACTAGGACCACGGGTAAAGCTCGTGGGGGCGTACTTCCACTCGATCGGTTCATAAGCTCCTCATCATGTGGGGCCGACCGGAGAGTGCTGGTCCGAATTGGCCAGCTAGTTGTCAGTCGACCGATCCCGGATTCCGTGGAGAGCCTGGATTCGCATTTGTTAGAATATTCTACTTTGTCTGAATGCCTTCAGCGAAGGACCTAAAGGAGCATGAATGGACTCTAGTCTCACACATGTCTAGGATTTATCAAGCGAAATCTGCGACAGGGAACCGTCATAATTGTGCGCGGAAGCGTAAAACTCGCAGTCGTTTGGTCTTCATCGTAATCGGAGTTGGAGACGTCATGAGCAGTTAGGTGTCCCGCTGTAGACAAAAGCTGGTAAGGTTTACGCTGGTAATTAGGATGTCAAGTGGAAATTGAGACCAATTGGGTTTTTATTCCTAATGGCGAAGCCCGACCGGCTAGATTCCAATCCAACTTAGTAGAAACTGTTTCATATGAAAACAATCAAGAGGTTCGTCCCTCTGGCGCTCGTGCTGACAATGTGGCTGCTCCCGGTATCAGTCCACGCTGACCCAATTGCAATCACAGGAGGGACGTTAACTTACTCAAGAACCGGTGGCACGCCGTTTCTACTCACCGGCGTTGGCCTCGCACTCAACGGGTCAACCTCTTCTTTAAACCCTTCGGTAAGCCTACTGGCTAATGGACTAGTGGCTCCGGGCCAAATTCGTTTGACCGGCGGCAGTGTTGACTCTCAAGACAGTGAACTTGGCGTTTCCAACCCTGTCACGGTCGGCGGTGTTGGTTATTCGCCGGGTGCTTCGCTGTTGGCGTTGAATATCAGTTCAGCTTCATTCACAGCGCCGATTGAGGGCGCGAGCGGCTTCGTCGTAGTTGCCCCATTCATGCTAACCGCGGGAATCGTTGAAGGATATGAGAATATAGTCGGCAGTGGAGCACCACTATTCAGCAGCCTATTGGCAGGGGACGGAACCACGACTTTTATGTTCCTCAGAACTCCGGCTGGTCAGTACCAACTTTTCACCCAGACTTTCAATTTTGGACACACAGTAACTGGCGTTACCGTGAACACAATCCCCGAGCCGGCCACACTGTTTCTCTTAGGTACGGGCCTGGCAGGATTGCTGGGAACCACAAAAAAGAAATTCAGGAAAAAGGACCCACGATAAGTCAGGTTCGTTCGCGTAGACCCCTTGATGTGAAGTCCTGTGCGATACCTGCCAGTTCCTGCGCCTTGCCATCGATGTTTCCTTCGAACGTCCCTCAGCTAACTACTTCAGTCAAGGTGAGTAATTTGGTAAAGTCAGAGTGCGATGCAAACGGCTGATTCTAAACACGTGCGACGTTCCCTATCGTCCAAATTGCGAGTATTGATTGTTGCTCCGTCGCTGGATATTTGGGGTGGACAATCAAGGCAGGCAGTTCGCCTTATGAGCGGGTTGCAACAGGAGGGGTCGCTCGAGGTCGGTTTTTTGCCACACAACCCCCGGCTTCCAGGCGTGCTCAGAAATCTGCAGCGAATTACCTACGTCCGCACGATTGTTACCACTCTGTACTTCTTCATTTTGCTTCCACTGCGAGTGCGCAAGTACGACGTCATACACATTTTTTCCGCGTCATATTATTCGTACCTCTTAGCGCCTGCCCTGGCAATAATTGTCTCGCGCGTTTTCGACAGGAAGTGCATTCTTAACTACCGCAGCGGCGAAGCCGAAGATCACCTGGCGAAATGGCGTTTAACTGCCAAACCGATCATGCGTTTGGCTGACGTGATCGTGACGCCGTCGGGCTATCTGGTGGAGGTCTTTGCGCGTTTCGGTTTGCCTGCACGCGCTATCTACAACATTGTAGAGCTTGATCGGTTTCGCTATCGTGAGCGCTCACCTTTGCGACCTGTCTTTCTTGTGAGTCGTCTCTTAGAACCGTTGTACAACGTCGCGTGCGTGTTACGGGCATTTGCGATTATTCAAAAGCGTTATCCGGAAGCGAGCTTAACTGTAGCGGCTGATGGCTGGCTGCGTCCTCAACTTGAGACCCTCGCGAACGATCTGAATCTTCATCAAGTAGAGTTCATCGGTTTTGTTCCCTTCGAAAGAATGGCTGAAATTTACGACGCGGCCGACATTTATCTGACAGCAACGGATCTCGACAACATGCCCAGCTCTCTAACGGAGAGTATGGCTTCGGGTCTGCCAATTGTTACCAGTAACGCGGGTGGAATACCATACATTGTGACTGACCAGGAGACTTGCCTGATGTTCCCGTGTAACGACCACGAAGCAATGGCAGCCTGTGCCCTTCGGCTCCTGGACGACAATCAATTGGCATCACGGATCGCTCGGCAGGCTCGCGATTCAAGCCGGAAATTTACGTGGGAGGCGGTTCGAAATGACTGGCTCAAACTTTACCGAGAACTCGCCCCTGAAAAGGCCGCGCTTGAAAGCGAAGGTAAGGTAAACAGCGCAGCGTCCGTGGCCGGTTGTTAAGCCTGCCATCCCGACTATTCAGTGCGAACAGAGTGAGATCAAAGTTCTCACGACATACACATGAAACAAGTTATTCGAAAAGGACTGAAGGAAATTATCGTCGATGATGTGCCTGATCCACAAGTGCGTCCGCACCACGTCTTGATTCGTCCCGTTTATTCCTTAATCAGTAGCGGAACTGAAACGGCCAGCATCCACAGCGAAGGTGTGCTCAAGGAAGTGAGTGAGAACCCTTCGCATTTGCGGAAGATCTGGGACGTCATGAAAGACAAGGGCCCCGTGCGCACGACTGCCGAAGTGTATGCCAAGTTCAGCGAGTATGCGGTGCTGGGATACTCCGGCGCAGGTGTGGTCGTTTCCAAGCACGCTACTGTAACCGATCTTGAGATTGGTGATCGCGTCAGTTACGGAGGAGAGGGAACCGGTCACGCAGAAACGATCCTCACCGGCCGGAACCTCGTCGCGCGCGTGCCTAATGACGTTCCTTTCGAAGATGCGTGTTTTGCAACTCTCGGGAGCATCGCGCTCAATGCCGTGCGCACTGCCAACATCAGCATCGGCGACGTGGTGGCAGTGATTGGTCTCGGTCTCGTGGGGCAATTGGTTACGCAACTTGTGAAGGCCCACGGTGGAGTAGTCGCTGCGGTTGATCTAAAGCCTGATCGCGTTGATCTCGCGCGAGAAATGGGTGCCGATCGCGCAATCATCGGAGGTCCGTCGGCTGTAGAATCAGTGGGCTCAATGACAGACGGCCGAGGGGCCGACTGCGTCATTGTAGCGGCGGCGGCAAAGTCTGCAGCCCCGTGTCAGCAGGCGCTCCAGTTGTGTCGTGACCGTGGGCGAATCGTGGTAGTAGGCGCTGTGGAAATGAGTTTTCCCTGGGGTGAGATGTACATGAAGGAAATACAACTCTTCATGTCGCGTGCATACGGTCCTGGTAGTTACGATCCGGCTTACGAACAAAAGGGACAGGATTATCCGGTCGCTTACGTTCGTTGGACCGAAAACAGGAACATGGAAGAGTTTCTCCGACTCATAGCAACCGGACGTGTGCATTTACAACCGTTAGTAACTCACCGTTTTCAACTCGAAGAAGCGACCAGAGCTTACCAAACGATTCTTGATCCAACCTCGAATAGTCTCGCGGTCTTGTTGCGTTATCCTGCCGCGGAATCCTCGGACATTCCCAGCGAGTTCGCTCCGCAAAGAAGAATCCAGGTAGCGTCTCCAAAGTCATCGGGAGATCTACGAGTTGGCTTGGTCGGCGCAGGCAATCTAGCTCGCTGGGCGCATCTGCCCAACTTAAAAAAGATTCCAGGGGTGAATTTACACGCCGTCTACTCAGCAAACGGCGCTCGCGGTAAGAGCTACGCGCGGAGGTTTGGCGCAAGCTACTGCTCGTCGGACTACGACGCGATTTTGAAAGATCATGAAATTGATATCGTACTCATTCTCAGTAGGAACCAGGACCATGCGTCGCAAG
>JAMQPH010000208.1 GCA_023717605.1 Pyrinomonadaceae bacterium
GTTGAGCATTTTAAGGATCGGCACGCCATTACTGTCGGTGGCGCCGTAATTAATTAATGGATGGTTATCCAGAGTATTCAGGAGCCCACTCGGTGTCTTTTTGACTTTGACCTGCTTGGCTGGGGGGCCGGTGATGGTCAATGTGCAATCCGTCGCGTTAGTACAATTGATCGTATTTGGGCCGAGTTGGTTCGCATTGTAGGTAGCCCGGGCCAGATCGGTAGCAGTAACCTGACTGCGATACCATTCGGCTCCAGCAGGTTGGACATTCAAGGCTCCAAAAAGGCCGCGTATTAGCTGCGTACCCTCTGAACTCGTATCACCCATCGTGTACAGCAGAAACGTACCCTCTGCCCTCGCGAAAAGAGTGTATGTCTGTGTCTGCGGAGGCATATTCGCAGGAACAGGGGCGGCACTTGCCAGGCTGGAGTTGTTCTTCCCCACGAACGAGCCATCGTCCTGGGTACCTACGACCCATTCCATACCCTGAACGTGTAAAGACACTTCGGTTGTGCCTGTTTTTGCTGCCGGTAGTGTTGTAGTCCCAAAGTTGGCCACAGGTATCGAATTTGTGAAAACAATCTTCAGGCAGTCCCCTACATTCGCACGCAAGACGAGGGGACGTGGTCTCTTGCCAGGACGGAGCTGAATTTGATTACCTACCGTCACCGTGTCGCTCTTGAGCGCAAAAATCAGCCCATCAGGCAGTGTCGCTCCTAAGCGATTCAGCATGATCGGTTGAGGCATCGCCACCACTTCAGCACTTATGTTTCGCTGGCATTGGGCCTGCGGCGCCGGTGGAGAAAGCGTTGGTTGACCAGTTGGTGGGAGAGTGTTGGTCGTTGCGGTTTCGGAGACGGATTTGGAAGGCTCAGCCGTGACTTCCGGCGCTTCCGTCAAACTGACCGTTGAGGGTTTGGTACCGTTCGAGCCAGATTCTGATCTTGGCGGGTCCCCTTCTAGTGTAAGTTTTACGGATACGCTTGGGGTTTGAGCATCTGCGAGTACGGACGTCAACAAAACAAAACCAATAACTACCAAGTAGGCGACAAAATTTGCAAAGAGAGATCTGTGGCCAAGCATGTCTTCTCCTTTAGATTTGCCGAACGGCGAGCATACGAATTGGGCCGGCTTCGGAACCAGGCGAGGGCTAGGGCTAACGAGCTAAACTGTCGTTAGCGGAAGTGTGAAAGAGCCGCGTGTGAAGAAGCGACGAGCACGCTTGAATTTATTGACAGGGCAGCCTAATTCTCTTACCCTTCTGTGTCAAGCAAAATTCCTTGCTAACATCGGAACGTCCTTTTCTCATGGGGGTGTGTCACCTTCAGCAACGGAAACTCTCCCGAAATCGAAAGGGCAGACATGACGATTTTAGAGGTGATTATTAATCGAACTTGCGGGTCCTCAATATTGCCGGAAGGCCTTTGGTGAACGAAGGTTGACTCCGAGATTCTTAATCTTGCGCCAGGCAGCTTTCACTCCAGGTTTTTCTCACAGACTCACTGATCATCTTACAAAATTGATCCCTTTTTCCGGTTTGAAGTTTCCCTCTCTGAGAGACAGAAACGTGTCAGATCAATTAACAGTGATGAAATTTGGCGGCACTTCTCTTGAAGACGAGCAGGCGTTCCAGCGGGTAGCGCGTATCGTCAGTTCAAATCAGAGCTCGAATTTGGTCGTAATCGTGTCAGCTATGAGCGGCGTGACGAATGCCCTCATCAAAGGTTTTCAAAGAGCTGGACAAGGTGAAGCCTCCGAAGCGTTACAGACTTTAGAACGCCACTTTGAACGTCACTTGAAAGTCATCAGCCATCTAAGCGCAACGTTGCGCGAAAAGATGATAGTGGTCATTGAACAGAGTCGGAATGAAATCATCGAGCTATTAGCTCATGTGTCAGCAAGCCGAAAGACATCCTCGCAACCAATGGACGCGATGGCTTCTCACGGCGAGCGACTTTCCGCAAAACTGCTGACAAGTGTGCTTGAGGAGTACGGGATTCCAGCTTCTTATGTGGATGCTCGTCTCTGCATCATTACTAATGCAGAGCATGGATGCGCCAAGCCGTTTCTTGAAGAAACCTGTCGCCAAACACGCGCTGAACTGCAGCCCCTTCTGAAAGCGAAGACTGTTCCTGTTTTGGGAGGGTTCATTGGCGCTTCCAAAGATGGTGTGACGACAACACTTGGACGCGGCAGTTCAGATTACTCTGCCACCTTGATCAGTGCCGCTCTGGGAGCGCGCGAGGTCCAGATCTGGACCGATGTCGACGGCGTGATGACGGCCGACCCAGACCTCGTTACTTCGGCGAGTACGGTTTCTCAACTCTCATATGAAGAAGCGGCAGAACTCGCCCGACTCGGCGCAAGTGTGCTGCATTCGAAAATGATCGAACCTGTGGTGGATCAGAAAATTCCCGTACGAATCCTCAATTCCCGTGCTCCCGAACGGAGCGGAACCCTCATTTGGGCCGGCGCCGAAAAGACAACACAAGCGGTTAGGGCAATTGCGAATAAGACTAACCTAATCAGGATCGACATCACATCTACACCGGAATTCGTCGCCAATGGCTTCCTCGGCGCCATCAGGAATATCTTCGACCGGCACTACACGCAGATGGAGATCGTAGCCACGTCGGAAGTGGGTATTTCCTTCGCGTGCGAGGAAGCCGGCGCACTCTCGTCCCTGGTTCAGGATCTTCAGCAGCTTGGTTCGGTGGAGACTAAAAGCCGGCAAGCCATTATCAGTTGTGTAGGAGATGGGGTACAGAGCGTGGACAATTCGGGGAAGCTGCTTAACATTTTAAGCGAGATCGATCCCGCCCTTACCTGGCAAAATAAGTCCAGCCATAGTCTTATATCGATGGTAGATGAAGATTGCGTCGGCCCGGTAGTTCGCCAAATTCACCAGGGTTTGTTCGAACGTGGTAAGTGAGCAGTCATCCACAATCCAATAGACGCCTTTCGCCTTTGAGCAGCTCATTTATGGTTCGCAGCTTCAGCGATGGCTTTCACAAGAGCGGCGGGGGATGACAGACCATACGCTCTAGTCCAATAGCCAGCCTCGTCATTACCGATCAGAATCATCGGAGTATGGTCATTCTTGTTGGCAGCGGCAGCTCCCAAAGCACGCAGCAATGAGGTGATCTCGGTGTTGTCGCCAGTCACAAATGTCCATCCAGGTCCGGCTTTAAACTTGGCAGCGAAGTCATTCAGCCTTTGGGGATTGTCCGTGGTGGGATCGACGCTGATGGAAATCAAGGTTGCCTCGGGCGCGCTTGTTGCCATGTCCTGCTGGACCCTGCGAAAGGTCGCGGTTAAAGGGGGACAGGCAGTGGTGCAAGTAGTAAAAATAAAGTTGATTGCCACTGTCTTGCCTTTGATCAGGTCACTGTAGAAATTGAGCTGTTTGCCGTTCTGATCGTAGACCGGAACATCCGGAATCTGCGCGGATGAGAACGAAGACGTCTCCTCAGGTGGGATATCTGGAGCGTTGGTGGGAGCCGCAGGACCGGCACCAACCTTATTCACACGCCTTAGAGCCATGCCACACTTGGGACATTTTCGGGGTTTTATCGAGGCGACTTCAGGGTGCATCGGACAAGCGTAGCGTTTCGTCGCCTGAGACTTCGGCCGCGTTTGTGCTATTGCGAGTTTAGAGTCCGGAGTCGGCACATAGCAGATCGCCGCAATAACCGCAGCCACAATAAATACTCTGGTCAGCAGCAACTTGTTCTCTTTCGCCACGACTTAGACCTCCTGTAACGCCTGTCTTAGTTGATACCGATCCAACCGCTGGCAGGCCTGAACTGTTTCACTTTCAGATCAACCGTTACCACATATGTTCCCATAGCTCCGATGCGACGATTTGGTCCATAACTGATTGCTGGTGTCAGCCCGGTGCGATACTCATAAAGTCCTTCAAGAACCTGAATCAGCTTTTCACGGCTGAGGTCTTTACCCGCTTTCTTTAAAGCCTCTGCCAGGACCTTGGCGGCGCTGTAAGCAGACATTTGGGCAGCCAAATGCTTCGTCGGGAGTTTGTATTTTTCCGCCAGCGCGCGAAACTCTTTAACTCCCTCCGCGGTTTGATCAGCAGGTGAGGTCGGAAAGGACAAAAACAATTTGCCATCGAAGCCAGCCGGTGCTTCGAAGATTTTCTCGCCGGCATTGGCACTGGGAAGGAAGATGGAGGGGAACCAGCTGAGTTGTTCAGCTTCCCTTATAAGCGATATTAGCTCGTCAGAACTGCCCAGAAAAAAGACTACGGTCAGTTTAGCCTGTTTAAGTTTCGGTACGGCGTCCGCGGCAACTAAGCGACCTGCCACATAGTCATAGCTTTGAGGCACGCCCCATCCCTGCTTCTTACTCTGGTCCTTGATAGCTGCGAGAACATTTTCGTTGATTTCACCACGAGGATACACAACCGCAACGCCTGGGTTCTTAAGCTCTGGTCTCTTGGCGACGAAATCGACCAGGGCGCGAACCTGGCCATCGGTTCCAGACAATAGATAAAACACCTGGCGGTTCAGCGGAAAGATGGTCTGCGGGTAGAGTGTGAGTGGGCCAACGAGAGGCACCTCCTGCTCAGCCAGAAGCTGGGTGAGCTCCTTTTCAGCCCCAGCAATAAAAGCCCCAGTCATGGCGAAGACCCGCTCCTCCGTGAGCAACCGCTCGAGGTTGGCGCGAGTGGCAGCTGGGCTTTCGCCGGTCTCGCTTGCCTTTAGTTCCAAACGACGGTTGTAGATTCCACCCTGGCTGTTAAGGTCATCGAAGAAGGCAGTGGTTACAGCTTTGACCGCCTGGCCCATCTCAGCCAGCGCCCCTTCCGCCGGAACCACAGTTCCAATCACGATCCTGTTTTCGTAGACTCCCGGGTCTCGATCTTTGCCGATCCCTTTCAAGTAGGTGATCAAGTCCGCCATGTCCCCGCTGGTCATCTGATAGCGAGGCATGACGTTCAGGAGTCTGTTGCCGGCTGGATCGGTACCGCGCGTGATTGCCAACTCAAGACCCCGCTCGGTATAGGCTGGGTGCCGTCTACCGTCGGCATGCGTCACTCCATACGGCTTGGTCAGCGACTCCCAGGTTATGTTCGATGGATCGACGCCACCTTCAGGCTTGCCTTCGCCGTTGAGTCCGTGACAGTTTGCGCAAGGCATCGCACTCCCGGGTACCTCCAGGGATGATTCCCCCAGGTAAGCCAGGATCTTTCTGCCTGAAGCGCTGGTACCGTGTACAAAAATCTGTTTGCCACGATTCTCGCGCAGTCTAGCCTCGTCTTGCGCAGCCACTTGACCGCGGACGTCTCGGCCGACCGCGAGAGAAAAAGCGAGAGCCACCAGCAAGACCGTGACGATGCCCACGCCTGCAGCCCGCGTGCGGCAGTAGCCTAACCACTTCAAATCTGCGGCGCTGTTCATAACCCGATTGAAATTGTTTTTTACTTGTCGCCGGCTGCTTTGTCGTTTAGCACGCTCTCGACAACTTTGATTAACTGGTCGCTCTGCGCCAGGCCGAATGCCTTTTTCCATAACCCGGTACGCTCGTTGCCGATGATGAAGATGTTGAGGTGGTCTTGTTTGTTAGCGACCAAATGGCCCAGCTTTTTCAGGGCAAAATCCACATTCTGTTTTTCGCCGGTGAGGAAGTACCAACCCGGCCTGGCATTCAGTTTCTTAGCATACTCTTTCAGGTTGGCCGGTGTATCAACTGTCGGGTCAACACTGATCGAAATGATATGAACATCCTTACCCAATCGATCACCCAGAGCCTGTTGCACCTTTTCCAGATTACGCTCCATCGGGAGACAACTGCCCGGGCAAGTGGCAAAAAAAGAATTGATGACCACTACTTTGCCGCGTAACAAATCGCTGTAGAAGCGCATCTTTTCGTCGTTCTGATTAACCAATAAAACATCTGTGAAGTAGGTCTGTGAGGGCGATTGTGTGTCGGGCTTTGCTGCCTCCTGCTGGTTAGGGCGACTGTCCGACTGAGCCTGAGCCACATTCGCCCGGGCCGGATTCGTAACTTGCGCGGCAGTTTGGATAGACGTGAAGCCGAGCACGGTAATCGCTATGGCCCACGCACCTGGACATTTGTTGCCTACCCTGCGGCTGTCGTGAGTGACGACTGTTATATTCATCCTATCCATGGCGTGATTCTCGGTAGCTCTGAGGAACTCGTCGACTTTCGAGCCGTTAGATAGTCATTTCGCCATCGCCTGGAGAGTCAGCGGTGGTAACTGGTTGAATCGGACTCCCAGGGAAGGACTCTGGAAGAAGACATAGTACACGCCGGATTGCGGTGGCACAAAGCTCATTTCATACACACCATCGCCGACTGGCTTGGCCGCGTCGCGTTGTTGCCAAATTCCCGGAGATAGGAATACGAGCACACTCATATCTTCGAGATTCAACTTCGGTTGGTTAGAAATTGCATCGGTGACTTTGAAGCGCAGGTTATATCGTTGGCCAACACTAAGGGTCGCATCCTTAATCAGCGGCACGATCTTGATGGCGACCGCCGTTGGTTTGGGCAACCCTGGATTCTCAACGACCGTGATGTCGAAGCAGTTGACTATGCGAGGAGAATCCAGCAGAAATGCCACATCGTAGTGGCCCGCCTCAGCGAGTCGGACCGTGGTTGTGTACACTCCACTTGGGGCTTCGCGCAAACCTTGATCGAGGATGAGCAGCGCTTTGGGATCGCGGCGGTAATTCTGAAAACTCCCCATCGGCGCGGCCATTCCTTCGGTGTAGAAATAAATCATCTTATCGGCAGGATTCGCCACCAGCACCGAGCCCTCTTCCGGGCCCGGGACAATGGCATCAGCCAGCGACCTGGCAGGTGATTCCTTTGGCGCCCGCTGACCTGCAGGGAAACGAGAAATAGACGTTTCTTTTCCAAGTTCCGCGGTTTTGATCATGGTGACAAACTCGTTACCCGCGGCGCGTACGTAAGCAAACTGCGTGGTGAACGTGATTTGATCAGCGCCCGGGCCAACGGGCACTGCATGGACCAGACGATTGGAAGACAAGTCGAAAATGTGAACTGTGTTCGTAATGGGATTGACCGCGAAACCAAAACGTCCATCACTAGGTATGCGGATAGCCCGGAGGCCCGGCTGGCCTTCCATGCGCGCCAGAATTTCGAAGCCTGAGCCATCCAGTGCGACTATCGTCCCATCACCCTCATTTGTGACATAAACCGACTTGCTCAGAGAGGACACCACAACTGCCGCCGGCAATGAACCAACCTTAACGTCTCTGACTTTGGCCAGCTTCCGAACGTCTACTACCGACAGAGTTCCATCCTGTTTGTTCGTAATGAAGGCCAAACTGTCATCATCAGTGAAAGCTATGTCGTGGTGACCCACCCCAGTTTTGATCCGGGCTGCAACTTTCAAAGTCTCCGTATCAACAACCGTGACACCGTCGTCTGTGCCTGCAGTCACATCGTTTCCTACCCAGAGGTATCTGCCGTCATGTTGCAAAGCAACGCGGGTCGGCTTCACTCCTGCATCAAGGTTGGCGATCAGTTTCAAGGTGGAGAGATCAATCACCGCAACTTGATTAATGCGAGGCATGGAGACATAAAGCCGCTTCTTATCGGCGCTCATGACCCAATCTTCTCCGGAGCTGCTCAGCGGAATTAGCGTATACAGTTTGCTCCCGCCGAAACCGGACAGTGGGTCTATGACTGAAATGTTTGGTTCGTGATTGAGCGCCAGAACAAAATAGGAATTGAGGTCAACTGTCGGGCGCCTACCAAAACTCGGTTGCAGAAACTGTTGGACCTTCTCCCGACATTCTCTGGCGTTCGGAGCTTGTCCGACCTCCCGCCGATCAATCCAGGCAGCGGGACGAAGATTGGCGACGGGCTTCCGGCCAGTGGCTTCAACAATCTTGAATCGCACTTTCGCCTCTGTGCCGGCCAGCAGCTCCTTGCGCTCTCGTTTGTCGGAAGAAATTGGTTCAATACTAAACTCAATCGAAAATCCCTCGCGGTTGTAGGCTTGGGGCGTGCGAGCACCCTGACTGGTGTTGTCAGGAGTTGAAACGCTCTTAGTTTTATCTTGTGCTAAAGCCTGTGGGAATCGAGCAACGAGTAGTAAGACAATGACAATGTAGAACTTCAAGAACATGACGACGAGATGAGGACTCCGATTCACCGATATGAACGATTAACGCACCGTGCCACACTTAGAAGCGCACACCTAAAACGGTATACGAAGAGCCTGCAAAGGTGCAATGCCGTTTTTAGGATCGAGGCTTTGCCGCGATGAGGTACAACCGGTCCGCGGTGGCCAGATAAAGCGTATCGCCGATCAGCGCCGGACGCGAATAGAGCGGCGCCTCCATCTCGATCTGGGCCAGCAATTCCTTTCGCCGTCCGGCACGAAGAACGGT
>JAMQPH010000317.1 GCA_023717605.1 Pyrinomonadaceae bacterium
TATGCGGCTGCGCATGCTGAGTTTCCTCATTGAGTTTGCTTTATGGACCTCGACGGTCTTGACGCTGAGTTCAAGCAGGGCGGCAATCTCTTTGTTGCTGTGGCCCCAGGCAATCAAGCGTAGAACCTCTGACTCACGGTCGCTCAAACTCGCGTGACCGTCTGCCTTGAACGGTGTCGATCGTTTGCCGGCGAAGCTCCCGATGACCCTTTCGGTAACGGCTGGATCCAGGTACTTACCGCCAGCTCCGATGGCGCGGATGGCATGAAGCAGCTCAAGGGTGGGACTCTGCTTAAGAATGTAGCCCGCGGCACCGGCGCGCAAAAGTTGCTGCAAATAGCCGTCATCGCGGTGGCGTGTAAGCGTCAGGACTTTAACCTCGGGGCAGCACACCTTCAGTTTCTCAGTGGCTTTCATCCCGTTCAGACGGGGCATTGAAACGTCCATTAAGACGATATCGGACAGCAGTCGCTGCGCCTCCGCCACGGCGGTAAGTCCATCGCCCGCCTCGCCGACCACTTCCATATCCGGCTGGGCGCTTAGAATCATCTTTAGGCCTTCACGGACAGTCTCGTGGTCTTCGGCGATGAGGATTCGCAACTTGCTCATATGTCCTCGGCAGCAGCCAAGTCCGTCGGGACTCGGACAAAAACAGTCGTGCCCTTCCTCGGTACAGACTCAATCTCCAACGCGCCTCCGATCAGATTCGCGCGCTCACGCATTCCGATGAGTCCTATGCCCTCTGTAGTATTCAGCCTGGTCTCGTGATCAAATCCCGACCCATTGTCCTCAACGATCAGCACAACGTGATGGTCGCGGCGATCGAGAATAACGTCCGCACGAGTGGCTCGGGAATGCTTGTAAACATTATTGAGCGCTTCCTGCGCGATGCGATACAGATTTGTTTCAACTTCAGGTACCAAACGCCGCCTGCCCAGTCCCTGTGAGTGAAAGTCCACCGGAATGTCTGCGTGTTTTGACCACTTCTGCACATAATCATTGAGTGCCGCTTGCAGCCCAAGATCGTCGAGCGCCAGGGGCCGAAGCTCCCAAGCGAGGAAATCTATATCGGATTCGATTCGCCGTGTGATGACCTGCGTCTGCTCGATTTGTGCAAACGCTTTTTCGTCTTCGACCATGCGACCTTTCAAGGTTTCAAGATGCAGCCTGAGTGCCGTCAACTGTTGCCCCAGCTGATCGTGCAGGTCGCGGGCAATTTTACGCCGCTCGTCTTCCTGGGCGGTAACCAGCCTCCAAATTGCTTGCTCGCGCGCTCGGTTGGATTCACCCAGGGCAATGTTTGCTTCTTCCAGCGCCTTGTTTGACTCCGCCAATGCGGAATTGGATTGGGCCAAAGCAGCGGTACGCGTTCCTAGTTTCTCTTCCAGCTCCGCGCGCACCTGGGTCAGTCCCTCCGCCAGCTGCTTGCCCTCTGTGATATCGATGATGTATTCCACACCCTCATCTTCGGTGAGCCGTGTGGCAGAGAAAAGACCCCACCACCGGGAGCCATCCTTGCGAATGTATTCTTTCTCGTACGGTGTAGTGCGACCGAGCGACCTAAGTTCCTCAATGGCTTTCCCAGACTGCTGCAGCCAATCAGGCGGCGTCATATAGTCCCATCGTACAACCCCTCTTTTCACATCCGCGCGGCTGTAACCGCTCATCCGTAGGAACGCATCGTTGGCTTCGTTGATACCACCGTCGAAATCAAAGAAGGTGATCCCGACCGTTTCTATTTCAATAGCGCGGCGCAATCGCTCCTCCGATATCCGCACGAGTTCACTCGAACGCTTGCGCTCAGTAATGTCCATGAAAGTCACAACAACCCCGTCGATACGGTCGTCTGCTGTGCGGTAAGGCAGGATTCGCATCGAATACCAGCGGCTGTCAGTGGTTACGACTTCGCGATCTACAGGCTGCAAGCTACTCAGCACGCGCTCAACATCACGAATCATTTCCGCATCGTCGAGACGGCTGGTGAGGTCGGAGAGCGGACGACCAGTGTCGGCCGGTAAGAGATTGAAAATGTCGCGGGCGCGGGGCGTGAAGAGTTTGACCTGGATGGCGCGGTCGAGAAAAATCGTAGCCAGGTCGGTAGAGTTGATCAGGTTGTGAAAATCGTTGTTGGTCTGCGCGAGTTCTTCGATCTTGATTTTCAACTCCTGATTGACCGTCGTGAGCTCTTAATTGACTGATTGCAGCTCTTCCTTGCTGGTCTCCAACTCTTCGGCAGCGGAACGCAGCTCCTCATTCAGAGCCTGTAGCTCTTCGTTTGAGGCATTCATCGCTTCCTGTTGCAATTCGTGTTGCTCTACTGTCGCTCGAAGTTGGGCCTTGGTCTGTATCAGTTGTTCCTCAAGCATCCGTGCCATGGGCTCGCCGCGACTAACCACCGACTCAACCGGGTCGCCCTCAGCTCCTGGCACCTCGCTGGCTTCTTCAAAGAGGACGAGAAAGAACCCACGCGAACTGTCATCCCCGTGAAGCACCGGTCTGACAACGAGATTGATGCGCTCTGAGTGATCGTTCACTCGAATCTCAAGTCCGCTTGCTTCTACGTTTGTTCGTTTCTGCGACGCCTGAAAGAGCGCCGCGCGCAATTCCAGACGGAGTTCGGGGCGAATCATCTTGAGCAGGTTGTGAGAGGGCTCTCCGGTCGGAATTTGCAAGTAGTGCCGCGCGCGCTGAGAGAGATGGACAATTTCATACTCCTCGTTGACGACTAACGAAGGCGGCGCATATTGCTCAACCAGTCGGTGGTGGAGATCGAGATAGGAAAGCCGCTCATGCGCGACTTCCGACGTGTTTTCCCCCTGATACTGAATCATCGGTGCGGTCAGAGACAGACTCGGGATAGGCAGGCTAAAGCGGGCGTCAACGTGACGACTCCGGAAGATGTGGCTGTCCTTATCAATTGCGACAAATAAATCGCTGGAGCCTTGAACTGATTCGGAGGTGCCCAGGAACAGATAGCCGCCCGGGTTGAGCGCAAAATGAAGCACCTGCATGAGACGCTCCTGCGCTGTCCGATTGAGATAGATCAGCAGATTGCGACAGGTGACCAGATCGAGGTGCGAGAAGGGCGGGTCTTTAATGACGTTATGCGCGGCGAAAAGCACCATTTCCCTAAGCTCTCGTCGCACTCGGTATCCCTTGCCTTCCTTTAAGAAGAATCGTCGCAGGCGTTCAGGCGCAACGTCCGCCGCGTCGTTCGGCGTATAGTATGCCTCGCGTGCCTTCGCTATGGCCCACTCGTCAATGTCAGTCGCAAAGATTTGGACCCTCGGCGCCTCCAGCATATCCTCGAGGCACTCGGAAAAGAGTATCGCCACCGAATAGGCTTCTTCGCCCGTCGCGCAGCCGGCCACCCACACCCTCACCTGATCCTCTGGTCCTTTGTTCTCGAGCAGCTTTGAGATAATGCCCCTTTCCAACGCCTCGAAAGGCACAAGGTCGCGGAAGAAATTGGTCACGCTAATCAACAAATCTCGCAAAAGTGCCTGCGCCTCCTGAGGACGATCGGTCAAATAGTTGGCGTAGGCTGGGAGGTTCGAAAGTTCATTGATGCGCACACGCCTCTCAATCCGGCGGAGGACGGTAGACCGTTTGTAGTTGCTGAAGTCGTGGCCCGTGCGAACGCGCAATTGCGTAAAGATGTCCCGCAAAGCTTTGTGGTCCGACTCCGGACGCTGATGTGGTTCAGTCGGGATCTCGATCGTATGAAGATGGTTTCTGTAGACGATTATCGCGTCTGGAATCTGCGCAACCGGGATTACGTAATCAACCAATCCAGTGGCTAAGGAATTCCGCGGCATGTCGCTGTACTCGGCCTCGTTCGGATCCTGAACGATGCAGATGCCTCCATACTCCTTGACGTGCTTCATTCCCATAGATCCATCTGCGCCCGTTCCCGACAGGATGACGCACACGGCGCGGGAGTGGTGTGATTTCGCCAGAGTACGGAAAAAGATATCTACCGGAGCTCGACGCTCTTCAAACCTCGTCATTTCAGAGAGCAGGAGATGACCATCATTCATCGCCAGACCCTGGTTTGGCGAAATGACATAAACATGATTCGGTTCAACCTGGACCCGATCCTGAACCTGAGTGACGGGAATGGCCGCGGTGCTCTGCAGCACCTCCGCCAGTTTACTCTCGTGATCGGGGGACAAGTGGAGTATGACGACATAGGCCATACCGCTATCGGCGGGCACGTGAGCAAGGAATTCTTTTAAGGCGTGGATGCCCCCGGCAGAAGCGCCCAGACCAACAATCAGAAACTCCTTGCCTTCACCGGAGTTCGTAGGTTCGCCACCAAACAGTTCGCCGTTATTCGGACAGTCGTTCATTAGGGTGCGTATTTCTTTTCTAACCCTACCCCTACACAATTAATGTCTACTTTTTGATCATGTCATAAAGCTGAGCCGCCATTTTCGCATCGAGAGTTTTGAGAGTTTCATATTCGGCCATGGCCGCAGCTCGGTCGTTGATTGCCACATAGGCGAGTGCCAGGTTGAAGTGGCCGGGGACAAGTGTCGGTCTTAATCTGGTGACTTCTTTGTAGGCCAGGATCGCTTCCGAGTATCGACCGCCGGTATATAGCGTTAGCCCGAGGTTGAAGTGAGCTGCAGCGTTATTTGGTTCAATCTTCGTTGCCTGCTTTAGAGCCTCGGCAGCTTCGTTGTAACGCTTCAAACCGGTGTAAGCGTTGCCCAGATTCTTGTAGGCGTGCGACAGAACTTGATCGCGAGTCTGGTAACCCTGCTTATAAGCCAGGCCCGTTTCGCCGAGCAGAGCAATCGCTCGCTGGCTCGCTGCGATCGCCTCGTCGTAGCGACCTGTATGGTTGTAGATGTAACTCAGGTTGTTATGAATCTCGGGATTGTCAGGCTCGACTGTAAGCGCCTGATTATAGGTGGCGATCGCATCAGCATAGCGATTCATCCTCACGAGCGCGTAACCAAGCGGCATCAGAGCGTCCGTATAGTCGTCTCGTAATTCCACTGCTTTCAGGTATTGCTCAACTGAGTCTGCAAACCGGCCCTGATCGATGTAAACATTTCCCAGCCCCGCATACGCGCGCGCGTCCATCGGATCGAGGCGAGCAGCCTGACGATATTCCTGCTCGGCTTCCGAATACCTGGGAGTCGGCGCGCTGCGCGCCGCATTTCCCCTGGAAATTATCTGATCCTGGGCCTTGGTAGTGGGTCGACGTGGACGCCGGTCCGTTACCCGTCCACCGCCGACCGGGGGATTTTCCGGTTTGCGAAAAATGAGGGCCGCGCCACCCAATATGTCGCGAGGCAAATTGCCGCCGCCATCCTGCGCAGAAAGTGGGATCGATACGCTAGCGAACAACAGTCCTACCAAAGCAACCGCTGCCAAAGCCGACTGAAATTGATTCCGATGCATTTCAACTCCTGCTAGATCCAAGAGAGGCAAACCGCGATCAAATTCGACATTACACCGACGCGAGCCATCGGGCAAGCGGGGAGTAATGAGGTTAACTGAAGGTGAGGTAGTGGCATAGACTTCAGTCTGTGATCTCAAGCCAGGTTGGTTTCTGTCCAATGGACATAGGCAACTCAGTCGGCAACACAGACTGAAGTCTGTGCCACGTCCTGGGGCCGCCCCTTTGGCATCGTTGTAGGATTCCATCAGTCGGCTACTGATGGGGACCGAGTTGAATACAATCTTGAAAGCTAGTTGAGATTGTCGATCTGGAGTCCGATGGGGTTCGCGCCGGCGCCTTTAATTCCGTCAATGACCTTCAACACGTCGCCGTAGGGTAACGACCGTTGAGCTTTGATAAACACCGTCCGTTCGATCCGAGAAGTCTCGGGAAGGTCGAGGCGCGTAAGCATTTCATCTCTGTAGACATGATTCAATTCCCGTTCACGAAAAAGTTTTACCAGCGTGGCGCTTAGTGTAGCCGTGTCATCTATGCTTCCCATACCAGTGAGCGAATTTAGTTTCAAACTTCGATCCGGTTCAATGGTAAACCACAAGCGTCTTCGGATTTGGATCCACCTTCTGGTTGTCGGGCGGAGCTGGTAACTTCGCGGCAAATCGACTTGGTTTCAGAGGCACCGCCACCATGAAGATGATCAGCAAGACCAACAACACGTCGATTAACGGAGTCACGTTGATGAATGGTTTATTCTCAGTAGCCGCGGTCGTAGACATATTGGTTGCTCCTTGCGATGGGCGTCGCACATGCGCTTGTCATTGCCTGGCAGACAGTTTAGACACCTCGCTGGATGAAATGTTCCTACGGGCAGTTAGCCTTTAGCGCTGAGCGGACAAGTCGCCGCGACTAACAAAACACCACCCAAGCAAGCCGCACAACGAAAAGCCAAATGCGTTGGCGACGCCATGTGTCATAGCCATTTGCGGAATGTCGACAATCAACTTCTGAAAGACGATGCTGTAAGCATAGGCGCAGGCTAGCATCATCGCTGGCAGGCATGAGACAGAAGAAAGGAGGAGCAGTACGCGACCCGGGGTTGATGCCATTGAGGGCAGAATCCAGCCCACGACCAGAACAGCGAGTAACACCAGACCGATCGAGATCATGACGGTGCCGACTAATGCCAGAGCGGGCGAGAAGCTGATGCCCGCTGCGACCAGAGGTGTTCCGGCTATGATTCCTATTGGTATAAGTTTGAAGACTCGGCTAACAGCTCCAAGTTGGCTCAGCATTCTCCCGGCCAGTCCCGCCAAAATAGGTGCTGCGTAGGCTGCAAAGTGAAAATGAACAGCCGTAAGCAGAATGATGGTGTCGCCATAACCCAGCAGTTGAATGCCCAGACGATGCACGACCAGCCACACACCCGCTACCGGTACAAATATTAGCCCCGCATTAATGGAAACCTCCGCGGACGATCTTAGTTTGGGCCTGCTAAGGCGCTGCAACCCAAACATTGCAATCAGCGCGGTCTCGCTAAACCAAAGGAAAGCTCCTACGGCTGCCGGCACTCCTGGATCCAATAGGAATGAAACTACGGCGCCGATTGCCGCGAAGGGTTGGGCGAGCAAAGCCAATCGATATAACAATGATTCGGCATCTCTCAACTCCGACGGCACTAACGAGAGAGCCAGCGGAACAATGACTAGTATTCCGAGCAAAACAATTCGCTGCATCAGGGCTGTCTCAGGTGAATCCCCAATTCGAGCCAGGAAGAGCAAAAACCAGACAAGACCACCAAGGGCTGCGCTGAGTCGGCCCCAACGCGGCATTGATCCGTAAAGATCTGTCATTTTTTCATTGCTACCTCACATCTTTCAGTCCACTAATCACCACGCGGGCCACAGTCGGAATGATCTCTCGCTCGTTCGCGTGATCTGTCGTGAAGGTAGCCAGGACGAACTTGTTTCCGTCCGGCAGTTCGATATACGCCACATCGTGCCTCGTCGTGCTGGTCCAGCCAGCCTTTGACCAAAGTCGGGCGCCTTGAATTCCAACCAGAGCGATGCCGGTGAAACCACGCCCCTGATCATCTGCGTCTTTGCTCTCGTTTGCATAGTCTCGTTTGAGCAAATCCATCATCTGCCCGCTTCGCTGCGAGGTAACAGCCTTTCCGCTGGCAATCTCCATCATCAGTCGCGCCGTGGCATCGGTGGTCAACTTATTCCGATTCTCGCCTTTTGGTCCACGTGAGACACTCTCGCGCCCGTAGGCATCCTCGCAAAAGGTCTTTTGATTGACATTGATATTCGTGTAGCCGAGCGAGGTGAAGTAACGATTAACGGCGTTTCGCTGGTACTGCCATTTTTCCATCTCCTTCGGCGGCAGCTCGTAGCCGCCGGTGGTGTGGGTCACGACGTCAACGATGTACTGGGTAGCCTCATTTGAAGAATCAACAATCATGTCCTTCAGTGACCGGCGCAATTCGGGAGTGTCGGCAATCCTGTTGTCTTCAAGCCAGCGATGGGCCGCTGCCAGATAGAAAAGTTTTACTACGCTGGCGGGATATATGCGCTCATTGCCTCTATAGCTCGCGGTTACTGGACGCTGCAAATCGCGCAGGTCGATGAGCGTAATCGACAACTGATCTTCTTTGAGATTTTTGCCGGCAAACTTTTCCAGGGTCGTTCTGGCGGCTTCATCAACCAGGGCGTGCAAGGTGCGCTCGGACACGGTGGCGCGCAAAGGCGGGTGCGTATGTGCCCCACCTGATGCAGTCAGACAGATCGAAACTGAAAGAAGACAGACGACGGCAACTGCAAGACAATTTTTTAGCTTCATGTTTATAGGAGTTGTAGGGGCGTCTCTCCGTGGGCGCCCCTGGTCGCGTTAGCACGGGCGCCCACGGAGGGACGCCCCTACGATCATCACCTAAAAATCAAATTCGTTGTTTCAGCATTCGATTTCGATTATAAGGCAGACCATGGAAAAAGTATCAAAAGAAGGGCTCGTCAGAGGCATCCGACAATGGGACCTGATCGGCGTGGTCATTAATAGCATGATTGGCGCCGGAATATTTGTCTTGCCTGCGAAGGCTTTTGGGCTAATCGGAAGCTACAGTCTGATCGCATTTGTCATCTGCGCATTTGTTGTCGTACTCATTATTCTCTGCTTTGCTGAAGTGAGCAGCCGGTTTACCGAGACCGGTGGCCCCTACCGCTATACGACTGAGGCTTTCGGTCCGGCCATCGGTTTTCAGGTGGGATGGATGAACTGGATTGCGCGAGTCAGTGCTTATGCTACGAACTGCAATCTCTTGATTGTCTACCTGAGTTTCTTCTGGCCGGCCGCTGCCTCGGGTTTCTGGCGCGCCTTCATGATCACTGCGATCACGCTTTCACTAACAATCATCAACTACATCGGAGTTCGAAATGCGGCAATTACCAGTAACGTCTTTACCATCGCTAAACTTCTTCCTATGCTTCTCTTCATTGCCGTAGGTCTCTTTTTTCTGAGTCCTGACAATTTCACCCTGGGCGATTATCCCAGCTATGGATCGTTTTCAACCGCGGTGTTGCTTCTGATCTACGCGTTCACCGGATTTGAAAACGCGGGCGTGCCCGCCGGTGAGATCGAAAATCCGCGTCGAACGATGCCCATTGCGATTCTCGTGGCCATCGTGATTGTGGCGGCAATCTACCTTCTCATTCAGGCCGTTTCCATAGGCACACTCCCGAACCTCAGCGCGACCGAAAGGCCATTAGCAGAAGCGGCGAACATGTTCATGGGACCGGTCGGCGCTTCCATCATCGCCGCCGGGGCGATAACGTCCGTTATTGGCAACTTAAATGTCAACATCCTGTCGACGCCCCGGATACTATTTGCAATGTCACTTGATAAGGCACTCCCGCAAGGTCTCGCACGTGTTCATCGTCGCTTTCGCACACCTCACGTCTCTATCCTCATAACCGCCGTCCTGATGCTGGCGCTTACATTGTCGAGTTCACTCATCTACGCACTTACGGTAAGCACTATTGCCAGGCTGCTCGCCTATGTCGCGACGTGTATCGCCCTTCCAGCTCTACGACGAAAGAAGGACGCACCTCCGGCGTTGTTCACATTGCCTGGCGGTACCGCTATCAGCAGCATTGCAGTCCTCCTTTCTATCTGGCTCCTTTCCAACAGCACGCTCAAGGAGGCTCGCGATTCCGCCATCGCAGCCACCGCAGGTTTGTTGATCTACTTCGCCTACCGGAAGTGGCACAGACTTTAGTCTGTGTTGCCCGACTAAGTTGCCGTGTTGCCGACTAAGTTGCTTAGGTCATTCATAGAACCAAGCTGGCTTGAGTCACAGACTGAAGTCTGTGCCACATTTGACCCACCTGACACTTTTTGTTGAGTTCAACTGACAAACCCCGGCACTAATCAGCCTCTTTCGCCGATGTACGATTCGTTGCATGAGGCGTTACGCCCCCTAACTGCGCGGTTTTCCGCGGTCTTTCGCCCCTGCGCGAACAGGGCACACCAATTGTTTATTACCTCTCCGGTGCACACTGCATTTTATCGGTGTGACTTCAAAGACCGCTGGCTTAGCCCGGCACATTTTAGTAGGAGATAAACGATGAAGATTAAGAAGCATATGCGCACGTTGCCTGTCGTCGCGCTCAGTTTGTTAGTTCTCGGTAGCGCTGCAGCATTTGCGCAAAAGAATTTCATGGTACTGCGGACCGGTCGCCCGGAAATCAAGGTACTGCTCTCGGGCGTGGTAGAGCGTCAGAGTGGTCGGATACCCGTGCAGGAAGCTGCGACCGTCAAGTCCGGCGAAATCATGGATTGGACAATCACCTCGACCAATGAAGGCAACGCCCCTGCGCGCGAGTACAAGGCTGTTGGCGTCGTACCGCCTGGCACCGAGTTCGTCGCCGGCAGCGTAACCGCCGATGGCGCCGC
>JAMQPH010000320.1 GCA_023717605.1 Pyrinomonadaceae bacterium
CTGACCCCGCTCTTGCCTGAGTGGCATTCCAACTTGAGCGGGGACAGGGTCCGCCTTCCTGACTGCAAATTAATGGGCACTCGTTGGCGTTCTAAACATTCCTCCAGCCCTACTTGTTTTCGAAGTTGCTAGCAGCCTCTATCGTCAAAACTAAGACACGGGCCTCTTTCCGCAAAGTGACGCTTGTCGCTTCCGTGTAGTAAACTAACCCCGTTCCAACAATTGCGCGTCTCCGGCGCAAGAAGGAATCCCGGAACCTAAGGCTCGTTAGGACGTGTAATGAACGCGAGGATTACCATGAAATCACATAATACAATCCGCAATCGTGAGCGAGGGTTTTCGCTTATCGAACTAATGATCGTGATTGCAATCATTGGCATTCTGATCGCCGTTGGCGTAACGGGATGGCGAGCTGCAGTTCGCTCCGCTAATGAAGCCGCGGCGATCAAGACTCTCAGGACAATCGCCGAGCAGCAAATGCTTTACTACAACGCGCACCAGCGCAGCAGTTTTGGCACTTTTGAACTAATGTTGAAAGAGAATCTGCTTGACACTCGTTTTGCCGGTACGACACCGGTGGTCGACGGGTATGTTTACAATATGAGGGTGATCCCGAAATCAACAACCCAGCAGGCCGGGTTCGCGGTTAATGCCGACCCACAGGTATCCGAAGGTGTGGGAGCAACGGGGAAAAACCACTTCTACATGGACTCAGAAACCAACACGATCCATGTCAATGAGGCGCAACCAGCTGCGATCAGCGATCCTCCGATTGGGCAGTAGCTGAACATAATCGAGGTCTAGTTCAGATCATTTCCATCTAGTTTCATCGAAGCAACCAACAACAACTGCCAACAACTACTTTGCCGCGAGCTTTTGTGCAATCTCAGTCGTGTGTCGACCCTGAAAGCGCGCGATGGCCAGTTCGTTTTCGGTGGGCCGACGCGATCCATCCCCGCCGGCCATGGTGGATGCGCCGTAGGGCGTACCGCCGGTAATTTCGTCCATCTTCATCAGGCCCTTTTCCGTGTAAGGGACGCCGACAATCACCATGCCCTGGTGAAGCAGAGTAATGTGAAAGCTGATAAGGGTCGTTTCCTGGCCGCCATGCTGGGTTGCAGTTGAGGTAAAAACACCACCGACCTTTCCGACGAGAGAGCCCTTCATCCACAGACCGCCAGTCTGATCCAAAAAATTTCGCATTTGCGCACACATGTTCCCGAAGCGCGTCGGTGTGCCAAAGATGATCGCGTCGTAATTTGGAAGTTCGTCGACGGTAGCGATAGGCGCCTCCTGGTCCAGCTTTGCTCCGGCCTTGCGGGCAACCTCGTCACCCATCAATTCCGGCACGCGCTTGATGGATACCTCTGCTCCGGACACCCCGCGAGCACCTTCTGCAACCGCATTTGCCAGGGCCTCGACATGCCCATACATGCTGTAATAGAGAACGAGTACTTGAGTCATCACTTGTCTCACCTTTCGCCGGCTCAATGTCTATTCCAAAGCCTGGAGGCTTAATCAGTTGTCTTATGGAGTAGCATCACTTCTTTCAGATCCCGGAAGACTGGAGCAAGGCCCGTTTCCGCCAGTTTAAGCTGCACATGTTCGCTAAACGTCACGCTAATCAAATGATTGGTGTCACGTGGATGAAGACTTTGTTTGAAGGATGTATCATGAAGCCTTGATCCATAAAGCAAACGTGAATATTTCACTCACACTGACGGGGAGGTCTGAAAGTCCATGTCTGAGAAGCAAGTAATTCGTTGTCCCTCTTGCGGCGCGAACAATCGGGTTGACCCTGAAAAGATTGCGGGCGGGAATGAAGCCGTATGCGCCCGGTGCAAGAAGCCTCTACCGGTTTCAAGTAAGCCGGTGACCGTCACCGATGCCACGTTTGCGTCGGAGGTCGAGCGTTCGACTTTGCCAGTATTGCTGGATTTGTGGGCACCGTGGTGTGGCCCGTGCCGGATGATCGCGCCAGTGTTGGAACAGTTGGCGGTGGAGATGACCGGGCGCGTTCGAGTAGCCAAACTGAATGTCGACGAGAATCAGGCAACGGCGGGGCGCTTTAACGTGCGCAGCATTCCTACGTTGCTGATCCTCAAATCCGGCAGAGAGGTCGACCGCTTGGTCGGAGTGCTGCCCAAGTCTGAGATCACACGACGCCTGGAACGAGCCATGGGTTCAGACGGCAGACGACAGGAAGCAGCAAGCAGCTGAGTCTCGGGGGCAGGTCGAGGAGCGAGCATTTTCCATTTCTCATTTTCCATTTCTCATTTTTCATTGGCGAATTTTTCATTTGAGTTTAGTGCGGCTCAATCCCGCTGCAGTTGATCTTAGAACACAATTACAACCGCCATGCTCGTAATTCTTTAAATGACACAGCTTTTGCAAGCGCGAGATCACGTAAAGATTCTGGCCCCACAGAAACGAAACCAAATAGAGACATTCGCGACAACTTCATCTCCTAAAATTTTACAATTTCAATGAGCGCTGGCGTTTTTAGTGGGACGGGATCAGGTGGTCCAACCGAGTCGAGTACTTTCACACGGCGGCACATTTCGCTGGCACGAGTATGGATAGTTATGCACCGCCTAACGGCGCTCTGGCACGTGGGGTGGTAAAGTGTGGATACAGGCGGCCGGGAGAGTGGAGCTGGAAGCGCTCCATGAGTGGCAAGCTGCGCATGGAGTAGGGCTGCCCAAGGGTTACTGTCCAGGTTTTACCGGGACTGACGAGAGAACATGTGACAGGGTGAGGTTCCGTAGAGAGCTTCACCCATTTTTGTTTTGAAGCGGGAGAATATCTGCAAGAGGAGGGTAAGCGAGATGTTTAAGGAGCGACAAACGGCGCTCACTGTAGTGTTCATGATGATTTCACTGTTTTCTTCGGCAGGTGGAAGCCCTGCGGTTCGAGAGGCGAAGCCACAAGGCGTTAGTGCTCGCATTGTTAGAGAAGTGCGACATGAGCTGGTAACGTTGCCCTACTACGGGGTATTCGACTGGCTCGAGTATGTGGTGCAACCTGATAATAAGGTGGTGCTGCGGGGACAGGTGGTCCGACCTACGACAAAATCAGACGCCGGCAATCGTGTAAAGGATATCGAGGGTGTCTCGGGCGTGGTCAACGAGATCGAAGTGTTGCCTCTTTCACCAAGTGACGATCGGGCGAGACGGGCACTATATCGCGCTATCTACGGTCAGAATTCGCCGCTATTTCGCTATGCGACGCAGTCAGTGCCTCCCATTCACATCATCGTTCGCAATGGACGAGCGACACTGAAAGGCGTTGTGGCTAACAAAGGCGACGCCAACCTGGCCTACATAAGAGCGCGCGGCGTACCAGGACTCTTCGACGTAAAGAATGAGTTGAAGATCGAGAGCGAGCTGCCGCAGTAGGCCGGGAGGGAACATCGCCAACTTGTCGGCGGGGACGCCCAAGTAAGGCAACGCACGGGTACGGGGCGACCGGGTGCCTTTGAGCTATTGAACTTTGTGCTTTGGGCTTGGTGGTTCAGCTATTCAGGTTTCGGGAAAGAAATACAAAGTACAAAGCTCAAAGCACAAAGTTCTATGAATTGAGATGGCTGTCAAAACAAAGGACTACTACGAAGTACTTGGCGTAGGTCGTAGTGCGTCAGCAGATGAAATCAAAACGGCCTATCGCAAACTCGCGCGCAAGTTTCATCCGGATCTAAACCCGGGCGATAAGCCGTCGGAGGAACGTTTCAAGGAGTTGCAGGAAGCCTACGATGTTCTCTCTGATACTGAAAATCGAAAGCTGTATGACCAGTATGGCGAGAATTGGAAGGCCGTTAAGCAAGGGGGCGGACCTCCGCCGCCGGGTTGGGAAGGATCGCGGGCCACTCGGGGACCATCGGCTGGCGGTGTCAACTTCGAAGACTTTGATTTCGGGTCTTTTAGCGGTGCCGGCGGCTTCGACATTTTCGAGGAGATGCTCGGTGGCGCGCGAGGCGGGGCAAGGTCCGGGCGTGGACGTCGGAGCCGGCGGGGCCAGGATGTTGAGGCCGAGCTGGAGCTTTCGCTTGAAGAGGCCCATCGAGGAGTCCGACGCACCTTGCAGATGCAGGTTGCGGAAGTCTGCCCGACATGTAATGGCACTGGCGTTGTAGACGAAAACAAGACGTGCCAGACGTGCGGCGGTTTGGGCCAGGTCTTGAAGCCAAAGACTCTCGAAGTGAATATTCCCGCAGGCGTCCGTGATGGCTCGACAGTGCGACTCGCAGGACAAGGTGGCTCGGGTGTGAATGGTAGTGAGCCAGGCGATCTGTATCTGCACATTCGACTACGTCCCCACCCGCGGTTCACGGTTCGCGGTGATGATATTGAAGTAGAACTACCGGTCGCGCCCTGGGAAGCCGTCTTAGGAACACGAGTGGAGGTGCCAACGATCGATGGCCAGGTGGAAATGACAATTCCCGCAGGCGCTCAAAGCGGACAGCGCTTGCGACTTCGTGGGCAAGGCCTAAACAAACGCCGCGGAGGTCGGGGTGACGAGTATGCTCGACTCAAAGTCGTCACTCCCAAAGAAGCCAGCACGGAGGAACGTCGTCTTTACGAAGAGTTGCGCGACGTTTCGCGCTTCGAGCCCCGGGGAAATCGGCGCAAGTGATGCTGGCCATTATGAGGAGAAAGAAGTCAGGTGCGGGTTATGGATTTTGATATGGATGAACCGTTGACACCGGAGATCGTAGCCGCCTCGTGCGGTACTAAGCGTTCGCTGGTTGTGAGGCTCGCATATCACGGGCTGATCGAAACTCTTGAAAGCGAAGCCGGTGAGCCGCGCTTACCACGACGCGCAGTGGTGCAACTGCGTCGGATGCAGCGTCTCAGACGCGACCTGGGCGTCAACTTCGCCGGCGCCTCCGTGATACTCGATCTAGTCCAGCGATTGGAACAGGCAAACCGCGACCTACTCGAGATGCAGGAAAGATTCAGGGAGTAAGCCGCCGGCTGGGGAACATTGTAGGGGCGTCCCTCCGTGGGCGCCCCACGTGGCCTGTAACTCACCTTATGGAGCTCACCCGGCGACTCCAGGGCGCC
>JAMQPH010000325.1 GCA_023717605.1 Pyrinomonadaceae bacterium
TTCGGCGTTGAGCGGACCGACCATGTCTTCGACAACTCGAACGATGCCAGACCAAACGACATCCGCAGGGCCGAGAACCGCCTTCAATTCTGCGCTGGTCGGAGATTTAACTTTCGTAGACATAAGGAGGCCGAACGCTGCGCTTCAGCTGCGGCGCGCGATCAGCATTCAGGCTGCAATGGACAAGAGTACTTGAGAAGCATGCTATCGCGCCGTCAGCTGCAAGCGTTTGTTAGGCATCGCCCTTGGTGGGTCGGAGCGCATTTTGATTCTCTTTCGTAACTCTGATGAGGAAACGCAACGCTTGATTCACGGCATCTGCATCTGGGAAGACATCGGCGACATCAGGTTCTAGCCTGACAACATCGCCAAAACGCTTGCGTCCAGGACCAAGCTTCCTGACCCGCAGACTTCCCAGATCATACTCAGGCCTAAGCTCATCTTCTAATTCTGATTCAACCTTCTTCATATGCTTTTCGTTCAGCCGAGGTCGTCTCTCTCGCGCTAATCAAGCGAATGACATCATTCCTCTCTGTATACGACACGAGCAATAGCTGACCCTCCTGGGAGGTACCGATGATTAGATAACGGTGTTCCTCAGAGGAATGGTCAGGATCATAGAAATCAACATAGAGCGGGTCAATAAAGACGGTCGCAGCATCAGCAAATGAGACTTTGTGCTTCTCATAATTGGCGGCCGCCTTCTCTTCATCCCACTCAAACTCCACAGCTGAAGTATAGCATCTTGCTTTAGAGCGTGAACTACCGAGAGATGCCTAACGCTCGAATTCAGCCGCGCCGAGCGAGCAGCATCCAACTCACGTCAGAGGAAGCAACTTGAGAAGCACGCTATCGAGGCGTCGCGCTGCAATGAGTTGTTCGGTGCAGCCGTTGCTCGAACTATGTTGCTGTCGGCGCTAAAGGCGGCGGAGCATCATGCGAACCGCTGACTCCTAGATAAGTTATTTTGGCTTTGCTGAAAACAACTTCGAGACTCGAACCCGTAGAAGCCAAGTCTAAACGGAACTCTGCAAAGTCGCTGGCTTCTACTTGCATGACAGACCGCCAGCCATTTACATGTTCATCAATCAGAGAACCATTCTTCTCACAATTTGCTCCGTAAATCATCTCGCCGTCGGACATACACTTGACACCCCAATCCATTTTGGAGCGTACCAACCGACAGCCTTGAAACGTTATCTTCGCACGTCGGGAGACTTGTGCTTCCCAATCATCGAGCAAATCAACCAACAGCACCACCTCATCCGCTGAGTCGGTGCGAATGAATCGGATTTCATACAAGACGCTGTCATGCCAACATAAGTCGTTGAGCATTTGAGCCGCACCGTTAGCAACGTCCTTCTCAGTTTCTTCGCTCATGTGCTTACATTACCGGAATGCACCGAACTTCTTATTAGGTGAGAGAGTCTCGTGTTGCAATACGAGACTCTCTCACCTAATCCCGCTGCGACGATTCAAATGCTCAGGAAACTTGCCTTCGTCGTGTTGAAATACGATTCGACGCAGTGCTATCGTACAGCCCAACAAAGCAATATTCTCAATTTGCAGTTTCCGGAGACCTCACCATGTCAAAGCTGCTCGAAGAGGTGCGTGACCTCATCCGCACACTCCATTATAGCTATCGTACCGAAGAGGCCTACCTCCACTGGATTAGACAATACATCCTGTTTCACGGCAAGCGGCACCCTACCGAGATGGGAGCTGCCGAAGTCAGCGCATTCCTGACGCATCTCGCAGTCAAACGACAGGTTGCGGCCTCAACGCAGAATCAGGCGCTCGCGGCTCTTCTGTTTCTCTATAAGAATGTCCTCAAAGAAGAATTACCCTGGCTCAAGAACGTCGAACGGGCCAAGCGGCCGGCGCGCATTCCACTCGTGCTTACGAGAGCAGAAGTAAAGCGCCTGCTCACACAATTGGGGCAGCAGAACTGGCTCCAAGCGAGTCTGCTTTACGGAGCAGGACTGCGCCTCAGGGAATGTCTAAGTTTGCGAGTGAAAGATCTGGATTTCGATTATCAGCAAATCGCTGTGCGCGATGCAAAGGGGCACAAAGACCGCGTTACGATGCTGCCCGCCAGTGCTGCCGAAGCTTTACAGACACAACTTGCAAATGCCCGAGGGCTGCACCTGCGAGACCTCGCTGATGGGTTTGGCAGAGTCTATTTGCCCTTTGCGCTGGCGCGGAAATACCCGCACGCAGATCGTGAATGGGGATGGCAATACGTCTTTCCCGCCGCGACGCGAAGCCGAGATCCTCTCTCGGGCACAACTAGACGACACCACGTCGGAGAATGGGTCTTGCAAAAGGCTATTAAGGATGCTCTGCGGGCAGCACAAATTGACAAGCCGGCAAGTTGCCACACTCTGCGTCACAGTTTTGCCACCCACTTGCTGGAGGACGGCTATGACATTCGTACCGTTCAGGAGTTGTTAGGTCACAAGGACGTCCGGACCACGATGATTTACACACACGTTCTGAAGCGCGGTGGTAGAGGTGTGAAGAGTCCGTTAGATAGTTGACCTTGCGGGCCTTGGCAGTTGACGTATTCCGCAGAGGCTCTTGAGATGTCGCAGTCGAGACTTGGTGCGTGAAGTTCGTACGTCGCAGCCTCAGCCAGTGGGCCTTTCTCTAACGCGTAGAGTCTATCCTACGTTCTATCGTATTACTTCGACGATAGGTTTGGTGATTTGTTTGCTGGTGTCTCAAAGGTCTCGCGCCGTTCTCTAAGCTCATAAGTTCGGTTTTGGCGCGTTATCCCTAAATCAGAGCCTAGGAGGTCGCCCGCATCACCCCAGGCGGTTGTGTCCAAATTGTGGCCGGATCATCCGTTAAGGTGGCCGGATCATCCGTTAAGTTAGGTAGAAGAAACTGTAAGAGATGTGAAGATATGTAAAACCGGCCGTAATTAGGTGGTGGCTGCAAACCCCAGAAAAGTCAGAAACTTACGTTCTTGACGGCGTTAAGGTTCGGGACCGTGAGGTCGGAGGTTCGAATCCTCTCGCCCCGACCAAAAACTTCAATCAACACAATAACCTCCGGCTGCCAACTTGGCAGCCTTCTTTTTTGGTTGTGACCAATTTGTGGCCAGAGAACTCGAAGAGAAGGCCAGACTTGAAGCGCTGACTGACAAGGTCATCGGGGCGCACGGCGAGAACCATCCGGAATTGCGTCAGATAGGTGAGGTGTTCCAAAGACTCTGCGCCGATTTGAAGCCACACATGTCCAAGGAAGAACAGATACTCTTCCCTTACATTATCGAAACTGAAAATTCAGCCCTCCAGAATAGGCCCGCCCCGTTCGCTCCGTTCGGCACGGTCAGCAATCCCGTGCGCATGATGATGATGGAGCACGATACAGTCGGAGACCTCTTGCGGGAGTTGCGCACCTTAAGCTCGAACTACACAGTACCGCCCGATGGTTGTATTAGTTACCAGACGCTCTATCAAGCGTTTGAGACATTCGAGCAGGACTTGCACGAGCATATCCATCTTGAGAACCACATTCTATTTCCGCGAGCAATTGAGATGGAAGGGAACCACTGATGCCTATTGCGATTGGCCAAAGGCTGGAAAGTGATTTTAGTAATCCGTTGGGTTTGCTCAGCGACTGTCATCGTCGGCTCGAACGCTTCTTGGATGCGCTGCTCGCCATCTCAGAAGAAGCGCGCGGAAGCAAACTCAGCGATGTGCAAAGCCACCATTTCGAGGTCGCCCTGCGTTATTTCCGAGAGGCTGCTCCCAAGCATACGCTCGACGAAGAAGAATCGCTTTTTCCTCGGCTACGGCTGCACAAGGATGGTGAGAGCTTGAATGCCTTCGCTCTACTCGATGTTCTGCACGCTGATCACACGGAGGCAGAGATAAAGCACCAAAGGGTGGATGACTTGGGACGCGCGTGGATTGCAGATCAAGTTCTCTCGCCCAACAAATCCCGGGTTCTCGTCAGTCTCCTTAAGGACCTGCGAGCAACCTACGAAAAGCACATCGCAGTTGAAGACAACGGAGAATTCTGGATCGGGCGGAATTGGAAGCTATCTCTCAGGAGATGGCGGCCCGGCGCGGCCTCGTGGTTGGTAAGAGCATGTCGCAGTGATGAAGAGCCTCAGCGATCTATTCGTGTGGCACAGCGCGCTCGATAAAGGTGAAGAACTGTCGAAGCAGACAACGCTGATTCTTAGTCGGGTTGAGGAGGTAAAGAAGTTCATGGTCCGGAGTCGAAACAAGCCCCGGTCGGAGCGCAACCGGCGCGGATAGCTGACTTAGCCGCCTCCAGCCCCTCGTGGGGCCCCGGGTGATAGCTCCATAGTGCTCAAATCTTCCCACCAACTACGTAAACTTCCCCACCTTCACTGTTTCGATCACACTCCGCCACATCTGCTGGGCCACTGTTTCGAAAAATTTAGTGATAAGTTCAGGTTACAGCAAAGCTCCTGTGTGGTATAAGACACATACACGACCTTAAAGCATTCTTACCGTAACGTTTGGTCAGCCCCGTGTTCGCCCCTCTGGAACTCATTTTGCTTTAATCGCTTACTTAATAATAGGAGTGCCTTTCTGTATGGGCGATTTCACCTACAAAACTGTCATACCAGACATGGAGTTTTGGAAGGAGATGATTCCTTGCCAGGCGGCCTGTCCGGTTAAGACCGACGCCGGCAGGTACGTCCAGCTAATCGCCGAGGGGCAATACAAAGAGTCCTACCTTGTGGCGCGCTCGCCGAACCCTCTGGCCTCAGTTTGCGGACGGATCTGCGCAGCGCCGTGCGAGGACGCATGTCGTCGCGGGAAGATCGACGCACCCATAACCATTCGCGCTTTAAAACGGTTCGTTACTGAAAAGTATGGCGTCGAGTCAATGGAGCCGGACACACAGGACCAACTCCTCGCAGGGGGCCGAGATGTTGGCAATAAACAGCGGGGACATCTTCCGGTCCTGCAAGACAGCCGCCAGAACGTAGCTCGTGGGCAGAAGGTGGCGGTCATCGGTGCTGGGCCCGCCGGCATCGCGGCAGCTCACGACCTTGCCTTGATGGGCTATCGCGTGACTGTTTTCGAGGCGACTGATCAGGCGGGCGGGATGATGTTTCATGGCATTCCGGAGTTTCGCCTTTCGCGTGCCATTATCGAGAAAGAAATTGAGAAGGTCCGCGGACTGGGCGTCGAGATCAAGCTGAAGACTCCGCTCACGGAGGAGTTCGCGCTCAAGCAGCTTAGAGACCAGGGTTACGAGGCGGTTTTTCTGAGTGTGGGCGTGCAGAAGGGTCGTGACATGAACATCGAAGGCTCGGACCTGGATGGTGTCATCAAGGCGATCGACTACCTGCTCAACATCAACAACGGCTACCGCGTCAATTTGGGCAAGAAGGTGCTGGTAATCGGTGGCGGGTTTGTAGCCTTTGACGCGGCACGTCTGGCTTTGCGTGCCGGCATCGAAGGCGAATCAGTGACGGAACCAGACGCGGCGGGGAGCGAAGGAATCAAAGCCGCAATGGACGCGGCTCGCCTTGCCATCCGCGCAGGGGCGGTGGAGGTAACGATCGCCAGCCTCGAATCGTTCGCAGAGATGCCCGTGATGAGGACCACTCAGGGACGCGAAGAATTCGAGCAGTCCATGCGCGAGGGTGTGCGCTTTCTGCCGCAGCGCGGCGCCAAGCGTTTTGTCGGCAACGGTCGTGTCCAATCCGTCGAGTTCATCGGCGTCAAGAGGACGTATGACGAGAACGGGCGTTTTAATCCCCAGTACGATCCGGATTTCAGTGAGACATTCGAAGTTGATTCGGTGATTCTGGCGATCGGGCAGCAGGCAGACCTCTCATTTCTCAAACCCGAGGACAAAGTTGAATTGACTCCTCAAGGGACGATCAAGGTTGAGGCTGCCACGCTGGCGACCTCCACTCCCGGGCTTTTTGCGGGCGGCGACGTTGCCTTCGGCCCTCGCAACCTGATCGAGGCGGTGGCGAACGGCAAGCGCGCGGCCCTCTCTATGGATGACTATCTGCGAGGCACCAAGACAGAACTAGTTGTGAATCTTCGGGTTGAGGAATTGCCCACCCGTTCGTATCGCCGACCGGAGGACTACGAAAAATGCGAACGTGAGGCTCCGCCGACCATCTCGCTGGACCGTCGCACGGGTATCTCCGAAGTGGAAGTCGGTTACGACGAAGCTGAAGCGAAGCAACAAGCCGAGCGCTGCTTGTACTGCCACATTCAAACCATCTACGACGCGCAGAAATGCGTGATGTGCAACCGCTGCGTTGATATTTGTCCGGAGTACTGCCTGAAACTGGTACCTGTGGAAGCTCTCGACCTTGAACCAGAAGTCAAAGAGAAGATTCTAGAAACCGCCGGCGTTGGCCTGACGGGGCCGCTTTCAGCCATGCTTAAAGATGACGAGAAATGCATTCGCTGTGGACTGTGCGCCATACGCTGCCCGACCGATGCCATGACCATGGAGGTCTTTTACTATGAGGAGCAAGAGGTCCGGGTTGGATAACGGCGGTTTGCCGATCGTCGCAGTCTTGACCACGGACGAGGGCGCCCACCGCGAAACGCCCGAGCGCGAAGGCAATTGGACACGGCGCAAGCTTCTGGGCCGTTTGGGTATCGGCGCTACCCTTCTGGCCCTCGGTGGTCAGGCTTATGCATTCATGCGTTCGCTCGTGCCGAATGTACTGTACGAGCAGCCGCAGCGATTCAAAATCGGACCGCCGGATCAGTTCGGCGAAGGCGCCGAATTCATAGAGGAGAAGCGCATCTTCATCTTTCGCAATCGCAATACGTTCCACGCCGTTTCGGCAGCCTGCACACATCTGGGATGTACCGTGAAGATGCAACGTTTGAATCAGCCGAAGAAGGTTAATGTTGGGGGACGCGAGATTGAAGAGCTATCGGAGTTTCTTTGCCCCTGTCACGGCTCGAAATACTACGGCGATGGTACCAATTACTCAGGACCTGCGCCGCGCCCACTCGATCATTTCAAGGTAGAAGTTTCACCCGATGATGGCCAACTCATTGTAGATGCGGCCGAGACGGTGGGGCAGGATTTCAGGTTGACGATCTAGCTGATTGGTTACCCGTTGTCCGAAGTAATCGAGCAGGAGGGGGAAACGAAACACTCATAAATAGAAGGACAAGCTCATGGTGACACCACGCGCGTCGCTGGGAAGGTTCAAGCAGTACCTCTCGGCCTGGGAAAAAATCAAGTGGAGCTGGCAACCTGAGTCTAACCGCGAGGCAGGAGATTCTGTCGTCAGAAACTTCCTGCTTCATTGGTTCCCGGCGAAAGTGACGAGAGCTAGCCTTTCGTGGAACTACTCTTTTTGGCTGGGCACGATTTCGGCAGTGCTCTTTCTTATTTTGGTTCTGACGGGCATCCCCCTCATGTTCCTCTACGTTCCTTCGGTTGAGCGTGCCTACCTCTCCGTCAAGGACCTCGAGTTCACCGTATCTTACGGCTGGTTCCTGCGCGGGCTGCACCGGATTTCCGCGCACTTGATGGTGGCTGTGGTTTTCCTGCACATGGTCAGAGTCTTTCTCACCGGCGCTTATAAGAACGGCACCGCAGTCCATCAGAACAGACCGCTTAATTGGATTATCGGCATTGTGCTTCTGCTCCTGACTCTCCTGCTGTCCTTTACGGGATACTTGTTGCCCTGGGATCAACTCGCCTATTGGGCCATCACCGTCGGAACAAACATTGCTTCCGCCGCGCCTGTCGTGGGCGAAAAGATGCGCTTTTTCCTCCTGGGCGGAACGACGATTGATCAGAACACGCTCATCCGTTTTTATGTCCTTCACTGCTTCTTTCTACCTCTTGGGGTTCTGCTGCTCTTCTCCTATCACATGTGGCGCGTGAGGAAAGACGGCGGGCTGGCGTGTGTGGATCGGCTTTCACTCGAACAAAAGAAGGAGAAGGTCGCGCCTATCAAGAGCAAGACCTACTCTCTTCTGGGCATCACGGGCGGCACCACCGTTCATGTCGAGACGATGATCATTGACGAGGACAAACACACGGTGATGTCTTCACCCAACCTGACGCGCCGGCTGCTCGTCGTCAGCCTGGCGACGTTAGCGGTCTCTTCGTTACTGACTATTCTATTCCGGGCTCCGCTTGAAGCAGCTGCTAATCCATCGGTGACGCCGAATCCTGCGAAAGCACCCTGGTACTTTCTCTGGTTGCAGGAGCTGGTGACAATTACGACCTTTACCATCGGCGGTTTTACCATCAACGGCGCGCTTGTTGGCGGCATCGGTCTGCCGGGCGTGCTCGTTTTGGCAGCGCTGATCTGGCCTTATTTGGACAAGTCGCCCGTCAGCGCCATCGGCGTCTGGTCGACCAAAGAGCGTCGCCGGCAGAACATCATATTTTTGATGATCGTCGCGTTCATCCTTGTTTTCACGATCATCGGAACATTCCTGCGTGGGCCGTATTGGAACTTCTACTGGCCCTGGGAGAGCGTGCCTGAGATGCCGCGCAAATTCTAGGGAGGGGCTGGCATGTTCAGAAAGGATTCTCTTTTACTCTATTCGTTTGGTGGGGTGATTTTTATTCTTACCGCCTTCATCTTTTGGAACCACTTCACGCCTGAGTGGAAAGGCTATCAGGACGAGTTTGCAGAAATGGTGGAGGAGAAATACGGTGCGCAGCGTGCGGCCCAGGTTCCCAGGGGGCTGCAGCAGATCTGGGTCAAAGAACTGGATCGCGTTGACCGTTGCGTGACCTGCCACCAGGGCATGGAGTGGAAAGGTCTGGATAATGTTGCGCAACCGTTCAAGTCGCACCCGCAGGAAATTCTCAAGACACACCCTTTGAACCAGTTTGGCTGCAGCGTTTGTCACGGTGGTCAGGGCTTTGCCACAGACATGGAGTCGGCGCACGGCTTCGTTGAACACTGGGAAGAGCCGCTGATGGGCAAGCAGGTGAGCGATCTTTATCTTGTCAGGGACAGAAGGGTGATGATGCAGGTCAACTGCAACATCTGTCATCGCTATGACCGCGAGACCAAGGGCGCTGATTACATCAACCTGGGGAAGCAGCTGGTGCGGGACAAGAACTGTCGCGCCTGCCACTCGATCAACGATCGTGGCGGCACCATAGGTCCCGACCTGACTTACGTGGGTGACAAATCGCCCGAGCAGTATGACTACTCGCGCTTCCTCGGGGTCAAGACGGCCTTCGCCTGGCACGTGGCGCACGTTCAAAATCCAAAAACGCTTGTGCCGGAGACTGTGATGCCAAACTTTGGCTTCAATAGTCGTGACGCGCAGGCTCTGGGATTGCTGGTGATGAGTTGGCGTAGGGCTAACGTCCCGACCCGTTACATGGCCGGAGTACAACTCGCTGAGAAGCAGTCGCCCGAGGAGATCGAGAAAGAGCGTCAGATGCTGGAAGGGGAAGGCGCTTTCTTCGTCAAGAAAGGCTGCTTCGTCTGCCACTCAGTTAGCGCTCTGGGAATCGAAGGATCCAAGATCGGCCCAGACCTCTCGGAGGCAGTTGTTGATGTGCAAAGCCGTTTCGGCAAAACGTTGGAGGATTTCCTCAACAACCCGACCGGCACGATGGCGGTCGTCTTGTCCACGCAAATTAAGCTCTCGGAGGAGGACAAACAAGAAGCGGTGGCCAAGTTGAAGCTGGCTTATCAAAAGAAGACTGAGCTACAAGCAAAGCCCTTGCCTGAGCCACAGGCAAAACCTTCACCGCAGTGAGAGTCGGCCGTTGAAGAACTGACGCGGGCGGACAAGCAGCTTGCTCAACAATGGTGAGCGGCGAACTGCTGAGACTTTGGAACTGGAACAATCTGAAACGCAAGGAGACCCATTATGAAAGGCAATCATTCGAAACTTACCTGGTTCGGTCTCGGCATGCTCAGCATGGCCGTGGCCAGCCTCTCTTTTTTCAGTTGCGCCAAAAAGCCCAGGGCCGAACGCGGTGATGTGGCCGAAGCGGCCATCGCCACCTACGTCGCGCCGGGCGACACGGACGAATACTATCTCTTCTACTCCGGCGGTCACTCTGGAAACGTCTACGTGGCCGGCGTCCCCTCGATGCGTCACATCTCGACGATTCCAGTCTTCGCCCTCTATCCGGCGACGGGCTACGGTTTCGACAAGGAAACTAAAGAGATGCTGGGCGGCTATACCTGGGGCGACACGCATCACCCGGCCCTCAGCGAGACCAAAGGCGATTATGATGGCCGGTGGCTTTTCATCAACGACAACGCCAATAATCGAATGGCCCGCATTGACCTGCGGGACTTCAAGACCAGACAGATACTCGGGCCCGTCCCGAATATTTCCGGCTACCACGGCGGCTCTTTCGTGACACCAAACACCGAGTACATACTGGCCGCTTCCCGCTTCTCCGTGCCACTGCCGAAAGGCACCTATGCTCCGATCGAAGAATACGCGACGAGATATAGCGGCATCGTCTCAGGATTAAAGGTCGATCCGAACAGTGGCGAAATGAGCGTCGGCTGGCAAATCTTGACGCCACCTTTTAATTGGGACCTGGGAGATGCAGGCAAAGGTCCGAGTGACGGCTGGGCGTTCTGGACTTCCTACAACACTGAGCGCGCCACCGGCAAGCTTGAAGTGACGTCGACGCAGAAAGACCGGGACTATATCGCTGCCGTAAACTGGCGGGAGGCGGAGAAGGCAATCAATGGAGGTAAATTCAAGACGATCAGCGGCGTAAAAGTGATCGACCCGAAAGAGACACCCGGAGTTGTTTATCTCATCCCCTGCAGCAAGAGCCCGCACGGTGTGGATGTGAGCCCGGACGGCAAATGGATCATTGGCAGTGGGAAGCTTCAGTCAATCACAACCGCTTTCAGTATGGAGAAGGTTCTCGCAGCCATCCAGAACAAGGACTTCACCGGAGAGGAAGACGGCATTCCGGTCATTAACTACGACAAGGTCAGGGAAGCCGAAGTCAACGTGGGCCTCGGGCCGCTGCACACGCAGTTCGACGATCAGGGCTACGCCTACACAAGTCTGTTCGTTGAGAGCGCCATCGCCAAGTGGAAACTGGGGACCTGGGAAGTGACGGATAAGATCCCGATTAGCTACAACATCGGCCACCTCGCCACGGCCGAAGGCGACACGGTTAATCCCGACGGGAAGTACATGATCGCTCTCAACAAGCTCTCCCACGGCCGCCACATGAATGTTGGTCCGTCGCAACCCGAAAGCTCGCAGCTAATCAACATCAGCGGTGAGAAAATGAAGCTGCTCTATGACGCCTTCACCGAGCCGGAACCGCACTACGCCCAGTTGATCAGGGCGGATAAGCTCAAGCCGCTCGAGGTCTACCCCAAGGAGGAGAACAAGCACCCGAACGCCATCTGGGACGTGAAAGACGTTTCTGCCACCCGCAGTGGCTCGGACGTTACTGTCAAACTGGTCGCGGTGCGCAGCAGCTTCGAGCCGAACAAGATCGAAGTCAATCAGGGCGACAAGGTAACCATCTATATCACCAACATCGAGCAGACCACGGACGAACTACATGGGTTCGGACTGGGCGAGTACAACATCAATGTCGTGGTGGACCCGGGCGAGACTAAAGTAATCGAGTTTGTGGCCGATAAACCCGGTGTCTTCCCCTACTACTGCACCAACTTCTGTTCGGCGCTCCACCAGGAGATGGCAGGATATCTGTTGGTGAAGCCCAGGTAACATCGCGATACCTCGAGCGCAACCACTATAAGTTACCCAAAGACACAAATGGGGAAGAGGAACGATGGTAACTGCGGCTCTTCATACTTGGACGCGTCGAAGGAGAGATAGCTAATGAGGGATTTTCTTGATAAAGCAAACACCTTCTTCGAGCTGCCGCTCAAGTTGAAGAGTCGCGTCTTGATTTTGATCGCAGTGGTGGTGCTGTTTCCGGCCTTCTTTTTTCCGATCTGGAACATGACCTTCTTCTCCAACCAGTACACTGACGGGCTGGCTCTGCACATCTACTCCTACCAGCTGGAAGGCGGCAAGACGCCCAACCGCGACGATCTCAGAGAGATCAACTCGCTGAACCACTACATCGGAATGCGTCCATTGCTCGAAAGTGACTTCAGCGAGTTTACCTGGCTGCCGCTGGTCATCGGTGTGCTTATGATTTTCGCGCTCAGGGCAATGGTCATCGGTAAGATGTCGAACCTGGTCGACGTGTTTGTCTTCTTCACCTACTTCAGTTTGTTCTCGATGTGGAGCTTTTATCATCGGCTTTACATGTACGGTCACAACCTCGACCCCACCGCCGCCATCAAAGTCGAGCCTTTCACACCACCTTTCTTCGGGTCGAAGCAGATCGCCAACTTCATGGTTAACAGTTTCCCGGGCGTTGGCTCCTATGCGCTGGCGGCGTTTCCAATTCTGTTGCTGGTCGCGATTCTCTTGTCGGCAAAGCGCAGCAGAGAGGGGGCGCATGAAACGACGACTTCAAGGGAAGGTCTTGCTGATCTGCCTGACGCTGGCCGGTAGCGCCTGGACTGTTAGAAGTGAAACGCTAAGGGTGGGCGGCGAGAGTGCGCAGTTTCAATCTGTCCAGGCAGCCGTGGCCGCGGCCCGGGCGGGAGATACAGTTGAAGTTCGTCGCGGAACTTACGCCGGCAATGTCGTGGTCAACAAACGCCTTACTCTCGAAGGCGTGGACCGCCCAATTCTACGCGGCGCCGGGCAGTCAAGTGTCATTGAGATCACCGCCGAGGGGTGTGTGATCAGAGGTTTCGTCATCGAGCACAGTGGTGGCGATTTGAACCGCGAAGATTCCGGCATCCTTCTTAAATCCAACAAAAACCACGTTGAAGGTAACGAACTGCGCGACGTACTCTACGGCATCTACTTGTTCGGCTCGAGCGAAAACACGCTCCGCCGTAATGTCATTCGGGGCCGGGCCGAGCTTGAGACCGGCGAGCGGGGCGCAGGGCTGCATCTTTGGAACGCGCACAACAATACCATCGAAGACAACATTATCGCCTTCACGCGCGATGGGATGTACATTCAGAGCTGCACGGGCAACGAGATTCGTCGCAACCGCGTTTCAGACCTGCGCTACGGATTGCATTACATGAGCTCGGATCGAAATATTTTCGAAGACAACTTCTTCACGAACAATGTCGCGGGCGCGGCCATCATGTACTCAAACAAGATAGAGTTTCGCCGCAACGCTTTCGTACGCAATCGTGGTTTCAGCTCCTTCGGCATCCTCTTTCAGGATTGCAGCGAGATTCTGGCCGAAGAGAATTTCATTATCGACAACGCGACGGGCATCTTCATTGAGGCTTTACGAGGAAGCACCCTGCGCCGCAACGTTATCGCCGATAATGATGTCGCCATACAGATGTACAGCAATGCCGACGCCAACGTGTTTACCGAAAACAATTTCGTTGGCAACCTGAGCCCGCTCCAACTGGTTGGTCGCGGCAGCACGACGAAATGGGAATTGAACGGGCGAGGTAACTTTTGGAGCAACTATGAAGGCTACGATTTGGACGGGGACGGCAGGGGCGATGTGCCTCACAAGGTCCAAAACGTGTTTGACAACATGGAGGGCAATTACCCAAGGCTGCGCATCTATTTGAGCAGTCCGGCAGCGCAGGCGTTGGCGATGGCCGAAACGACGTTTCCGATCTTAAGAGGGTCGTCGGAAGTGGACCGGTCCCCGCTCATACAGGCCGTCAAGCTCGATTTCCCATTCGAGCGTGAGAAGCCGATCGGTCGAACCCACCCGTGGCTGATGATAATCTCACTGGCGTTGCTCGGATTTGCCCTGTGCGTAATTTGGATAGGACAACGGAGAGCAACGATGAAGGCGGAAGGATGAAGGATGAAGAATAAGAGCGTGACTCCGTTTGACGCGCAATTCAACTTGAGTAGTATACCTTCTGCCTTCATCCTTGCGGTTCCACGATGATTCAAATTCAGGATTTGACCAAGAAGTTCGGCGCGGTCGTGGCCGTGCGAGATGTGTCCCTCGACATTAAAACAGGGGAGACGTTTGCACTCTTGGGGCCGAACGGGAGCGGTAAGACTACGATACTAAAATGTATGATCGGTTTGACCCATCCCACCTCAGGTCAAGTCTTCATCGACGGGATCGATGTTTGGAAAAGAGCGCGCGAGGCCAAACGCCTGATGAGTTACCTGCCGCAGCGGGTCTTTTTCCCTGACAGTCTGACGGCGCGCGACGTGCTCAGGTTCTACTGCAATTTGAGAAAGATTCCCATCAGCCGTATTGAGAAAACCCTTGTCGCGACGAAGTTCAGTTTCAACGGCTTGGCTGAAAAGCAGGTCAGTGATTTTTCCGGTGGCATGGTGCAGCGGCTCGGACTGGCGGTTGCGTGCCTGCCGGATGCGCCCGTTCTGGTTCTCGACGAGCCGACAATCAGTCTCGATCCCGAAGGCGCGATCCACTTCCGTGAGTTTCTGGCCGCTCTCAAACGCGAGGGAAGAACAATCATCTTTTCCTCACACATGCTGGCAGATGTGGAAGAACTTGCGGATCGCGTAGCTATTCTGGTTGGCGGCCGACTTGTCGCTCTTCAGTCAATAGCAGCTCTTCGTGAGGAGTTGATGCGTAGTTCGCGGATGCGCGTCGTCCTGACGAACCCAGCGGATGGTTTGCTCGAGGCGGCGCGAGCGTCCGGGGCGGAAGACGTCACACTCGAAGGGGACTCGATGGTGCTAACCTCGCAGGCTAGTGATCGGCTCGAGATCCTGCGGGCTATAGAGTCGGCCGGTGGGCGAGTTGACCGTTTCGCCACCGAGGAGCTTTCGCTGGAAGACATCTACATGAAGTACATCCGTGAACAGGACTCTCAACCCAAATAGGGTACCTTTCAGAGCACCATCCATGCGCAGAACCCGAATTCAGATAAGCGTTTTAACGTCGCTCAGTACGCTTCTGCGGACCGTCTTTGCTGGGGGAATTATTCTTGCGGGTTGTCACAAGAGTGAGCTTGAGCCGGTGGCGATTGAGCCAGAAGACATTTGCGGTTTCTGCAAGATGGCTATCTCCGAAAAGCGTTACGCGGCTGAGTTCATAGTTATTGACGGCCAGCCATTCAAGTTCGACGACATCGGTTGCATGGTCAACTTCATGCAAAGCAAAGGGAACAAGCAGCGGATCCGGGCCTTCTTCGTCATGGATTTTAACGACCGGCACTGGCTCAAGGCTGATACTGCCTACTATGTGCGTTCATCGGAATTGAAGACGCCCATGGGGAGCGGCATTGTGGCTTTCAAAGATGAAGCAGGAGCTGCGGAAGCGGTCGACAAATATCACGGTAAGGCGCTGCGCTTCAACGATCTTGATTAATGATCATGCCGCCGGCCCGTTTTGAGACGCTTTTATATGGACATCAAAGCAGTCACAGCCATTGCGCGCCAGGAGTTGATCATCAACATTCGCAACAGATGGACGTTGGTGTTCGCCCTCATTTTTGGCGTGCTGGTGCTGGCAATCTCCTACTTCGGCCTGGTAACGGCCGGGCAAATGGGCTTTCAAGGCTTCGCCCGCACGTCGGCGAGTCTGCTTAATCTGGTCCTCTATGCCATCCCGCTCGTTGCCTTAATGATGGGCACCCTTAGTTTCACCAGTGAAAAGGGTGCCAGCGAGCTGCTCTTCTCCCAGCCAGTAACGCGCACCGAAATTCTGCTGGGAAAGCTCCTAGGACTCTTTGCCTCCATCTTGACCGCCACGTTGGTCGGTTTTGGGCTCGCTGGCATCGTCATTGCTTTGAACGCCGGAAGCGAAGGGTCGCTCCGTTATCCGTTGTTCGTCGGCCTCTCACTTCTACTCGCGCTGATCTTCCTGAGCATTGCGGCCTTCGTATCTGCGCTTTGCCAGCGAAAAGCGAAGGCCTTCGGAGTTGCGCTCTCTCTGTGGTTCTTCTTCGTGCTCTTTTACGACCTGTTCGTTATCGGGGTGACTTTTCTCTTAAAGGAGCGGACAGCCAATGTTTTTATTTTTGTCTCGCTTTTTGGTAATCCCGTAGATATGGTTCGGGTCGCAAGTTTGATGGTGCTAGACGGAAAGGAAATGTTCGGCTTGGCCGGCGCGGCGCTGTTGCGATTTTTTGGAGGCGAGACGAAGAGTATTTTGCTCCTCCTCAGTGCTCTTGCTCTCTGGATCATAGCGCCGTTCCTGTTAGCGCGGGCCTTGCTCAGGCGACAGGACATCTGAAATCGGCCGTTGTCAGAACTTGAAGTCCACTGCGCACCATTGGCCCGCCAGGGCTGCGATGATCATGAGATCCGGGGTTGTGAAAAAACTGTTTGTGGGCGGGACAATCGTCCTCGTTGTGGCAATTGCTGGTTCGCTACTAATCTACCGCTCAAGTGAACAGCGTGAACATTCTCGCTTCGAGCGCGGCGAAACAGAAATCATAGTGTCTAACCTGTCTGGCGCGAGTATGTCTATTTTCAAGGCGGCAAACAGACTTCAAGATGCTATAGCCGTGTCATCGGTCAGCGGGGAGCGAGTCTGGTTGCCACTAGGCAACTACTTTCTGAAAGTCGACGGGTCACGCGGGGAACTGTTCTACCCGGTTCCAATCACGGGCTATCGCGGCGGTCCTGACGAAGACGGTGCGTTCACGATCACCATACGTTCAATGACGGATTCCTTCCCACCACGCCTGCTCCCAAACCTACCGGAGTTTGTCTATATCCCCAGTGGTCATTTCCTGCTCGGCGACCGCCAGAACAAGCAAGAGCCACATTACATCTGGCTCACGGCCTACTTCATTAGTCCATTTGAAGTAACCAACGGCGAATTCAGAGAATTCCTGAATGATCCGCACGGCTATGCGGAAAATTCCAACTGGACCAAAGCAGGAGCAAGCTGGAGAGCAACCAACTCGTCGCAGGCGTCAGCGTTGCTGGATCCGGAGGATGTCGAGTTCAAACGCTTCGGCCAGTCTGATCAACCGGTCACGCAGGTGAACTGGTTAGAAGCTAACGCGTTCTGTCGGTGGTTGACCAAAAAGATCGGCGGCCGTTGGATTTATGCCCTGCCTACGGAAGCCGAATGGGAAAAAGCCGCTCGTGGGCCAGATAGTTTCGATTACGGCCTGGGTATGGCGATCAGCGACGCGGAAGTTCCTCTTTACAATTGGAGGAAGAATCCCAGTGCAGAATCGACCGTAGCTGGCCTCCAGGTGACGCAGTCGACCTATCGACCTAACCGTTACGGTCTGTACCACATGTCTGGGAACGTGGCAGAGTGGACGCAATCAGTGTTTCGCGCTTACAACAGGCAACATCCGTACGTTGATGATGATGAGCGAAATCACGACGAAGCGGCGGGCGAGCGCGTGGTGCGAGGAGGTTCATGGTACAGCGCGAGTATCGCCATTCTCTACCTCTCCTATCGAGAGAATTTTCAGCCAGAAGTTAAGGCGCCCTATCTGGGATTCAGAGTCGCAGCAAGGTTGTCGCCCTAAACCCATTCGATAGCGCGGCAGTATGCTGATAAGACTGTCTCAACAAAGGGGTTCACCACAGTTTGTCGTGTCCAAATTGTGGCCAGAAAATTCGACACTTGGGCACGACAGACCTTAGGGATTAGAAAGATGTAACAAAGAACGCCCGAAATTTGTAGAGACTGCAAACCTAGAATGACGAAAGCTCAAGTTTTCACGGGTGGAACCGTGTGGTCGGTGCGATTCGTACGTCCGTAAACACGGAGCGCAGTATAGAAGAAACGACGATGGAAAATCTTTCATGGCTGTGCGAGGTTAGCAGCCGAAACTGCCAACTTCAATGATTACAACTGTGGACGGGGTTTTTGGTAGGGACAGGCGTTGATCCCATGGCTGTCCATGAGCCAGACGGGGGAAAGAGGGCGACTACTGAAAACCGGCTCCGTCAGCCACTTGTTAACCAGCTACCACACTGTGGCGGATTTCCTTGGGCGGATAACTATCATGAACAACACTCTTTAGAGTCACCTCGGACGGCTGTCCAACCAGCGAGTCGTCTCCTCTCTTAAGGCTGAAGCGCTCCACCATCGCCCAAGTCACTATGCGCACCGTTTCATCCGGGACGGTAATCTCAAATACTGTTTCCTCCTCCCGACTTTTTGTCACTCCTGAGGTTTCCGTTACCTTTAGTCTATTTTCTATCTCAGTTTTCAGGGTAGCCGACGCCACACCATAGCTCAACGTTGCATCAGCAGAGATTTTAATGCCCAGTTCATTCTCCAGACTCCGCGATTGGGTCTCAGTGATGCCCGTTTTTACCGTTACCTTCTCTTTCCGTTGCAGACGGCCGTCATACTCGTTTAGTTCAACCTGCGACCAGTATCGTTCTCTAGACAATACGTAGTAAGGATTTGTGCGCAGCTGATTAGAGACCGCTCCGTCCTTGACATACATAAACGGGATCAGGGCCTCCCCCATCACCCATGACTCCGATTTGCTAACAGGGACGTCTTTCATCGACGTCAGTCGCGGAACATCAAGCGCCTTTGCTCCGTCATCTTCTCCCGGCCGCAATTGGGGCACGTTAAATCCCTCCCCGGTTTCTTGAAGGGCCCACAAAAAGGCATCTTCATTCGACCCGACTTCACTCGTAGGATATTGCCATACGAGCCTGTCTCCACCGGAGCCGTAGCTTCCAGCAAGCAGTGCAAATCCGCTTGCTCTATTGACAATGCGAAAAGCGCCACCCTGGGCCTCAACGCTCCATCTGAAACCATCAGGATTATTGCCACCCAATTCCGTAACGGGATATTGCCATACGAGCCTGTCTCCACCGGAGCCATAACTTCCAGCAAGTAAGCCAAAGCCGCTTACTCTATTGATGATCAAGTAGGAACCATCGAAGGTAGGCATCAGCGTCCACTCGAAGCCCTTAGCATTGGGGCCCGTTTCCGAAAGAGGATACTGCCACATCTTTCTATCGCCCGGATTGGTGCCATGGCTTCCAGCAAGTAGCCCGAACCCGCTGACCTTGTTTACGATGCGCAGATACTTGCCTTGCCATGGATTTAGCGCTTTCTTATCCTGTTGTGCCATTGTGCTTTCTCCATTGATTTTAGAATTGGGTGACTGTGGCAAATCCAACCTTACGACCGGAAGTATAGACTGGCGCTGCTCCCCCCTGTCAATGAGCCGAGGGACAGAACTCGAATGGGTATTGTCAGGTTAACGGCAAGATGTGATCAGGCTATTCCTGCGGCATAATCCGCTTATGCGCTTCCCTGTCTCTCGCTACCATCGTCATCGCTTTCCCGCCGAGATCATCAGCCATTGCGTCTGGTTATATTTTCGCTTCTCACTGAGCTTCCGCGATGTCGAAGAAATGTTAGCGATGCGCGGCGTCTCCCTCAGCTATGAGACTGTCCGAGAATGGTGCCTTAAGTTCGGCCAGACTTACGCCAAGGGCCTACGTCACAAGTCTCCTCGTCCCGGCGACCGATGGCATCTCGACGAAGTGTTCTTGAAAATAAACGGACGACTCCATGTGCGACACGAGGTCGCGTTTTGTAACTGTGATGCTGGGGTAACCATGACATCACCTGATGTTCTGCCATCAGTATCCTACCGGAGCATGCGGGAGAGGCAACTCTCCGGTGTGAAGCCTCGGGGACAATGTATCCTCGCTCTTTCGAGAGTGGCAACCAGAGCGCGAGTCGAGGTTGCGACTGCCAGCATCAAGGCGGTTGGGGACTAGGATCGAGCGGTATGGTCAACACATGTGAATCACTGCTAAGCGCCGTTAGTCCGAACAAGCCAAAGATGCTGACAGGCTTGGACCAAAAGGTAAGTGACCTTATTAGTATCGGGACCGTGGCTATGGAGTCCCCGGTCCGCAGACGATAGCGTCACCGGCGTAAAGGTGAGACCTACCCCGCTCAGGGACAAACGCGGAACGTGGTAAGCCCGTACTTCTCCTGCTCGTTTTTTTGAGCAGGAATGCAAGCCGTAAGGCGAGCTGAAAGGAGTGCAGGTATGGGATTGCGGAGCAAGCGAAGGCCGCCTTGTAATGAGGTGGATAGGAGTTGAGCTGGACTTAGCGGCAACATCACTCCCCGCGAAAGCGTGGCAGACTTCCGCAGGGTCTTTCGTCACGAGATAGTTAGTCGACTACGCAGAGACAGGAGTTCGTTGAACTTAGGAGTAGCTACCGCTACTGGCGCGAGCCTGAGCTACGGAGAGAACTGGCAGGCCATTAACTGGCCCCAGGTTCACCGTAACGTGCGTCGTCTGCAAACCCGTATCGTGAAGGCGATGAAGGCAGGAAAGAAGCGCCGGGTGCGAGCCTTGCGCTATCTCCTGACTCGCTCGTTCAGTGGCAAAGCGTTAGCCATAAAACGGGTGTCTAGCAATCAGGGCAAACGGACTCCAGGAGTGGACCATGTCTTATGGAACACTCCGAAGAAAAAGGCGCAAGCCATTCGCGACTTGCGTGCTAACGGATACCAGCCGCTACCGCTGAAAAGAGTTTATCTGCGGAAGCAGGATGGTAGGCTCCGTCCCTTGGGAATACCTGCGATGCGAGATCGAGCAAGGCAGGCGCTGCATTTGCTCGCCCTCGACCCAGTGGCCGAAACGCTGGCGGAGCCGCACAGTTACGGGTTTCGCAAAGAACGGTCAACGGCTGATGCCATCGCCCAATGCTTTAACACATTGGCGAAGCGGAGATCACCGCAATGGGTGCTTGAAGGAGACATCAAAGGCTGTTTCGAGGGCATCGACCACAACTGGTTAATAACCCATATCCCCATGGACAAGGGTATTCTCCGCAAGTGGTTGAAGGCTGGATATGTGGATCGACACGTCTTGTATCCGACTGACGCCGGGACTCCGCAGGGTGGGATAATTTCACCAGCGCTGGCCAATATAACCCTCAACGGGTTGGGCCGAGCTCTGCGTGAGAAGTTCTCATCAACCGAAAGGGCAAAGCAGAGTTCTCAAGTCAGACTGGTGCTTTATGCGGATGACTTTATCATCACCGGCAGCACCAAAGAACTGCTCGTCGATGAAGTAAAGCCACTTGTGGAAAGCTTTCTGCAGGAGCGTGGACTGGAGCTATCACCGACCAAGACGCGCATCACGCATATTTCAGACGGCTTCGACTTCCTCGGACAGAACATTCGTAAGTACCATGGCAAGCTGTTAATCAAGCCCAGTACAAGGAGTGTTCAGGCTTTAGTTGCCAAAGTCCGTCAGGTCGTCAAAGGCAGCCTCCAGCTATCTGCTGGCAGCTTGGTACAGCGGCTCAATCCAATCATCAGCGGATGGGCCAGCTACCACCAGCACGTAGTAAGTAAGCAGACCTTTGGAAAAGTTGATACGCATATCTTCCGGATGATCTGGCGCTGGAGCAAGCGTAAACACCCGACCAGGAGTGCCGCTTGGATAAGGAAGAAATACTTCCAAACAGTGGGCACTTGCAACTGGGTATTTACCGGAGTGGTCTCTGACCAACACAAAGAACGGAAGCCCGTTCATTTGTGCAAAGCCAAAGCCACTCCCATCAAGCGACACCTTAAGATCAGAGCTGAGGCCAATCCCTATGACCAGGATTGGGAAGTCTACTTTGAAGAACGTCTTGCTCTTCAGATGGTAAACAACCCGAGCGGTTATCGACGCTTGGTGCAGCTCTGGTTTGCCCAAGAGGGCAGCTGCGTGGTTTGCGCTGAGAGACTCACCAGACAATCCGGCTGGACCACCGGCCACCTTGTTCGGCGAGCTAACCGCAAGAACCACTCCGCTAACCTGGTGTTGCTTCACCCGGCTTGCCATCGTCGTGTCCGTCAACCGGCTGTTAGTTCACACCGCGTCCCCTCAACGGGGCGTTTGAGAGAGGCTTGAGCCGTGTGCCTTGAAAGGGGCACGCACGGTTCTTAGGGGAGGGGGTGCTGGTAACAGTGCCTCCTTACCCGACTACCTTTGGCGTGCAGTAGATCAGGATGGCGATGTGTTGGATATCATGGTTCAGAGCCGGAGGGATAAGAAGGCAGCAAAGAAGTTCTTTCGCAAGCTACTAAAAGGATTGCGCTACGTTCCGCGTGTGATTATCACAGATAAGCTGAAGAGCTACGTGCCGCGAAGGCCGAAGTGTTGCCGGGTGTCGAGCACTGCCAGCAGAAGTATCGGAACAATCGGGCCGAGAATTCTCATCAGCCAACCAGGTTGCGGGAGCGTGTGATGAGACGGTTCAAATCAGCGGGACATGCGCAGTGTTTTCTCTCGGCCTTCGGAATCATTACCTCACACTTCCGAGTGGGGAGACATCTATATAGGGCTAGAGGTTATCGAGCAGTGATGAAATCGAGATTCGCCGTATGGGAAGAGGCGATTTGCGTCGAGGCGATTGTTAATTGACCAGATGACTAAAAGTGGATTCATCCTGCCGGAGTCCCTAGTTTTGTTCTTCTTGAATTAAGTTGACAATACCGTTACCTGTCAGGTTCCTTGGGTG
>JAMQPH010000333.1 GCA_023717605.1 Pyrinomonadaceae bacterium
TGACGGCGCTCCGGGATATTGCCAAGCGTCATTCACTCGTCTTGCTTGAAGACGCTGCTCAAGCGCACGGAGCCATGCATGAACTCGGAAGAGCGGGCTCGATCGGCGATGCCGCTGGTTTTAGCTTTCAGTCATGGAAGAACCTTACTTCAGGTGAAGGCGGAGCGTTCACAACCAACGATCCGGGAATCTTTGAACGCGCGTACGCCTTCCACAACGTCGGTCGTGCCCGCCTGGGCGGCCAGCGTTGGGGGCACGATAACCTTGGGTTCAATTTGAGAGCTAGCGAATATGTTGCGGCTGTCTTGCTGCATCGTTTGCAGAGCCTTGAAGAGCAGCAGGAAAAACGGTCCGTCAACTTCCACCGCCTGCGTGAATATATCGGCGATGCGAGTTGCTTAACTCCGTTGGCTATTGGGCCAGGAACCATCCGTCATGGAGTGCATATGTTCGTGCTTCGCTACACCCCGGAAGAGTGCGGCGGAGTGAGTATTGAAGACTTTCTCCGGGCGGTGCAGGCCGAAGGTATTCCGGTCAGCCGCGGCTACACGGCGACCATGGCACAGCAACCGGCGTTGCAGCGTATCGCAGATAAGCACCCTGAATATTTGCGACAGTTGCCCACGCCAGTTTCAGATGAAGCAACGAAAAACATGATGTTTCTGCCGCACAATCTGTTCCTGGGCAGCGACGCTGACATGAAAGAGTTGGCGGCTGCATTCGTAAAGGTTCAGAGAAACTACGCGCCGGAGGGCGTTAGGAAGCGTCGTGAAACAGTTCCGTCAGCAGTGCCATCTCCAGTTGTCCATTCTGTCGCTGTTCCCGCAACCAAAGCCGTTCAGCCTGTTCGCGTGGGCATAATTGGCGTCGGTGTGATGGGAAGGGAACACGCCACGGTTGTGGCTGCGAATCCTGCTCTAAGATTGGTTGCAGTGGCTGATGCCATGCCGAAGAACGCCAGAGCGGTGGGGGGAGAGTTCGGCTGTCGATCATTTGAAACTGCAGACGAGCTTATCAACAGCGGCGAGGTCGACGTGGTTGTTATCGCAACGCCCCACTGGCAGCACAGCGAAATTGCTATCGCTGCACTCAACGCCGGATTGCATGTGATCTGCGAAAAGCCGCTCACTGTGACCGTGGAACAGGCGGACGAAGTTCTGCGCGTCGCAGCTCAAAGCCAAGGGATGTTCGCCGTGGTCCACCAAAAGCGTTTCGAACCCGCCTACATGTATGCCAAGCGTTTACTTGATAGTGGGGAACTGGGACCAATTTACCGCTGCTCGATGATCGAATCCGCTTGGCGTTCCGAAGCCTACTATCGCAGTAGCCCGTGGCGGGGCACGTGGAAGGGAGAAGGTGGTGGCGTGTTGCTAAACCAGGCGCCGCACATTCTGGATCGCTATTCCTGGCTCTGTGGCATGCCGGAGATGGTTACCGCTCGGTGCGATACCAGCCTGCATGACATTGAAGTTGAAGATACTGCCAGCGCGATCCTTCGCCATGCAAATGGAGCCCACGGTTATATCCACATCAGCACGATTGAAGCCCCGGCCATTGCCAGAACCGTCATCTCCTGCGACCGGGGACGAATCTCGATCGACAACGGAAAGTTGTTTGTCACGAGATTGCATCAGTCAATTCGCGAGCGAACAGCAAATGACACGCAACTGATGGGGAATCTCGAGAGCGACACCAGAGAGATTCAACTACCTCCGGCGGAAAACGCCTTGGCGGTTTTCTACGCAGATTTTGCTTCCGCAGTTAATGGAGATGCTCAACTAACTTGCCGCGGCGAAGAGGGCAGGGACGTTGTTGAACTGGCGAACGCCATTGTTCTGAGCTCAATGCGTCGCGAGACTGTGAATCTGCCTCTCAAGCGAGGAGACTACGCTCAGTTTATTGCAGAGATGACCTCTCGAGAGCTGCAGACCGTTTAGTAATTAGCGAATCCAGGATCCAAATGCACATCCATTATGAGGACTTGACTGATGTGGCGCGTTACATCGAAAACCATGCGCATGTGACGCTGGAAGACCAGACGCCAGCCCTGGACAACATCCTCCACAACATCAAACGATTTAGGCCACTCGAGCCCGGCGCGAAGATTTTGGAGATTGGTGTGGGCAGCGGGTGGTTTCAGATCTATTGCAAGCAACAGAGACTGGATATTGAAGGCTTGGAGATTAGTCCACAACTCGCCGAGGTCGCCCGGCAGTTCGGAAATCGCTATCAGCAGGAGCTTAATCTTCGGGTCGGGAACGTCGAAGAGACCGAGATCGGCACTGACAAGTTTGATGTGATAGTTGCCGCCTCGGTTTTCGAACACGTCGAGGATTGGCACAACGGCGTAAGGAAGATTGTCGCCGCCTTGAAACCGGGAGGCGTCTTCTATTTCGACAGCACCAACAAATTCAGCTTCACGTCAGGAGAATACGATTTTCCGCTGTATGGCTGGATGCCCGACAATTGGCGCTACCGTCTCAGAATCGCGCGTCAGGGCGAAGACATCATGAAGCTGGGAATCGATTTTCATCAGTTTACCTACCCTCAGCTGCGTCGTTATTTCAAGCAGGTCGGCTTTTCCCGAGTGATGGATTTTGTCGACTTCAAGGATCTCTCCCGTAACAACCTGAACCCATGGAAAAGACGGGCCTTTCGTTCACTGAAAACCGTTCGTCCGCTGAAGCACATGGCCCTCACCTTCGCACCGGCAACAATCTTTATTTGTGTGAAATGATATAAGGCTGCGGAGCGGAATTGCTATGTGTGGCATTGCCGGTTTAGCTGGGAAGTTCGAAACGGAGCAGGGCACGAGTTCTGTCTCCGTCATGGTCTCAGCATTGGCCAGACGCGGTCCTGACGGAGAAGGGCTGCAGGCCTGGCCCCGTGCAATCCTCGGTCACCGGCGACTCGCGATCTTTGACCTTAGTGACCTGGGCCGCCAGCCGATGCTTTCGTCCAACGGAAAGGTCGGGATCGTTTTCAATGGCGCAATATATAACTTCGTTCCGTTGCGCCGAGAACTCGAGGCCCAAGGTTACCGGTTCATCAGCCAAACTGATACCGAAGTTCTCATTCATGGTTACGATGCCTGGGGCATTGACAGCCTGGTGGCAAAATTGCGAGGCATGTTTGCCTTCGCGCTATGGGACGAACGCCAACAGAAGCTCTTTCTTGTCAGAGACCGGCTTGGCGTCAAACCGTTGGTCTACGTTGTTAGAGACGGTTCCCTTGCCTTTGCTTCTACCCCGCGAGCTTTGCGAGCTGCAGGTTTCGTGGAAGATCTGGACGAACAGGCCATCGCTGAGTTTCTCGAGTTTGGTTATGTCACTGACGATGCGGTGATCTATCGCGACGCGGTAAAGGTTCCGGCAGCATCGATCGTCGAGTGGGCCAACGGTAAGGCACAGCTACGCGAGTATTGGCGACCCCGCGAGGTTGATCGGGCCAACGCTCCATCATTCGACGAAGCAATAGTGGAGACAGAAAGGTTGTTTCTACAAGCGGTGGAGCGACGGCTTCAGGCAGACGTGCCTGTTGGAGCGCTCTTGAGCGGCGGCGTCGATTCAAGTCTTGTCTGCTGGGCCATTTCCAAACTGGGAAGCGACATCACGGCTTTCACCGTTGGAACTCCTGGTGACGAGTGGGATGAAACCGAAGATGCGATCGCAACCGCCAGGCAATTGCGGATCAAGCACCAGGTCCTGCAGTTGAGGCCTGACGACTCCTGCGATCCATCCGAATTGGTCGAAGCCTACGCAGAACCGTTTGCCTGCGCCTCGGCGCTCGGAATGCTAAACGTTTCGCGGGCAGTCAGGCGCAACGCGACGGTTCTTTTAACCGGAGATGGGGGCGACGACGTATTTCTTGGCTATCCGGAGCATCGCAATTTCTGGCTGGCCCAGAGGTTCGCCGGACGACTGCCAAACCACGCCGCGAGATTGTGGCTGCGGCAGAGACTACTCTTGCCGCGTCGCGGTTTACTCAAACGTGCCGGGTCGTTCTTCGATTACGCCGCGGGCGGGTTGGGCGCCGTGGCAAACGCACACGACGGCCTGCCGGTTTACCGACGGCACGGTTTGCTTGGCGACCGTTTGGTAGACGCAAACGTCTCCCAGCGCGAGATTCCCTGGTCACACGAATCCGGACGCAATCTTCTGCAGCAATTCCTCGCCTATGACCGAAAGACGCGTTTCGTTGGTGAGTACATGACCAAAGTGGACGGCTCGACCATGTTTCATGCACTCGAGGCCCGGTCACCATTTCTAGATCAAGACCTCTGGGAATTCGCGGGAACGCTGCCCTTTGAACTGAGGCTCAAGCAGAACCAGCTCAAGGCGGTTTTGCGAGAACTTGCCAGACGCAGAATTGGCGAGCGCGTAGCGCGCGGCCCTAAACGAGGGTTTGGCATCCCCGTGCAACGCTGGATCACCGGGCGCTGGCGCGAGAGGATGATCGAATTGATGCGCGACTCGCTGCTAGAGCGGCAGGGATGGATCAAGTCGCGATTAGTGGTTAAGCAACTTGAAGATTCCGTCAAACATAGCTGGGCTCCCAATCAACTGTGGTATCTGCTCGTACTCGAGTTGTGGCTGAGAAGGGAACAACAAACGTCGGCCGCAGGTTCGGCAAGAAACCTAAGAGACAATGACCGACCGGTAGAATCCGCGAACCATCTCGAGCCGGCGAGTTGCAAGCCCTAACTGTCAGAGCTTTACAGACGAGTATGGCGAGAAAACCGAATGTTCTTCTCATGGTGGACAGCTTTGACATCGGAGGCGGTGAAAGCCAAACCGTGTTGCTGGCGCGCCTGTTGCTTGGGGACGGTCGCTACGGTGTCCATCTCGCCTGTATCCGGAGGGAAGGTGCGTTACTGGACGAAGTCGCAAACTTGGGAGTAGGAGAAGTACCAGAGTTTCGCCTCACGAGCTTTTATGACAAGAACATGCTGGTTCAGCTGCGCCGCTTTGTTTCATTTCTGCGGGAGCGTCAGATCGACGTAGTCCATCCGCAAAGCTTTTACACAAACGTTTTCGCGATCACCGGTGCCGCAATGGCCCGCGTGCCGGCACGCATTGCCTTTCGTGGAGACACCGGCGGTTGGCGCAGCGAGGCGCAGGAGTTTGTTGAACGGCGGTGGACGTATCGCCTTGCTCACTCAATCCATGCAAACTCAGATGCGGTGAAGAGGTTCTTGATCAAGAGCGGTGTTCCAGAGCGGAAGATAATGACTGTCTATAACGGTCTGGACATGAACAGGGTGATCCCGCAGGCCGGCATCAGCCGGGAGCAAGTCATGGATCGCCTGGGACTGCCAAAGCAAAGCCGCAAGTTTGTGACCATTGTTGCCAACATGCGACATGAAATAAAGGACCATCCTATGTTCTTGCGCATGGCCCAACGAGTGCACGCCGCTGTCCCTGAAGCGGCCTTTGTCCTGGCTGGAGAAGGCGAGTTAGTTCAACAAACAAAAGATCTCGCTAGCCAACTTGGAATCGGGCAGGACACTTTCTTTATCGGAAGATGCGACGGGGTGGCCGAACTGCTCTCGGTGTCTGATATCGGTGTGCTTACTTCCAAGGCAGAAGGGTTTTCAAACTCGATTCTCGAATATATGGCGGCCGCACTACCGGTAGTCGCCACGGATGTTGGCGGCGCTGCTGAAGCAATCGTGCCGGGAGAAACCGGATACCTGGTAGCTTCGGGCGACGATGAACAGATGGCCGAGCGTATCATCTCATTGCTGCGCGATCCTGAGAGGTCACGGCGAATGGGAGCACAAGGGCGAGAACGAGTGTTGGAAAAGTTTTCAGATCGAGCCCAACTGAAAAATACAACGGTGATGTATGAAACGCTGCTGGGACGGAAGCGACTCTTCGCGCCTCAACCACTCGAAAACAGGAGCTGAGCTGGCGACAATTAATGGAGTAAGTCTTCGTCTCTTCCTCGAAAATGAACCAGTCGTTGAAACACGTAACGATTCTCGCAGCGCTCCTAATGGCCACCGGCCTGACGTATTGGCGGTTGCCCTCGGCTTACTTTTGCGCTTACGACGATTTCGTTGAAGTACACCGCGCCGCTTTTGAAGATACTCGCGACCCTGCCAGGGTTTTTACCACTACTCATTTCAGCTCGTACAAATACCGACCTTTAAACCGCGGAATCAATTTGCTCACTTACTGGGCCGGCACGGGACAACCCAGTTATTTTCGAACCAGGAACTTGGTCAGCCACCTGCTCAACGTTGTTTTGGTGTACTTGATTGCCTGGTTGCTATTCAGAAGCGTTTCGATCAGTAGTGTCGCAGCGCTGCTCTTTGGGTTGCACCCGCTTGCCAATCAGGCCGTCGCCGGAGCGGTTATGACTAACACGGCAGCTCATTCCATGTTTCTAATTGCGCTTGCAGCCTTTCTACTCTCCCTGAAACCCGGA
>JAMQPH010000410.1 GCA_023717605.1 Pyrinomonadaceae bacterium
GCCGGTGCTGGGCCGCACCATTCTGCCAGAAGAGGACCAACCGCAAGCGAACAAGGTTGTGATGCTTAGCTACCGTCTTTGGCAGCGGCGTTACGGCGGCGAACAGAGTGTCCTTGGTCGAGAGTTGCTGCTCAATGGCGAGAAGTACACAGTCGTCGGTGTCATGCCTGCTGGTTTTCAATTTATGGAAAGCTACATCGGACTATGGGTGCCAATTGCTTTCACCTCAGAGACACTGGCCCAGCGGGGTGGTCATTACCTGACTGTCTTTGCGCGCATGAAGCCAGGGGTCACGCTGGCCCAGGCGAATGCGGACATTCAGACTATTCAACAACGGATTGCTCACGATCACCCGGACGAAGCTGGTAGGTTGGGTGCTTACGTGATGCCACTGCGTGACCAATTAGCTGGCGACGTGCGCCGGCCGCTGCTCGTATTGCTAGTCGCGGTCGGCTTTGTACTTATGATTGCCTGCGCGAACATTGCCAATCTGTTGCTTTCCCGTGCTGCTAGCCGTAGTCGGGAGATGGCGGTGCGAGCGGCACTGGGTGCAAGCCGCGTACGTATCGTCCGTCAGTTGCTGGTAGAGAGCCTGTTGTTGGCAACTGCTGGTGCGATAACCGGATTGTTACTGGCTTCGTGGAGCTTTGCTTTCCTCCAGCGACTCATACCTGACGGTCTGGTCCTCTCAACCAAGCTTAACCTCGATCTGCAAGTGCTCGGCTTCACTTTGCTTCTGACCTTGTTAACCGCCGTAGTTTTCGGCTTAGTCCCCGCATTTCAAACGTCGAAGATCGATCTCAACGAAGCATTGAAACAGGGCGGCGGACGCACAGGTTTGAATGCTGGAGGAAACAGATTGCGGAGTGCGATGGTTGTGAGTGAAGTCGCCCTGGCGTTGGTATTGCTGATTGGCGCCGGACTGCTCATTCAGACCTTTCTCAAGTTGCGCGATCAATATTCGGGGTTGCAACCCCAAAACATTTTGACCTTGCGCACTGTGCTGCCACGGAGCAAATACCCTGAGCAACCGCAGCGCGCAGCTTTCTATAAGCAGGTGTTGGAGCGCGTGAGGTCGTTACCTGGGGTTGTTTCAGCCGGTTACGCGACCTCCATCCCGTTGGAGTGGAAGGGCGGCACGAGCGGCTTTTTCCCCGAAGGTCGCACCGTCGAACGCGCGAGGGCCGAAGGCCTTTCTTATGACGCGAATCATAGACAGGTCAGCGCCGACTATCTCAAGACCATGGGCATCCCGCTGTTGAGAGGACGTTCTATCAGCGACGGCGATGATGAACGGTCAATGCCTGTGACCATTATCAACGAAACGATGGCGCGGCAGTATTGGCCCGGCGAAGACGCCATCGGCAAGCGTTTCAAACTGGGTGACCCCCAGGATGACATTCCGTGGATAACGATTGTCGGGGTGGCCGGCGATGTGAGGCAAATGGGTATTGATGAGCCCGTCAAGGCGGAGATGTATTTGCCCTATTGGCAAATCAAGGATTTTGAGTGGTATTCGCCGCGCGATCTAGTGATTCGAACCACGGTCGATCCATTGAGCATTGCAACGGCTGTCCGCAGCGAGATTCACCAGGTTGATCCTGCTCAACCCATCTCAAATATTCGGACCATGGAAGAGGTGCTGGGAGAAGAAACTGGATCGCGGCGTCTGGGAATGACATTGCTGACGATCTTCGCAGCTCTCGCGCTGCTGCTCGCGACACTGGGGATTTACGGTGTGCTGGCGTACTTCGTAGTCCAGCACACGCAGGAGATCGGAGTCCGGGTAGCCCTGGGTGCGCAGCGTCACGACATACTCGCGCTCGTTTTAAGGAAAGGAATGACGTTGACGCTGCTGGGCGTCGCAATCGGGTTGGGCGTGGCATTCGCTTTGACGCGGTTGATGGCGAGTTTGCTATACGGGGTAGGCACAACGGACCCGTTAACTTTCGCGTCGATAGCGTTGTTGCTCACAGCGGTGGCATTGGTCGCGTGCTATCTGCCGGCGCGTCGCGCTGCAAAGGTAGACCCGATGGTGGCGCTGACATATGAGTGAAATCAAAAATCCAAAGAGGTTGATCATGGAAACTCTCTGGCAAGACATCCGCTACGGCCTGCGCATGCTCTTGAAGGCGCCCAGCTTCAGCATCGTCGCTACCATCGCGCTGGCGCTCGGGATCGGCGCGAACACCGCCATTTTCAGCGTCGTTAACGCAGTGCTGCTGCGACCGTTACCCTTCGCGAATGCGGACCAGTTGATGATGGTCTGGGAAACGATCCCCAGCCGCGGCATGAATCGCGGCTCGGCCTCATATCCCAATTTTGCAGATTGGCGCTCCCAGAACACAGTCTTCGAGCGCATGTCCACCTTTTATGTCGGTGATTTCATACTCACCGGGCAAGCCGACTCAGCGCGTTTACAAGGCGCAGTCGTCAACGCCGACCTCTTTCCGTTGCTCGAGGTGACGCCCGTGCTTGGCCGCGGCTTCCGTCCTGAGGAAGACCAGCCGGGCGACAGCGGCCGGGTTGTGCTGCTAAGTCACGACCTCTTTCGCAAACGCTTCAGCTCGAATCCTAATGTTGTGGGACAGTCAATGGTGCTGGACGGCAAAACCTACAGCATCGTGGGCGTCATGCCTCAGGCGTTCCAGTTTCCAATTCAGAATGAGCCGGTCGAGCTATGGACCACAGTTTCAGGGGACATGGAAGGCGAAGATCCCATGTCCAATCAAAGAGGCGCGCACTACATGAATGTGATCGCTCGCCTCAAACCGGGAGTTACCGAGGAGCAGGCGCAAGCCGAAATGACCACGATCGCTTCCCGACTCGAACAGCAATACCCCGACAAGAATCTTCATCGAGGACTGCGAGTGGAGCCGGCCCTCGAAGCCCTGGTCGGAGATATTCGGCCCGTGCTGCTGATCCTATTGGGCGCGGTCGGGTGTGTCCTCTTGATCGCTTGCGCGAACGTGGCCAATCTTCTGCTGGCACGAGCCATGACACGTCACAAGGAGATGGCCCTTCGCTCCGCACTAGGCGCTAGTCGTATGCGAGTTGTGCGGCAGCTACTTACTGAAAGCGTGTTGCTGTCGCTGGCGGGCGGAGCGTTAGGACTGTTACTTGCCGTTTGGTGGGCAGACCTACTCGTGGCATTGGGCAAGCAGGACATTCCGCGGGCGCTGCAGGTGGGGATGGATTGGCGCGTGCTTGGTTTTACTCTGGTGGTGTCGGTTCTGACAGGGGTAGTTTTTGGACTCGTTCCGGCGCTTCATTCTTCAAAAACAGAATTAACTGACTCGCTGAAGGAAGGTGGACGCGGATCGAGTGAAGGTGCGCGACGCAATCGGGTTCGGGGGTTGCTCGTGGTCGGCGAGTTGGCAGTGGCGGTGGTGCTTTTGGTCGGCGCCGGCTTGCTGATTCAGAGTCTCTGGCGACTGCGGCAAGTCAGCCCCGGCTTCCAACCGGAAAACGTTCTTACGTTTGTTGTCGGCATTCCGGAGGTGAAGTATCCGACGGAGAAACAGGCGCAGTTCTATGGCGACCTCACCACTCGCATTAAGACGTTCCCCGGAGTCCACGTTGCGAGCAGTGTGATACCGCTGCCTTTGAGCGGCGACAGATTCAGCATCTCCTTCGAAGTGGACGGGCGACCAGTGGCCAAAGGTGACCAACCTTCAGCCGATTTTTTCGCCGTCAACTTCGATTACTTCCGAGCTATGGGAATTCCCATCGTCAAGGGGCGCGACTTCACCAAGCGCGACGATCGAAAAGCACCGGGTGTAATCATTGTGACGGAAGCGTTCGCTCGACAGTATTTTCCCGGCGAGGACGCGCTTGGCAAACGAATCAAACCCAGCATCAACACTTTCGAGGGCGAGAAGACAGCGATGCGTGAGATCATTGGCGTGGTGGGTGACGTTAGAAACCGCAACCTGAGTACGGAAGCCAAGCCAGCCTACTACCTTCCGCAAGCCCAAGTTCCTTTTAATCAGATGACCATCGTGGTCAAGACCACCAACGATCCGCGCAGTCTCATAACCGCTGTCCACAATGAAGTCAAATCGATAGACCCGGATCTGCCGGTATTTAGTGTGAAGACCATGGACGATTACCTGGCTGCGTCAGTCGCCGCGCCTCGCTTCAATACGACACTCCTGTCCCTCTTCGCCGCGGTGGCGTTGGTGCTGACCATCGTGGGTCTCTATGGCGTGATGAGTTATTCAGTCGCGCAGCGCACCAACGAGATTGGCATTCGCATGGCCCTGGGGGCGCAGACTCGCGATGTGTTGAAGTTGATCGTGGGCCAGGGTCTCAAACTCGTGGTCGTGGGATTAGCCATCGGCTTACTGGGAGCATTCGCCTTAATGCGGCTAATGTCGAGTCTCTTGTTTGGCGTAACCAACAAGGATCCATTTACGTTTGCCGTGGTGGCCGGGTTGCTGGCCATGGTCGCCTTGCTTGCGTGCTACATCCCGGCGCGGCGGGCCGCACGAGTCGATCCGATCGACGCCCTGCGTTACCAGTAAGGGAAACTCCGATTTTGAATTTGATTTGAGATTGAAGGCTGGCGTTTTTCATCTGAGATTATCTGAGATCTCAAATGTGAGATCTGAGATCTGAGATTTCCGAGATACGAGAATCATTGGCCTGAAGATTTGAAGCTGAGATTTGAGATTGAGGTTTGAGATCTCAGGTCTCGACCTTGAGCGAGGCTCGGCAATCGACAGCGTGAAATCAAAAATCAAAAATCCCAAATCAAAAATCCAAAGAGGTGGCAGTCATGGAGACACTAATCAAAGACATTCGCTACGGCGTTCGTAGTCTGCTCAAACGGCCGGGCTTCACTGCGGTGGCGATTGTCACGCTGGCCCTGGGCATTGGCTTGAATAGTGCGATTTTCAGCGTTATCAATGCCGTGTTGCTGCGCCCATTGCCCTACCATGAGCCGGATCGCGTGATCACGTTTCGTTCGAATCAGTCGGCTCCGGATCTCGCGGATATCGAAGCTCAGAGTCGCACCTTTAGCAAGTTCGGCGGTCTCGTCGCGCAGCCCCTCGATTACACTGCAAGTGCCGAGCCTCTGCAATTTCAGATAGGCATGGTCACAGGCGGATTTTTCCAAATGCTCGGTATTCAACCAGAGCAGGGACGTTTCATCACCGCCGATGATGACAAGACGGGCGGCCCACACGTTGTCGTGTTAGGCCACGAACTATGGAAACGGGAGTTTGGAGGAGACCAACAGATAATCGGCAAAGCGATCGCACTCAGCGGCAATTCGTACACGATTATTGGCGTAATGCCACAAGGGTTCGACACTCCGAGGGAACATACGGAGGCTTGGGTCCCCGTGCGCGTGGCTAATCCCATTGCTGCTAATTTCCGCGGCGTGCATTTCCTCCGCACCTATGGCCGCCTATCTGCTGGAATAAGCGTTGAGCAGGCGCGCGCTGAGATGCAAGTCATTGACAAGAATCTGGCGACGCAGTATCCGGCGGACAACAAGAACCGTAATACGATCCTGATCCCTTTGCATGAGCGCATCGTGGGACAGTCTCGTACTCCCCTGTTGGTCTTGTTTGCAGCGGTGATGCTGGTGTTGCTGATCGCCTGTTCCAACTTCGCCAACTTGCTGCTGGCGCGCGCCGCAGAACGTGAGCGCGAGTTCACGATTCGGGCCGCGCTCGGGGCTGGACGCTGGCGACTGATTAGACAGTTGCTGACTGAAAGTGTGCTGATCGCATTTGCCGGCGGCGCAGTGGCAGTTTTACTTGCAGTCTGGGGAACGAACTTGCTGGTGGCGCTGAAGCCGGAAAACCTGCCTCGGCTGGAAGAAATCGGTGTGGACGCTCGAGTTCTGGGCTTCACATTCGGCTTGTCGCTATTAACGGGATTGATCTTCGGCCTGTTGCCTGCCTGGGCAGCGTCGCGAGGCGGCGTCAATGAGGCGCTCAAGGAAGGTGGTCGCAGCGCTACCGCCGGTGGCGCAAGACAACGCCTCCGCAGCACTTTTGTCGTTGTGCAGTTGGCAGTCGCGTTGATCCTACTCGTCGGTGCCGGCCTGTTGATAAAGACGTTTTGGCAGTTGCGCTCGATCGAAACCGGTTTCAATCCGGATCATCTGATAACGATGAGAGTTGAATTGCCGGAGACACGCTATAAGGAGGTTGCCAAACAGACGCAGTTTCGTACGCGCGTCTTAGATGGTGTGAATTCGTTGCCAGGCGTCCAGGCAGCAATGGTTAGTGAGCTGCCACTCAGCGGCGACGCACTCGATCATGATTTCCTGATCGACGGTCGCCTGCCGATCGCGCCCGGTGATGAGCCAAGTTTGCAAACCCGCAGCGTATTGGGTGACTACTTTCGTACCATGCAAATTCCCCTGCGCGCGGGTCGAGAATTCGAGTCGCAGGATTTTGCAGAGCAGGCGCCACTGGTGGGCATCGCCAACGAGAGGTTGGTGCGCCAGTATTTTCCCGGTGAAGATCCGCTGGGTAAACGTGTTCGCTGGGCGCGAGATCCGGAGATTCGCTGGATCACCATTGTTGGTGTTGTAGGCGATGTGAAACACTTCGGCCTCGATCTGCCGGAACTACCGGGACTTTATTCGCCCTATCCACAGGCGGCTCCGTGGAAACGTTGGATGATGCTGGTGGCGCGGACTCAGTCTGACCCTGGTGGTATGGCGCAGGCTGTCAAAGAGCAGATCTGGCGAGTCGATTCCCAACTTCCGCTAACTAAAGTACAAACGATGAATGAAGTGGCAGCTGCTTCGTTTGCCGCTCGCCGCTTCAATATGCTGTTGCTCGGGATATTTGCCGGGCTGGCCCTGGTGCTGGCAGCCGTTGGCATTTACGGCGTGATGTCGTATGCGGTTACACAAAGGACCCAGGAAATCGGCATTCGCATGGCTTTGGGCGCGCAGGCAGGCGACGTACTAAAACTGATTGTGACGAGAGGAATGATTCTCATATTGATTGGGACGGTCGCGGGGCTAGCTGGAGCATTTGCACTGACTCGACTAATGGCTACGATGCTGTTCGGAGTTACGCCCACCGACGTTGGTACGTTTGCGACCGTTTCAGTGGTACTGGTGGCGGTCGCGTTCCTTGCATGCTATCTTCCCGCACGCCGTGCGACGAAGGTCGATCCGTTGGTGGCTCTGCGGTACGAATAAGCTTTACTAATGGTGATTGCCTCTCTGTTTGAGCTTTGAACTTTGAGCTTTGTACTTTGCATGTTTTAACGCATTCTGAGAGCTCATTACCGAAAACAAAAGAGGAAAGAACAAAGCACGAAGTACAAAGTACAAAGTACAAAGAACGGAATCTTGCCTAGAATCCTCATTGCTGACGATCAACCTGACGTGCTCGCCGCTCTGCGCCTGCTTTTAAAAGGCGAGCGCTTCGAGATTCAGACTGCTTCGTCACCGGCCGCCGTCCTCAAGGCCTTAGATTCTCAGGAACTGGACGTCGTCCTGATCGATCTGAACTACGCACGCGACACCACTTCCGGCAGTGAAGGTTTGGAGCTGCTGACCAGAATCCAGTCACAGGAACCCACTATCCCAATCGTGGTGATGACCGCCTGGGGAAACGTGGACCTGGCAGTCGAGGCAATGCGCCGTGGTGCTCGCGACTTCATTCAAAAGCCCTGGGACAATGCGCGGTTGTTGGCCGTCCTGCGTACTCAGGTTGAGCTGGCCGAAGCGTTGCGACGTGGCCAACGGCTGGAAGCGGAGAACCTGGCGCTCCGAGATACGGCCGCCGGTACCACAACCGGGCAACCAAAAATCATTGCGGAATCTCCGCCGATGAAAGAAGTGCTCAAGCTGGTCGAACGTATTGGACCAGCCGATGCGAACGTCTTGATTACCGGCGAGAACGGGACTGGCAAAGAAGTAATCGCGCGCGCGCTCCACGCCATCTCTACCCGCTCTCGCAAACCGTTGGTTTCTCTGAACGCGGGCGCCCTCGCCGAAGGCGTTTTCGAAAGCGAGCTCTTCGGACACGTGCGCGGCGCGTTTACCGACGCCAAGGCTGATCGCGTGGGCCGGTTCGAACTGGCCGACGGAGGCACGTTGTTTCTCGATGAGATCTCCAACGTGCCACTCAACCTGCAACCAAAACTCTTACGAGTTCTGGAAACGGGTGAGTTTGAACGAGTAGGCTCGTCAAAGACCCAAAAGGTAAACGTGCGGGTACTCTCGGCTACGAACTCCGATCTAAATGTTGACGTTGCCCGGGGCAGGTTTCGTCAAGATCTGTTGTTTCGCTTGAACACAGTCGAAGTTCATCTGCCGCCGCTTCGTGATCGACTCGACGATATTCCGCCCCTCGCCGAACATTTCCTGCGTCAGCATCGCGAGCATTACCGGCGCCCCGTCGAGGGATTCAGCCGGGAAGCTGTCGCAGCCTTGCGCCAGCACGCGTGGCCGGGCAACGTGCGTGAATTGGACCACGTGGTGGAGCGGGCTGTGTTAATGACCCCCGGCATGACGGTCACGGCTTTTGACCTTGCGTTACAAACCTCACGAGACGCCAGTGTCTCGGCGCGTTTGGAAGAAATGAGCCTTGAAGAAGCCGAGCGGCTGCTGATTGAAAAAGCTTTGGCCCGTTTCGAAGGAAATGCTAATCGCGCGGCCGAAGCCCTGGGCTTGAGCCGAAGCGCGCTCTACCGCCGCTTGCAGAAGTATGGGTTATCATAAGGCGTGAGCGTCCATCCAGAACCACACAAGCACACCACGACACTTACCAGTCTTGACCCGGCGCTCAAGAGTGGCGGACGCCTGAAGTTTGAGAGCCGGGTTACGATTCTGGCGATTTTTGCCGGCCTTCCCGCAGTAGCCTTGTGTGCCGTGTTGCTGTGGCTTGACGGCTATTCGGCCCGCACCCAGTGGACAATCGATCTCTTGCTCGTGTTCCTTTGGCTGGGCATTGCTGTCAACCTCAAGCAGCGCATCGTTCGACCACTACAAACCCTTTCCAACATCCTGGCCGCAATTCGCGAAGGCGATTTTTCCATCCGCGGGAGGCGTGCGGGGAGTGGTGACGCGCTCGGCGAAGTGATGATCGAGGTTAATGAACTAGGCCAGACATTGCGCGAGCAACGACTGGGTGCCCTCGAAGCGACAGCGTTGCTACGCACGGTGATGGCCGAGATCGATGTGGCGGTCTTCGCCTTCGATGGTGATCGGCGTCTGCGCCTGGTTAATCGAGCCGGCGAGCGTTTGCTGTCCCAGCCGGCGCCGCGCCTGCTGGGACGGACCAGCAGTGAACTTGGGTTGGAGGCTTGCCTGGAGCGCGAGTTTGAGGGTCCTCAAACGATGCAGATGATTTTTCCCGGCGGTGTCGGTCGCTGGGACATTCGCCGCAGCACATTCCGCGAGCGTGGTGTGTCGCACCAGTTGCTGGTCCTAACTGATCTTAGTCAAACGCTGCGAGAAGAAGAGCGCACTGCCTGGCAGCGACTCTTGCGCGTGTTGGGCCATGAGTTGAACAACTCATTGGCGCCCATCAAGTCCGTCGCAGGTAGTCTTGCCGATCTGCTCGAGCGCCAGCCTGAGCCTGCCGACTATCGCGAAGACATGCAGCGTGGACTAGATGTCATTTCATCGCGCGCTTCGTCGCTGGCGCGCTTTGTCGAGTCGTATTCAAAACTGGCGCGCTTGCCGCAGCCCCGGTTCGAGCCACTGAGCGTGGGAGAGCTGGTCCGGCGAGTCGCCAGCCTGGAGACGAGATTGCCGGTTAGCGTGGTTGCGGGGCCTGAGATAATGGTCCAGGGCGATAGCGCGCAGTTGGAACAGTTGTTGATCAACCTGGTGCGGAATGCAGTCGATGCTTCGCTCGAAACTGGCGGGTCAGTTAAGTCCGGATGGACTCAGAACAATGGAAAGCTTGATGTTTGGGTCACCGACGAAGGACCGGGCCTGGCCAGCACGGCGAACCTATTTGTGCCGTTCTTTACTACGAAAATGGAAGGCTCAGGTATTGGCCTGGTCCTCTCGCGCCAGATTGCCGAGGCACACGGCGGCACCTTAACGCTCGAAAATCGTCGGGACCTGCGGGGTTGCGAGGCGCGTTTGAGATTGCCGCTGTGAGTGAGCGCACACGGAGACGGGGAGACAGGGAGACAGGGAGACGGGGAGACGGAGATAAGGATTGACGGGGAGATGGAGAGAAGGGTAGACGGGGAGAAGGCCGGAAGTTCAGAGTTCAGCCTTTAGGTTGCCGCTTGGTGGTGCGCCAATCTAAAACTGAAACTCTCAAACTGAACCAACGTTGGACGCGGAGGATGAAGCGTGATCACTGTGAAACATTTGACGATGGCAGAACTGGAAGCGAACCTGGATGAGATCAGGCGCTCACCCAAAGACGAAGGCGTGGTAGAGTTGATTGTGCGGCGGCCGCAGGTCAACGAGCGCGAAGTCCTGGAAGAAGGTGAACTCAGTTTGGTGGAAGGGCTCGTGGGTGACTCTTGGATAAGGCGCCGCAGTTCCAGTACGCCGGACGGGTCCCCGCATCCTGAGATGCAACTCAACGTGATGAATTCTCGCACGGTTGCTCTGGTGGCGCAGTCCAAAGAACGCTGGCCGCTGGCAGGGGATCAGATCTTCCTCGATCTGGATCTTAGCGCCGAAAACTTGCCTGCTGGAACTAGACTGGCGCTCGGTTCGGCGGTGATTGAAGTTACCGCGCCCCCCCACCTCGGCTGCCAGAAATTTGTTGCCCGCTTCGGTTTGGATGCGATGAAGTTTGTCAATTCATCTCTGGGAAGAGAGCTTCATCTGCGCGGCATCAATGCAAAGGTTGTTGAGCCCGGCGTGTTTCGGGTCGGTGATCTGGTTAAAAAGGCCTAACGCCACTATCCCGGATTGTTTTGGCTTAAGAACTTCTCAAGGTCCCCAGTGAACTGTTCGGGTCGTTCCCAATGAAGAGCGTGCCCTGTTTTTGAATAGACTATCAAAGCTGCGTTCGGAATCAACGACCTCAACGCCTCCTGCTCGGCTCGCGGGAAGATTGTCTCCTCATCGCCCCAAAGAATAAGAGTAGGTGCCCTGATTTTGTTTAGTTCGACTTTGGCATCGGGGGCGAGCATCCCCGTCATCACTCCACGCCATACTCGCGCAGGCGCTTTCAAACTTTCGCTCACTACGCGTGTCATGAATTCTTCTGGCAAGGGTTGGAATGCAGTACCGGCTTGAAACTCACGCACAACTTTTAGCGGAATTGGATCCGTAAACCCGTTGACCACTCGCTGAAGTTCAAGGACAACATCATTGCGAATGGTGGTGGCGGATCCGACGAGTACTAGCCGGCTGACCCGCTCAGGAGCCTGGACGGCTATGTGCTGCGCGATGAAACTCCCCATGGAGTGACCTACGATCGTGGCCTGCTTCAAACCCTTAGCGTCCATAAACGCCAACACATCTTCGGCAAATGTAGGGATGCTATAACCCGTTTTTGGGCGATCTGAATCACCATGACCGCGTTGGTCCAGGACGTAGACGCGGTATTTCGTATTCATTAGCGGCAGGATACGACTGTAAGAAAACCAGGAGTCGGTGTACCCATGCAGCATGATGATTGGTTGACCACGCGGGTCCCCTTGCTCCGCAAAATGCAGCCGCACGCCGGTCTTAAGTCGTATGTCAGAGAAGCGCCACGCTGGTTCTGAATTACTTCGCGACACCGGTCCTGCTTTCGGATTCATACCCGAGAGTTGCTCGACGGATAGTTTGGTGTCCGCGGTTTCCCAGGCTTTCTCAAATTCGCGTTGGACCATCAGCCCGGAACTGTCTTTTCCCTGGCGCTTCAGGCTTTCCACCAGACCGAATAACGCGCGCCCATTGCGCTGGTGTTTGGCGATCTCGGCTCGAAACACTTTCTCCGCTTCCGCGTAGTCTCCATTCATCAACAAGGCGCCGCCAAGCAATTCGCGCGTTGGCAGGTCCCAATCAGCAGGCTCGTTGTAGCTAACGCTGTCTTCGGCTTCGACTGCTTTGCGCAGGAACGACAGCGCCGTCTGCTTGTCACCGCGGGCCATGGCGATCTTGCCGGCGAGCATCTGTTCGGCAACTTTCAGCACATCTTGAGCATTGCTGTTACCAAACCCGGCGTCTGCTGGGATTGTTTTGACTACCGACTGAAAGGCTTTGAACTCCGACTCGGCATCAGCTGGTTTATTCATACCCGCGAAAGCAGTACCGCGCGCGAAATGCCAGTACGCGGTCGTGATCTTCATTTCAAGATCGGGCCGCGGTGCCTTCAGTATTTCGTCCCACTTGCTGAAACGCACCAACGCGACCGAGGTGTAGGGCATGAACATTTCCAGCATCGGCATCGCCTTGATGTGCGGCTTGACGTTGGTCTCAAGGTCGCGCGCAGCCTTGATGGAGTCCGCATACCGACCTTGCATCGCGTTGGCGGCGGCCAGGAAATGAATGTTGTGGTTGTAGTACATCATCGGATAGAAGCCCTGGGCACCAGCCGACGCGATGTACTCGCGGTCAGCAACTATGGCATCGGCGTTCACCTGGGCTGCCTCGTGGTAGTCGCCGGTGCGTATATAAACATGAGAAGGCATATGGACCAGGTGTCCGGCCTTAGGCGCAAGTTTTCCCAATCGCGCCGCGCTGGGTAACGCTCGCTCAGGATTTCCCGAAGCCTCTACCGCGTGAATGTAGTAATGGTTGGCGCCGGTATGGTTTGGATTACGGCGCAGTACTCCTTCGAGAACCGCGACAATCTCCTCCGTTCCCTCGGCCGGCTTCCCATCGAGCGACCAGAGTTTCCAGGGTCGCAGGTTCATCATGCTTTCGGCGTAAAGCGTAGCTGCGTCGAGGTCGTCGGGATAACGCTTCGCCAGTTCGCCCATTGCATTCTTGTAGTCAAGGGCCAGTTTTTGCCGGTCGGCCTGCGTATCGCTAGAATATCTCTTCGCCAGCGCTTCGATGTAAGCACGATCGTGTTCCGAACTTTTCGGCGAGAGTGTCACAGCCCTTTGCAGATTTGTGTACGCCTCTTTCAACTGGGGATCGTCGGCTTGCAGGTTGTAGTTTGAACCGAGCGCGAGCGCAATACCCCAGGAAGCCATGGCCAATTGCGGATCGAGTGACCCGGCACGCTTGAACGAACGTACGGCTGCTTCGTGGTTGAATCCGTACATGTAAGCCAGGCCTTGATTGAAAAACTTTTGCGCCTCGGGATTGGTGGTCGACACCGGATGATCTACGTCGCCTAGTCCGGAGGCCAGCGATGCCGGCTCACTTACCTTCGCTGAATGACTGTGTTGGCCCAGTGTGGCAATCGGGATAAGTAGTGTCAGCGCAAGCACCAAGTACTTCATTTGAATTCTCCTGGCTCCACTCGTAAACCGAAAACAGCTTATCAGGCTGCCGAAAAACTAACACGATCCACGAAATCACACGAACCAGCACGAAATAGAAGTCTTTTTCGTGTTGGTTCGCGTGATTTCGTGGATCGTGTTAATGCTTTCTTTTGCCGAATACCATCATTTCAGCAACCTGTTAGGGTATTAAATGGCCATCATTTCATTCGACTCCGAGCAGGGAGGCGCGCGGAAGAATTGTATGGGAAATGGGTTCCAGAAACCGTGAAAGGGCCGGGACGGAATCGCTCTCCGGTCCACGGTAGACGTTAAGTGGATAGACGAAGTGAAGATCTCGCTTCGCCCTGGTTGTCGCGACATACAGCAATCGGCGCTCTTCCTCCAAATCGTCAAACTCGTCCTGGAACCGGGACGAAGGAAACCAGCCATCCGTCATCCAGATCACAAACAGGCTGTCCCACTCCAATCCCTTCGCCGAATGCACCGTCGAAAGTGTAACGAAGCCGCTGCCGCGTCTGGCAACGCTCCTTTGAGTTGCGTCAGAAGGGTCAAGAGCTACGTCATCCAGCAACTTGGCGGAGGTCTTGTATCGCTTGGCGATTGCTTGCAAGTGTTCGAGGTCGCGCCCGCGCCGGGGAGCGTCGTCATACTTGGTTTTCAGCAGGGGTCGATAAAAGCGCAACACGGTTGAGAGTTGCTCACCTGGCGATTTGCTTTCGAGTACGCTGGTCAAAACCCGCGCCAGCCTGCCCAATTGCGTTTGGTAGCTCGCCCGCCCCGGGAATCGATGCAGCTTCCTGAACAGGCCTTCTTTCGTTCTTGCAGACCTAAACTCTTTCCGCTCCACGCCGAGATGCTCGAGTATCTGATAGACCGTCGCGTCACCGACGTGGTCGATTAGTTTAAGCGCCCGAAACCAGGAGAGCGTGTCCGAGGGTTTTACCACCACCCGAAGGAATGCCAACGCGTCTTTTACGTGGGCCGATTCGGCAAACCTGATTCCGCCGAATTTGCGAAATGGAATTCCGTGTTTGCCCAACTCTATTTCCAGGTCGAACGAGTGGGAGCTGGAACGAAACAGCACTGCGATTTCGCTGAGAGGCACGCCCTGCGCGCGCAATTCTTCAATTCGTTCTGCGACGAACTGAGACTGCTCGGTCTCGTCGCGTGCGCTCACAACCACCGGTTGCTCACCTCCCTCGATGCGCGAGAACAAGCGCTTCGAGTATCCTTCCTTGACGTCTTCAATGATTGCGTTGGCCACATCGAGGATTGGTTGCGTACTGCGAAAGTTCTCTTCGAGTTTGATGATTTGGGCGGCGGGGAAGAGCTTCGGAAACTCCAGCATGTTGCGGTGGCTGGCGCCCCGAAATGAATAGATTGACTGGAATTCGTCGCCGACTACGGCGACGTTATCGTGCGTGGAGGTCATCAACCGTACGATCTGCGCCTGAAGTTTGATGGTGTCTTGATACTCGTCCACCATTATGTAGCGGTACTGGTCTGAAAGCTGACGGCGCAATTCCTCACTCCCTTCCAGAGCTTCGCGCAACCGCACGAGCAAGTCGTCATAGGTGAGCATCTGGCGGGTGCGTTTGAATTCCTCGAACGACTTGAACAGCTGTTCGAGGGGTTTACGCTCATCGATGAACTGGGGATAGTCCTTAGTGAGCACTTGCTTCATCGGACTGACCTTGTTGACCATCATGCTGAAGATGGCCCCGATGGTGCGCTTGCGAGGGAAGTGCCGGTCTTTGGTCAGTTTCATCTGCCGCCGCAGCAGATCAATCAGGTCTTCGGTGTCACTCTGATCGAGTACGGTAAAGTTGCGGTCCACACCTGATAGCTCAGAAAACTTTCGTAGCACCGAATGTCCCAACGAATGAAAAGTACCGCCCGAGACGCGCTGGCAGCGGGCGTCGGCCAACGAAGCCGCGCGCGCCAGCATGCTGGTGGCGGCTCGCCGCGTGAACGTAAGAAGCAAGACTGACTCGGGACGCGCTCCCGTCTCCACCAAACGCGCGACGCGATAAACCAGAGTTCGAGTCTTCCCTGTACCAGCGCCGGCAACTATCAGAAGCGGACCCTCGGTGGTCATCACTGCTTTGAATTGAGACTCGTTGAGTTCTTTGGCGTAATCGATTCCGTCGGAACGCGAGGCCGAGGTAATCCGTGACAGCAGCAGTTTGGTTTTAGTTCCCGCGGGGGTAACCTTGCCAAGCTCGAGATTGCGCTTGAATAGCTTTAGTTCCGCGGTTAGTTCAGTAACGGATTGATAGCGATCCTTCGGGGCTTTGGCCAACGCCTTTCCCAGAATGCGTTGGAGATCCAACGGCAGTTCTGCTTTATTCGTGTCCAACATCCGCGGCTCTCCGTGGAGAATCGCATGCATCGTGTCAATCCGGTTTTTGTTGACGAACGGACAGCTGCCAGTCAGCATCTCGCAGAGAACAACCCCGAAAGAGAAAATGTCACAGCGGCGGTCTACGCGTTGGCCCAGCAACTGCTCCGGCGACATGTAGTTGACAGTCCCCATCATGGTTCCGGATTCTGTGTCCACTCGCAGTAAGGTTTTTTGTTCGCTATCGACTACGAATGCGCGTTCCCGTTGGGCGATGAGTTTTGCCAGCCCGAAGTCGAGGATCTTCGCGTAGCCATCCTGTCTGATCATTAGATTTTCGGGTTTCAGATCGCGGTGAATGATTCCCGCCTCGTGAGCTTTCGCGAGGCCTTCGGCAATCTGTATGGCAATATCCAGATTTTCCTTAACCTGAAAGGTGCGAGCGCTGATCTTCTGGCGCAACGTCTCACCTTCCACATATTCCATCGCTATGTAAGGCTTACCGTCGTCCTCTCCGACGTCGTACACGGTCAGAATGTGCGGATGATTTAGCGCGGACGCAGCGCGGGCTTCCTGAAAAAAGCGTCGACGGCGGTCTTGTTGAGATACGTATTCCGGCTTTAGGAGTTTGAGGGCGATGACGCGATGCAGTTTTGTGTCGTAGGCCTTATACACCGCGCCCATGCCGCCCGCCCCCAGCGGCTCCAGAATGCGGTAGTGTGCAATGGTCTGTTCAATAATCGCTTTCATGTTGGGGAACCGGGGTCAGGACGTAGTGTAATCCAAAAGTGAGAGTACGACGAAGTTGGCTTAGAAGATGCTGTCTTCATTTCCTGAGCGCTCCCTATCATTCCGGGTAATTTGCGGTCGAGTGTCATCAACGCAAGCGGGGGTAAACCGCCCTTCCCGACCTGCGAATTTCTTCCCTTGAGTGGTATCCGCGATCGATTTCGGGGTAACGTGCCGTCGCATTTGTAAAAACTTGTAAATTCTTCGGCGACATTATTGTCGCAGGGCTACTACTCCTGAACTTTCAGGGTTAGACTGCGTATCCAGCTGATACAAGCCCGGCGTTTCGATTGGACAATTGCGCCGGGTATCGTAAATTAGTAGCAAAAACCCACTGAAGACCCCGGCAGAATGTCGATCCGGGCACTCGCCATTCGACTTACTGGTGAAGGCAGTGACAGGAGGAGCGTTTTATGAAGTTCAGCAAACTAATTTTTAAGAATATCCTGCGTAATAAGCGACGCACACTCCTTACGGCTTCTAGCATTGTGGTGTCACTGTTCTTGATCATTACCCTGGCAACAATATTGACAGAGTTTTCGAGAGGCAGCTCTGAAGCCAGCCCGCTGCGCCTGTGGACGCGGCATTCGGTTTCCCTGACCTTCGAGCTGCCCGCTGCTCACCAACAGCGAATGGAAACTGTTCCCGGTGTGAAAAGCGTCATGCCGTTTAGCTGGTTCGGAGGAATTTACAAGGACGAAAAAAACTTCTTCGCCAACTTCGGGGTGGATGCGAAGAAGTTACGGGAGAATTATGCTGAGCTAAAGATGTCTGACGCCGAGTGGCAAGCGTTCATCGGCGACCGGCAGGGCGCTGTGGTGGGACAAAAACTGGTCAAGCTCTACGGTTTCACGCCGGGCCAGCGTATTACACTTCGCAGCCCGATCTATAACGCCGACATGGAATTCATAATTCGCGGAGTTGTCACCGGAGGCGACGAGAAGACACTCTATTTCCATCACGAGTATATGACCGAGTCAGCGCCGGTATGGGCGAAAGACAAGGTTGGGAACTTCAGCATCCTGGCAAACTCAGCGGACGATGTTCCTCGAATTGCACAGGCCATAGATTCGATTTTTCTCAACACAGATGCGCCCACCAAGACCGAAAGTGAACGCGAGTTTGCGATGAGCTTTGAAGCCATGATGGGCGGAGTGAAGCAGTTTATGTATGGAATTATGGGGGCGATTGCCTTTTCGTTGTTGCTGGTGATGGCCAATACTATGGCTATGACCGTGCGCGAGCGAACCAGGGAAGTAGGAATGCTCAAGGCCCTCGGCTTCCAGAGAGGGACAATTGCCGGACTCCTGCTGGGTGAGGCGTTGCTGGTTACTACCATCAGCGCGTTAATCGGTATTGGTGGAGCAATGATCCTGTTCAGTTCAATCGACCTGGGCCTGTATATCCCAAACTTCCAATCGTTCGTTCCTAACGCGACTACTCTGATCGCTGCTTTCGCGATCTCGCTGCTGGTGGGCGCAATCAGCGTCAGCTACTCCGCGTTTCGCGTATCCGGCATGACGATAGCGGAAGCCCTTCGCAGCACTGAATAATGACCCTACCTCTAAAATACAATTTTCGTAATATCACGGTGCGTAAGTCGAGCACCTTGGCGACTGCGCTCACTATTGGTCTCACGGTAGGCGTATTCCTGATGGTGATGGCGCTGGCCCGTGGCATCGATCTCACTCTGGAAAGCAGTGGAGAACCTCTGAATCTTATAGTGCTGCGCGAAGGAAGTACTGCGGAACTAAATAGCTCCCTGACCAGAGAAAACCTTAACGATCTGAAATTCCTCGACGGCGTCGTGAAGGAAGGTGACCAACCGCTGGCCGCACCGGAATTGATGACCCTCATTTATAAACCTCGCAAGGGAATGAGTCAGGGATCAAACGTTATCATTCGTGGTATCGGTCCAATGTCGGCCAAACTGCGATCCGGTGTCAGTCAGGTGTCGGGCCGGATGTTTCAGCCGGGACGGACAGAGGCGATAGTCTCGCGGCGGATTGCTGAGAGATTTCAAGGTCTGGACGTCGGGGATAAATTTCGGGTGCAGGCCACAGACTACACAGTCGTGGGTCTCTTTGACGCTGGCGGCAAGGCTTCTGAATCAGAGATCTGGGTCGATGTAGAATCCCTGGCAAACGCCACAAAGCGCGACGGCTTCACTTCGGTTCTGTTGCGGGTGAAAGACGAGTCAACCCTGGCGGCTCTGGCGAAGCGAATTACCGACGATCAGAGACTCCATCTGAAGGCGATAGCTGAGCGGACCTTTTATGAAGACCAGCAGGGCATTGCCTCAGGTCTTCTCAAGGGCTTTGCCGTCTTTATTGCTTTGATCATGGCAGTCGGCGCAGGCTTTGCGGGCATGAACACGATGTATGCGGCCGTAGCCAGGCGCACAAAGGAAATAGGCACGCTGCGAGTGCTGGGGTTCGGTCGTCTTAGTATTCTTATAGCCTTCGTTTTGGAATCGCTGGCCATCGCGATCCTGGGGGTGGGAATTGGCATTCTGCTGGCACTCCCGCTTAACTTCGTTTCGACCGGCACAAGTAACTTTACGACTTTCAGCGAGATTGCCTTTAACTTCCGCGTCACTCCGGATCTGATGGTGATGGCATTGATTTTCGGTTTGGCGATAGGCTTGTTTGGCTCGCTGCTGCCGTCCATTCGCGCGTCGCGATTCAAGATTGTCGATGCTCTTCGGGCGTCGTAGAGCGACATCCAACGGCAAATTAGGCAGGCGCGACTTTGAGAAATCGGGATGGTTACTAACCCCAAAAGCCAGGAAGACCAGGAGAACCTCAATCAGCGCTTGAGGAGCCTGAAGATTGATCGTGGCCCGGGCGACTCTCCAGGGCCCGGGCATCGTTCACCGAAGCTTCTAATGCTTGCGATCTGCGCGCTCATCGCCTTGTTAGCGATTGGTTACGTGTTTTTCTTTTCTGCAGCGAAGACTATTTCCGCGGCAGAGGTGAAAGTGGAAAATAGTGGAAGTTCGCAAGCCGGCACCGTGTTGACTGTCTCTGGATATGTGGTCGCTCATCACAAGATCGCGGTGGGAGCAAAAGTGATGGGACGCGTTAAGTGGATTGGAGTGGAAAAAGGCGACAAGGTCCAGCAGGGTCAGGTACTTGTACGTCTCGAAGATAATGAGTTTCGCGCGCAGGTAAACCAGGCGCGTGCCAATCTTGCTGCCGCGCAGGCTCGTCTTGATCAGTTGCGTGCCGGTTCGCGACCACAAGAGAAATTGAAGGATAGAGCTGGAATCTTGCAGGCGCAAGCAACCCTCACAAATGCGGAAGCAGAATACGAGCGCACCGAAAAGCTCTACCGCGCCGGGGTGGCATCTAAAGCCGAACTCGATCGCACAATAGCTCAACGCGACACGGCGCGGGCCCTGGTTGAATCTGCTAAGCAAGCGAGCGCCATGACCGATATTGGGCCGCGCGCGGAAGAAATTCGGGCCGCGGCTGCGCAAGTTCAGCAAGTGAGAGCTGCTTTGGATTATGCGCAAACTCAACTGTCAGACACTGAAATCAAAGCTCCGGTTTCGGGAACAGTGCTGCAGAGAATCGTGGAAAGAGGTGAGATGGTAACCCCGTCCGCGTTTGGTGAATCGGGTGCTCGAACCTCAGTGGTTGCTCTTGCTGACTTGAGTGATCTGCAGATCGAGCTGGATATCAGTCAAGCGGACTTCGCCAGATTGAAGATGGATCAGCGCGCCGAAATAATCCCTGAGGCATTTCCCAATCTAAAATACTCCGGCTTTATTGCGGAGATTGCTCCGGAAGCGAATCGGGCAAAAGCGACGGTGCAAGTGAAGATAAAAGTCGAGAATCCGGATGACCAGTTGCGGCCCGAAATGAATGCGCGCGTTAATTTTCTCGCGGACGCCGCGCCGGCCGGCGGGAAATCCGCTTCTCGGGTACTGGTTCCCAAAGAGGCAGTGGTTCGAAAGGATGGAAAAGAGGTTGTATTCGTCATCAAAGGGAACAAGGTCGAGTTGCGATCAATCCGCGTAGGTGAAGAGAGCGGAGGTTTCTTTCAAGTGCTGGAGGGTTTGAGCGGCGGCGTGTCGATCGCTACCACTGGCGCCGACAAATTGAACGATGGGGATCGGGTGAAGATTGGTAACTAGCACGATACACAGCGGTGGCCATGTCGAAAACAAAACAATTTAACGCAAAGACGCATCTATGAAACAGGCACACAAGTCAAGCCGGAGAAAAAGCGTCTGATAGACACACCGG
>JAMQPH010000471.1 GCA_023717605.1 Pyrinomonadaceae bacterium
TCGCCGGCAGAGGGTTGGCTTGTTCGTCAGTCTGGATTGGCGTCTGGCCGCCGAGAGGAACGACTGCGAAAGCTAACAGAAGGAGCGCGCCACTCCAACCGGCCCGATGCCGCGGTTTTCCGATTGGGAAGCCTCCTAGGAATTTCGAATTTCGGATTGCGGATTGCGGAATTGAGACATGGGTCGCGGATTTACGCGGATGAACGCGGATAGAAGGTAAAGTAAGAAGTGATATGGACCTAAGATGCATTCGTTTCTGCCGGCCTTCATCCGAGAGTGCGCTGGTAAGAATGCGCAGGCGTGGCAACTTCCGCAAGTGACATCATCGGTCGGCCGTAGATGTCACATTCAGTCGCTGGGTCGCGGAACGAGACGCTGGTTGCGCGTGGCAGAAACGGCCTATAATCATACGCATTACTACTGCTTCGAGTGAGTGTTCAACATGAGTGGTCATGAGCCTCTCTCAGGTCCCACGCCAACCGAGCCAGCGGAAGACGATCGCCTGGATTCCTGGAAGGAGGTTGCGGCGTACCTTAAGCGGGACGTGCGCACCGTCCACCGCTGGGAAGCCGAACAAGGCCTGCCAATTCGTCGCCATCTTCATAAGAAGCGAGCTACGGTTTACGCTTCCAAAGCGGAGGTGGAGGCTTGGTGGAACGCCCGGCAGCCGCGCATTGAGGAACAGGAATTGGCGGCGCCTGCGACTCGGCCGAATTATCATCCGAGGGTTTTTGCCGGGGCCTTGATCCTGTGTGCTCTCCTGGCCTCAGCAGGATACCTCGCCCGCCATCGCATCTGGTCAACCAGATCGCCTGAGACCGGGAGGGTGACGTTGGTGGTTCTTCCCTTCGAGAATCCAAGCGGTGACCCGGAACAAGAATACTTCAGCGACGGAATGACCGAGGAGATGACTACTGAGCTCGCAAACCTGCAGCCAGAGCGCCTGGGAGTGATCGCGCGTGCCTCGGCCATGCAATACAAGCGCAGCGGGAAAGGGATCGACCAGATCGGCCGCGAACTGGGAGTGGACTATGTACTGGAGAGCAGCGCGCGTCACTCGAACGGTAGAGTGCGGATCACCGCCCGGCTCATTCAGGTACGCGACCAGACCCATCTTTGGGCCCACAGCTACGACCGCGACCTACGCGACGTCTTGACGGTACAAAGCGAGGTAGCTCGCGCCATCTCCAGGGAAATTGACCTCCAATTAAGTCCGAACCAGCAGGTTCGACTAGCCAGCCCCCGCCAGATCAGTCCGGACGCGCATGAGGCTTATCTTAAAGGTCTATATTTTTTTGATAAGTTCACCGTAACCGGGATGAAGAAAAGCATCGAGCATTTCCAGCAAGCCGTTGCCAATGAGCCGGGTTATGCCCAGCCCTATGCCCGAATGGCTAGAGCGTATGGCGTGCTGGGCAACCTCAGTGCCCTCCGGCCGGAACAAGCTTACCCGCAGCAGAAAGAAGCCGCGATAAGAGCCCTGGAGCTGGACGGTATGCTCGCTGAGGCTCACAGCGCTTTGGGATGGACCAAGGTGTTCTACGACCGCGATTGGACGGGGGCCAGAGAAGATTTCCAGCGAGCCGTTGAGCTGAGCCCAAACTCCGCGACTGCTCATCAAGGTTACGCAATGTATTTCGTGGCCATGGGACAGTTCGATCAGGCGCTGGCTGAAATCTTACGAGCGCAACAGCTTGATCCGATCTCCCTCAGTATCAAGGTGGATGTCGGCTGGTTTCTCTTCTACGCACGCCGGACTGACGAGTCCATTGCGCAGCTCCAGGAGGTGCTGGAGATGGATCCAAACTTCGCGATAGCGCATGGGTTCCTAGCGCACGCGTACGAGCAAAAAGGAATGTTCAATCAGGCCATCGTGGAGTCTCAGCGGGCCGTCGAGCTTTCCAACGGTAATGCGAGCCTTATTGCGTCGCTGGGGCACGCCTATGCCTTGGCCGGCAAGAAGCGCGAGGCGCGGCAAGTGCTCACCAGGTTGGAATCATTGTCTCGCGATCGCTATATCCCGCCCTATACCGTAGCGCTCATCTACGCAGCCCTGGGCCAAAACGATGAGGCGTTCGATTGGTTGGAGAGAGCATACCGAGATCGCTTTTGGATGATGGCCTTTCTTAAGGTGGACCCCAGGTGGGACGTGCTTCGCTCAGATCCGCGGTTCACTGACTTGCTGCGGCGGACGGGCCTTGCTCAGTGAACTCCGTGTCTGCAGGGAACAGCTTCGCCGCCTGTTGTGAGGATGCGGCTCTGCCCTTCCGTAATTGGTCGCCGCTAATATTGGGCTACGCCCTGAAGAAATTGCTTCGCAGAACACTTGAAAGCATTAGGATGCCGTGTTCACTAAAGGCATAGGGCAACGCGCGTCTCGCACCACCCCAACTTGAAGTCACAATTTGTGACTTCAAGGAGACTTCAGTGTTCCACGAGAGCGAAATATGGCTCGAGTTTGGGGGAGTGGCTCCGGCCGGTGCTGAGTGCGGGGATCCATTGGCTACCGCAAATGGTTCTGTGCGATGAGTGTTACCACGGTCAGAACATTTCGTTAGACATCGATCAGAACATTTCGCTCCTTTGGAGCTGCCGACATTCCTTCGGTAGGACGGTCTATAAACATTGGGTCCCTACGGGACTGTGAACTGTAGTCGCCCCGGATCGAAGTGGCGTCAGCCACCGCGATCGCATGATACAAGCACACCAATTCCACAAATGAGTAGGACGGCCTAGAAACATTCGGTCCCTACGGGACGGCTTACTCGTTTCGCATCGCGATCAGGGGATCTACTTTCGTTGCGCGTCTCGCCGGGAGAATACAAGCGATTAGTGCCACCAGAATCAGCAGCACCGACACCACTACGAACGTGAACGCATCGCTCGGAGTCACGCCGAACAGCAAACTGCGGATCACGCGCGTCAGAGCGAGCGCGCCGACAAGGCCCAACGCCAACCCCAGAAGTACCAGCTTCAACCCTTGACCGAGAATAAGGCGAAACACACTCGTTCGACCTGCGCCTAGTGCGAGTCGGATGCCGATCTCTGGAGTTCGCTGCGTTACGGTATAAGAAACCATGCCATAGATTCCCGTCGCCGCGAGCAACAATGCCGCCAGAGAGAAGATGGTTAGAACTCGCAGATTGAATCTACGCGGCGCCACGGAATCTGATATGTAGTCTTCCAGGGTCCTTACGTTTGCTGTTGCCACGTCACGATCTACAGCTTGAAGTTCACGACGAAAGGCCCCTTCGACTGCCTGGCTATCGGTCTTTAACCGCACGATCCAGTCATGGCTGTTGGTGACGATTCCAACTCCGTCTTCGTTAAGACGTGGGCCGCGGATTTACGCAGATGAACGCGGATGAATTGCTCGAGGTACAGATCGGTCAGAACTCCGCTGGAGCTGGCGCTACATATTGGCTAAAGGTCTATAAACATTCAATCCCTACGGGATTAGGTTGCGTAAGTCTGTGATGTTGCGTAAGTCTGTGGTTGCGTAAGTCTGTGATGTTGACTAGGGCCAAAAGATCAAAAGAGCAATACCTGCGGCTACGGCAATACCGTACGGTGCCGCCACCCTGGAGAGGAGTTGTCGATGCCCTATTACCGCGATGATGGCGAACTTGAAGGCCAGATTTGCGGTCGAAGCCAGGATTATTAGTCTCCAACCGTCCCTCGCGGCGAGCGTGCCCGACGTCACCAGGCGCGATGTGGATAGTGTGATGGCATCCACGTCGGTCAGGCCCGAAAGACCTGCAACCAGGTATAGTCCTTTGCTTCCGAAGCGTTCCTTTGCGGCAGCAACCGCGAAAATAACAATCGCGTACACTATGGCGAACATGAGCGCGGACCTGAGCTCAGACGGATTATCCTTAACAAGCATGTCATCCCCTTTCTTGCGGTTCCTAACCAACATCACAACAGACAAAACCGAGAGAATGATGAGCATGACTACCAGCGGCCCGCTTACGGTTAGCAAGAAAGCCGGAGCTACTACGGCGATCTCAAGCAGTAAGCGTGCATAGACCACGGCGGAAGCGATTACTACTACAATCGCTGCCAACTGACTGCTCCCTGGTTCCTCGGCAGCCCGTTTGGCATAACTGACCGTAGTCGCCGTGCTCGAGATTACCCCGCCCAGGATGCCGCTTAAAAAGACGCCCGCCCGGCTACCCCAGAATTTGTAAGCGATATATCCGCCCAGGCTGATACCAACGATTAAGACGACCATCCACCAGATGTTTCGCGGATTAAGAACCGAGTATGGACCATAAGCACGATCCGGCAGCACCGGAAGAATTACGAGCGAGATGAGCGCAAACTGCATAATCGCTTTCAGATCATTGTCACCCAACCGGGCGACGATGCCATGCAGTTGCCCTTTGTATTGCAGCAAGACGGCCACGCCGCCACCGATGGCGATGGCCACGCCTTTGTAACCAACGACCAGATATGCGCCCACTGCAAACATCAACAACATCGCGATCTCGGTTGTCAGACCGGGGTCAACATCTTCCTGCTTGAGTTTTGCGAGGTTGCCCATGACGATCATGCCTGCAAGCGCAATCATTCCGACGGCAATGACGAAGCCGCCGAAAGACTGAGCAAGCATCGCGCAGACTGTGCCGAGGATCGTAACCAGTGGAAACGTGCGTACTCCTGCCAGACGTGTCGCCACACGTTCCCGTTGCAAGCCGACTAAGAGCCCCAGCCCCAAAGCGATTCCCAGATGTTGAAAGACTGAAGCCAGGTCCATGCGCTCACTGGTCAGAGGTGAATTAGGAACAACGCCAAACATTCTCAGCGCTTGCACAGGGGCTGGTCAAGGTTTCGCCAGGTAAAGAACAGAAGCCACCCGCGAGAATTTCGGATTTCGGATTTCGGATTGCGGAATTAAGACATTGGCCCGGATGAACGTGGATGGACGCTTATGAATTGTAGGGGCGATCCCTCCGTGGACGCCCGTGCTGACGAACCGAGGGCGGACACGGAGTTCCGCCCCTACAACTCCAGGTCAGATGGTCGAACAACTCCAGTCAGATAGTCGAAAAAAGGATAGATTCGTACGGCCACTATACATTCCGTAACGTCGTGACCTATCATGACGACTTCGAAGTCCGCTTGGTTCGCTGTACTAAGCGCTTTGACGAGCGCTGTTTTTCCTCAGTCTCACCAAAACACTCACGCTTTGTTCTAACAGCTTTTCAGATTTGTCTCTTCATGGAGGGTTATGATCGGTCAAAGGCTTTCTAACCGGTACGACATCCGAGCCGAATTGGGTCGCGGCGGAATGGGCGTCGTTTATCGGGCGCATGATCCCTTATTGAATCGCGAGGTAGCGATCAAGCTTATTCCTCCCACACTCTTGAGCGTCGAAACCGAACAGCGCTTCCAGCGCGAGGCGCAGTTGGTGGCGCAGATGGACCACCCCGCGGTGGTGCCGATCTTCGACTTTGGCAAACACGAAGGATCACTGTTCTTTGTCATGCCCATCGTCCAGGGAACAACTCTGCGTTCGTTCCAGCGCGAAGCGGCGCTCACTCTGGGCGAGGTTCTCGACATTGGGATTCAGGCTGCAGAAGCACTGGAGTACAGTCACTCGCGCGGCGTTATTCACCGTGATATCAAACCCGAGAACATCATGGTGGTGCGCGAAGATGGCGCCCGGATCAGAGTTCGTATCATGGACTTTGGTCTCGCTCGCGGCGCTACCGAAAGTCGTATCACCAAGACCGGAACTATTGCCGGCACGCTCTCCTATATGAGTCCGGAACAGGTGGCAGCCGGCAGCATCGATCATCGTTCGGATATTTATTCTCTGGGAACCGTACTCTACGAGTGTCTTACAGGTGAACCACCCTTCTCAGGCGAGCTCCAGTCGATTCTCTATCGCATAGTTCATGAGATTCCACAGCCGCCGCGCTCATTGGGCGCCGACATCAATGAGGATCTCGAGGCGGTCATACTCATCTGCATAAGCAAAGACGCTGGTAAGAGACCACAGCGCGCGGGTGAGGTTGCTGATTCGCTACGGCGTTGCCAGACTCGCTTGCACCAAAGCGATCTGAGCAAATCAGTGGTATTGACGAAGATATT
>JAMQPH010000550.1 GCA_023717605.1 Pyrinomonadaceae bacterium
CAAAGCCGCCAAGATCGCCAAGAAAACTCCCTGGCGCCCATGAGCGATCATGCCCACAGGTCCACTCGGAAGATGCGCTTCTCTCCGGGAGAGCATCGGCGTTCTCCGTTTTGCAGTATCGTGTCCGTTGAGAACCGAAACCCGAAGTGCGAAAGGAGAACGCCATGCAACATTTTACGAACAAATATCGGGACCAGATTCATGGAACGCTGAGCGGCTTCGACCGCTTGGTGTTTCGGGGTTCGCTGCGGCGCCTGAACTACGGCTACTGGGATCAGGGTTTGCAGTCCCTGGTGGCGCAGGGGATGGAACAATACCTCTGGCAGAACCACATCCTGTTCAAGGATTACTTGGACCACGTGAAGCGCGTCAGCCAGAAGGTGAAGCAGGCTAGCGTCAAACCGTTTGAGAGCCAAGGGCTCCCGGTCGAGTTTTTGCGCGACCCTTCGGCCGACAAGGACGAGATCGCGCGGGCGATTGCCACTAAGCGAAGCGTGAAAAGCGGATTAGTGTGCGCACTCAGCAGCGTGGAACCCAGCCCCTCGTTCGAACACCGGGGAACTCACTTGGTTCGCCGGACGAAACCCTGCCAGGTGCTTTACCAATATCAGATCCATCCGCAAGTGGGATGGATGTATGCGCGTCTCCAGACCTGGCTCCCGTTCCACATTCAGGTGGGGCTGAATGGACGGGAATGGTTGGCCCGTCAAATGGACCAACAAGGGTTGAAGTACCGGCAGCAGGGCAACTGCTTCGTCTGGATCGAGGACTACCAAGAGGCTCAGAAACTGCTGCACCAGCAGTTGGAAATCAACTGGGCCGAGTTGCTGAACAGCTTCGCCGGGCAGTTGAATCCGCTGCACGAAAGCCTCTTCGAGCGTTATCCAGCCAGTTATTACTGGACGTGCTATCAGTCCGAGTGGGCCACCGACATTGTATTCGCCGAGGCCGGCTCGCTGCGGCGGATCATGCCGTTGCTGGTGCGCCACGGCATGCTCAGCTTTTCCAGCGCCGACGTCATGCGTTACTTCGGCAGGAGAGTGAATCAGTCGGGAGACGTTCCGGCCAGCTTTAACGGGACGCTAGAAACGGATTTGAAACGCCGCCAGGAGGGCGAGCGAGTCAAGTACCGGATGCATGGCAACTCGGCCAAGTTCTACGACAAGGCGTACAGCGAGATCGGCAGCGTGCTGCGAGGAGCGGAAACCACCATCAACACGGTGCAAGACCTGCGGGCGTACCGGCCCAAAGAGGGAGGGCCGGAACAGGATCTGCGATGGCGGCCCATGCGGAAAGGCATCGCCGATCTGCATCGCCGTGCCGAAGTGTCGCAAAAAGCCAATGAGCGATTGCTGAACGCGCTGGCCAGCGTGGACGACAGCCGCAGCCTGGAAGAGTTGACGGCGGGCATCCAGAAGCCGGCCCAATGGAGCGGCCGGCAAGTTCGCGGCTTGCGCCCTTGGGCCGACGACAAGGAACTCTTCACCGCGATCAATCATGGCGATTTCCTGATCAACGGCTTCCGCAATCGCGATCTTCAGAAACTGCTGTACCCGACCGCAGCCGAGTCGCCGGTGGATCGCCGGCGGCGCTCCTCGGCCGTCAGCCGAAAGCTCCGCTTGCTGCGGGCACATGGACTGATCCAGAAGGTGCCTCGCACCCACCGTTATCACGTCACCGAAACCGGACGTGCCATCCTCGTGGCTGTTCTGACGGCCGCCCGAACCAGCGTCAATCAGTTGAATCAACTCTCCCAGGCGGCATGAGAGAATCGTCGCGCCGCGCAAAGAAACAAAGATTTACTAGTACAGATGACTCTATTTGGCTGCGGCAGTTCAATGATGGACGTCTGGTAATCCCTATCGAGGGGTACGCCGTCGAGATCGATTCTCCGGCGC
>JAMQPH010000368.1 GCA_023717605.1 Pyrinomonadaceae bacterium
CCTACACGTGGAGCCACACCCTCTCGGACAACGGCGGATTCTACGGCCCCACGGTCGGGAATCAGCCCACGCAGATGCAGGATTACGGCAACCGCCGCGCGGAGTGGGGATCGGCCTCGATGGACATTCGTCACAACTGGATCAGCGCCTACAATTACGAGCTTCCGTTCGGGCGGGGCAAGCACTTCGGTTCCGGCTCGTCGGGCTTCACCAACGCGGTGCTGGGCGGCTGGATGACCTCCGGCGTCCTCACTTTCCGCACTGGCCTGCCGCTCACGATCGGCGAAACGCCCGACACGTCGAACGCCGGCTCGCTCGCGCCGCGTCCTGACGCGATCCGGAACGCCGACCTGTCACGCGACGAGCGTAATCCGGACCGCTGGTTTGATACCGGCGCCTTCGCCCGTCAAGCCGCGAATACGTTTGGCAACGCTGGCGTCGGGACCGTTTCGAATCCCGGTATCGCGAATGTGGATTTCGCGCTTCAAAAACGCATTGCGATCAAAGAATCGATGTACTTCGAGTTTCGCGCCGAAGCGTTCAATATCTTCAATACGCCCGTGTTCACCGGCGTCGGCCGCGTCCTGGGTAACGCAACGTTCGGCCGAATCACAGCCGCGCAAGCGGAGCGCGAGCTTCAAATGGGGCTGAAGTTCATCTTTTGAGTGCGCCATGAGCAAAAGAGGCGGCGACAGGCGACTCTTTTGCGTAGCTGAGTAGTCGATGAGGGGAGGCCCCTCGGAACCGTCTTGCAGGAGAAGGTTCCAAACCACCTCCCGCTGCTGCAGGCAAAAGCTGTGGTAGTGAGCAGGGAAGGAAAAGGCCCGGCAAGACCGGGTCAGGTGACATCCGAGAAGAAGAACGAAAGTGAATCACCGTTTCTCATGTCGAAAAGAGTCAGACGATATCAAAACCGTGGTTTGTCAAAAGACTGCGGGACAAGTTCCGACGGAACCTGTTTACGGGCGGAACGGTATCCGGCATATAGGTGGCTTGAGCTCGGGTGAGGCGATTATTCGGAACATGGGAACCTTCGGCGCCGATGCAAACGGAGAAGCCACAAGTGGCATGAACCACGAGGGCGAGAGTACGAACGCGGCGTCAAGGGGCGGAACACTCCGTAGTAGCGACGAAGTCGGTGAAAGCCGATGGAGCGAAGGGGGTGTGTGCAGTGAGGCGACATCGGTTGGGCCAACCCGCAAGGGGAGGAGCCTGAAGGATGAAGCAAAACCGTTTTGTATTTCCCGAGGGGAAGTCTGGGAAGCCTATTTAAGGGTAAAGAGCAATCAAGGGGCGGCAGGCCTGGACGGGCAAACGATCGAGGAGTTTGAAAGGGACTTGAAGAAGAACCTTTACAGAATCTGGAATCGGATGTCGTCCGGGAGTTACTTTCCGCCGCCAGTGCGGACGGTGAAGATCCCGAAAGCCAATGGCGGAGAGAGGACGTTGGGGATTCCGACGGTCTCAGATCGAATCGCACAAATGGTCGTGAAGAATCGACTGGAAGCAGTGGTGGACCCACTATTCCTCCCGGCATCGTACGGGTATCGCCCGAAGAAGTCGGCGTTGGATGCGGTGGGGCAGGCTCGGCAGATGTGCTGGGCCTACGACTGGGTTTGCGACCTGGACATCCAGGGCTTCTTCGACAATCTCGATCACGATTTGATGATGAAGGCCGTGCGGAAACACGCGCAAGAGCGGTGGATGGAACTGTACATCGAGCGCTGGTTGAAAGCGCCGGCGCAAGATGAAGAGGGACGCCTGCTGCAGCGGGAACGAGGCACTCCACAAGGAGGAGTCATCAGCCCCCTGCTGGCCAATCTGTTTCTGCACTACGCGTTCGATCTGTGGATGGGCCGAAACTGGTCGCATCTGCCGTTCGAGCGGTACGCGGACGATATCATCGTCCATTGCAGAACAGAGCGGGAAGCGAACCTGGTGCGTGTCAAGATAGCGGCACGGTTGAAGCAGTGTGGGCTGGAACTGCATCCGGAGAAGACGAAAGTGGTCTATTGCAAGGATGCCAATCGGCAAGAGGCTCACCCGAACGAGAAGTTCGACTTTCTGGGGTACACGTTTCGGCCTCGGAAAGCGTACGGTCGGAGAGGGAAGATCTTTTGTAGTTTCAGTCCAGCCATCTCGAAGAAGGCGGCGCAGAAAATCCGGGACGAGGTCCGAGGATGGAAGTTGCATCGCTGTACGGGGCAGTCCATCCAAGAGCTTGCCCGGAAGATCAATCCGAAACTTCGGGGATGGTTCAACTACTACGGGCGCTTTGCGCGTTCAGCGCTCCGGCCCATCGAGAGGCATGTCGGCCAATCGTTGGTTCGCTGGGCTTGTCGGAAATACAAGAAGCTACGCAATCACCGGAGTCGGGCATGGGCCTGGCTGATGGAGGTTCTCGATCGTCAGCCCGACCTGCTTGCGCTTTGGGAGCAGCAGCGTAGTCGGTCTTTCACCATGGGAGCTGTATGAGTGGAGACGCTCACGTACAGTTCTGGGAGGGCCTCGGGGTGCGATTCCCCGGGGCTACTTAACCTAGAACTCATCTCAAATGAATCCCGCTTCAGAATGAGAGTGCAGGCGAGATGAAGCATCCTCTTTGGTACTCGGACAGAACAGGCTAATATTCGGGTAATGAGGGCGCCCGTCTCAAACCAGAACATAGCGGGAAACTTCTTCGAACGTAACGCATATCGGCGGCATAGCGGAACAGGTAGGTCGGCGATTGGTAAGGGGCCCTCGCGAAGCATCAACCGTTTTGCCGAGCCCTTCATCCGGGAAGATGAAGCACAGCACGAAGGCAGATGGAATTAGGCGCTACCCGGCCAGGAAGAACTACTGTCTCCCCGCAATCCAGTCATCCAGACGAGCGCGTGCACTGGATTGGGGAACCGTGGACAGCGCCTTAGCCGCCCGCTCTTGATCCTCTGGATAGGATGCGAAAATTCGCTGGGCGGACCGCGTCGGCTCCGAGCCCTCATAACCAAGCAGATTGGGTAGATACGTTCGCACCAGACGGTCGTGGAAGCCGCGTTCGCCCGTGAAACTGAGAATGCGAAAGGCCATAACGACCGTGCGCTGCAAAATGGCTTCCGGGGCCGGTGATTGCGCCAGGACCGCGTCCATCGCAGCGGTGGCAGCCATCGCGCGAAATAGGGGCGTTAGACCTGGATCCTCGATAAAGCTAAGGATCGAATTCCATTGCGCGATGCCCTGTGGGACCGCCGCTGGTAGTTTTGCGGTCAGATATTCAGCGAACACCGGCCCGAGCAAGCCGCGGTTCTTGCCGGCCCTGCTGCCGAGCTCGCTGAGAGCCCAGTGATGCTCCTCAAACGCCAGGGCCAGTTCGACACCTGGGCTCTCGGCAACGTCGGCTACGCGAAGCGTTTGGGATGG
>JAMQPH010000156.1 GCA_023717605.1 Pyrinomonadaceae bacterium
TGTACCGGCGCGGGAGTAGCCTGCGGGTTCTGTCCGGACTGCGCGAACACCGCAAGGTCGCTGAAGACGAGCGACGCGACAAACAGGAGCGCCACGAAGTGTCTTCCTGGGTGTTTGTTGAATTCCTGAATATTGTCGGAAAGTTTTCGCGGAGCGTTTGCCGTTGGCAGTTTCTTGACATTCACACTTCCACCCTCCGTTTTGGTTGCCGATCCTTAACGGTCGTATCGATTATTACTTCCAGCTCATCTGGTAGTTGGCACAGTCATCAGCATGTGAATGCGATTGGGACCGCCTTGCCTGCGTCGAACTTTCAAACCGACTACCGTTGGTGTGACGAGAGAATAGGGACCCCATCGTCAAGAATCCATACAACTTTGGTTTACCACTTTAGTGATAGGAGATTTGAGACGCGTGAAGAAGTGGTGAATTTCTGGTGAATCTAGAGGATCTGCGACTCGGCGGTGAGTGTATTTGGCGGCAATATTAACCGCCGAGACGCCGAGAACGACTGCAGAGGCGACTTTGAGCAGGACATGTCGATGAACTCGTCTGGCGCCTGTTTGAATTGTTGGCGTTCATCATCGAGTAACCGATTACTGTGCTGAAGCGTTTGTTCCAGTTGTGATCGAGGAACGCGACCAGGCAGGCCCCCAAAAATTCCGCCAGAGTTCTATTTACGAGTGGCATCACCTACCTCCTTCGTAAAACTATGTTTGTAAAGCATTCACCTGTAAAAAATGTTGGTGACCTTCATGGTCCAATCGCCTGGTCTCGTGCCGCCCATTGGGACTTCGCATTTTATTCCAATGAACAATCTGCGAGTCATCACCTTTCCCGCGCCGAAACCAACGCGGAAATCGGTGCGGTTGTCGTTCTTCCAATTGGTTCTTGATTCAACGTCAGCCTGCACTAACCATCGCCTTGCCGGTATGTAGTTAAGCGTAGGATTAATAAACAAAGAGTGAACGTCGGGCCGGTCACCCACTCCAGCGAATGAAATAAAATCCTGAAACTTCACTAAGAAAAAACCCTTCTTCTGCGGCAGGAACCATACCGGCACTGCCATCGGTGCGACTTGCCACTTCCCTAACCCAAGGGTTTTGTGAGTCGCGGTAGGAAGGACAATTCCCGTCCCGGTGACGAACGCAAATTTACGGCTGAGGTATGGAATGTAGAGAGCCTGACCATAGATATCGCCCAGACCCGTATGAGTCTCTGATCCCAGATGCGTGGTTGTGATCGGGACATCGGTTCGCAGCAGGTAGCCGGTGCGACCGCCAGCCTTCTTCCCTTTCAGCACTATCGTGTCCTTCCGCAAGACCAGCCGATTGTTCCAGGCTCCGTCCTTCAGATTTCGGTACTCTTCTCTCACGCTGAAAAAAACCGCGCGCGTAGGGTTGTCATCAACGCCTGCTTCTGGTTGCTGTGGCTGCGACGCTGGTTGAGGGGCCTGTGCCAGTGTCGGGCTTGAAAACGGAAAGACCAACAATACACCGGCGAGCGCGAAAGCGATCGCCGAAATCCGTCGAGTGATTTTCGCCAGTAGCATCGATCCCCAGACGACTAGTTCTGTTCGCCCTCGCCGACTGGTTCAGCGCTGGTTCTTATGTTGGCCATATTCCCGAGACGCACTTCAAACTCCACGTATACGGGCTTTTCGTATCGCAATAGGTCAAGAACCTGGGAGTAGTCTTCCGCCAGGTAGTGGCATGAGATGTAGCCGGATCCTTTATGGGTATCGGCGATTGGCATCGTCGTGTTGTGATGAAAGTAGGCTGCCGCAATGAGTCCATCACTATCATTTCGCAAACCAATTTTGGCTCGGTAGCGATAACCGGCAGCATTCTGACCTCCGGCGTAGTAAGCCACGTCGTATTTTTTTTATTTCTATCATTGCCATTTCCCGGAACTCTCCTTTGAACGTATTTGTGCGTATTGCAAACTGATAGCGAGTTTGCCGGGGGATTTTGCTTGGGTGTCGTCATCGATCAATGGGCAGCTTGGCCTGGATGGATTGTTGGAGATCGACAAGCGGCTGCTGGCCGATTTTGATCAGGCCCACCCGCGGATGAGAGATATCGAAGATCAGGATGATGACTACGGTGATGAGCAGAGGAAGAAACACACTGCCCAATTTCGACCGCGCGCCTTCAGCGCCGGCACCATAGCTGGTCGTAACACAGCCAAACGCCGCAACCATTATCAGCAGCAGCCACACGCCGCTGGGAATGCCGGCTCGCATGGCAGCAATTCGTTGCGCGTCGGTGTCGATGGTTTCGTTGAGCGACTCGATGAACGTGGCGGTTATGTCGGTCGGTGCTTCCTTCGCCGCCTCGGTGGCGTGTTTCCAGAGTTCGGCCTGGATGTCCGAAATCAATCGCGTCCCCTCGGCGAACTTGGCCGGGTCATCCACCAGCGGCCAATATTTCAGCCGCAGATGCACATAGCGCCGCAACAAGTCCTTGACTGGAGCCTGGTGCGCGTCGGGCAGAAGCGAGGCGCGGAGGTAGGTGGTACCGACAG
>JAMQPH010000594.1 GCA_023717605.1 Pyrinomonadaceae bacterium
CGGACCTGAACGACGGCGTCGGAAGACAAGGAGACGGGAAGATCACCAGACTCGGAGACGGTCCTTGTCTCCTTGTCTCCTTGTCTGTCTTCTTGCTCCTGGTCTGTCTTCTCGCTCCTTGTCTGTCGTAAAAGCACCATAAATCCATCTTCAAATCGCGCCGGCACGGGAGCCGCGACTACGTCATCGAAAGAAATTTCGCTACCCGCTGAAGAGTCAGTGTCGGCCGCGCGCACGAACCGCACTCGGCCGCCCTCCGGCACCGCATCGATTACGCCCGGATGATCCAACAGGCGTGCCTGGAATTCCCTTGCCTTCCGGCCGGTAGGCGGCTCGGCAAGAAAAACCCGGTCTGCGGCCAACCCGCTCACATCACTCGGACGGCCCTGCGCCAGCACCTTTCCCTGGTGCATGACGATCACATGGCCGCATCGCTCGGCCTCATCGAGATAGGAAGTGCTAAGCAGCACGGTCAGACCTTCATCATGAACAAGCTGCCGAATGATCTCCCAAAGCTCGCGACGCGAAAGTGGATCGACGCCTACCGTGGGCTCGTCTAAAAGCAAAAGTTCCGGCGCACGGATCAAGGTACAGGCAAGCCCGAGTTTCTGCTTCATCCCTCCGGATAACCTTCCAGCCAAACGATGCGTGAAGGGACCCAACGCGGTCATCTCCATAAGTCGCGGGTAGCGTTCGCGACGTTCCTCAGCCGTGACACCGTGCAAATCCGCATACAAGTCCAGATTCTCCTGAACACTTAGGTCCTCGTAGAGCCCGAACTTCTGCGGCATGTAACCGATGCGATCTTGAACTTGCTGAGGATCGGCGGCGACATCGACACCTAGAATTTTCAACTCCCCGCCATCCGCGGTCATCAATCCCGTCGCTAAGCGGATGAGCGTAGTCTTACCCGCACCGTCCGGTCCCACCAGAGCCGTGAGCGTGCCGTGTTCGACCTCGAGTGAGACACCGTCGAGTGCCTGCACGATCTCACCGGTATCGCGACGGAAGGACTTGCGTATGTCCCGACCAAGCAGAACCGGCGCGCTTGCTTCCGCGCCGTTCACCGTTGTCTCCCTTTCTCCGTTTCTCCCTGTCTGCCCTTCTCCTTCTCCGTATCCAAATAGACCGTCGCCGGCATGCCGAGACGCAACTCATCCGATGGATCTTTGACGAATACACGGACCTCATAAACTAGGCTTGTCCGGAGCTCCTCGGTCTGTACGGACTTCGGCGTGAATTCAGCGACGGGCGAGATAAAACCGACCCAGCCGTCGAAGCGGCGCTTAGGAAAACTATCCACCGCAACCGCTGCAGCCATACCCTCATGAATTTTGCCCAGATCTGACTCTGAGACATAGGCGCGCACCCATTTTGGGTCGGTGATCGCCAGCGAGAACACCGGCTTTTGTGGAGAGGCCATCTCTCCGGGCTCCAGTATACGCGTGCGCACAACAGCATCCACTGGCGCCAGCAGCTGAGCGTCCACTAATTGTTGCCGCAGCAACGCCACCTGCGCCTCGTTGGCCCGCAGCCGCGCCTCGGCCTCGGCAATGTCTTCTTTGCGCGGCCCGATGACGGCCAGCTCCAGCGCCCGCTGATTGACGGCAAGTTTTGCCTCAGCCACTTGCAATGCGGCGTTGGCGCTATCGACATCCTGTTGTCGCACCGCCCGTCCGGCAGACATTTCGGCGGCGCTTTTGATGCGTTCGTACTGCTGGCGAGCGTTAACGGCGTCAGCTTTGGCGGACTCGACGTTGGCCCGTGCCTGGGCGATTTCTTCGGGACGGCTGCCGCTACGGAGCCGTTGTACGACTTGCCGTTGAGCCGCGGCTTGTGCCTCGGCCTGGGTCACCTGAGGTTCCAAGCGTCGTGTGTCCAGCCGGGCAACAAGCTGGCCTTGTCGCACTCGATCGCCCTCCTGCACCAGCACCGCGGCAATTCGCTCGCTGTTGTTGAAAGAAAGCTGCACCTGGCGCAGGTCGACATTCCCATAGAGCGTAAGCTCCCGCGGTTCGCTCTCGCGCCGATTGAGCCACCAAGCCAGAACGGCCACCAGGCCGACCACGACGACCAACGCCACAACCCACACCGTGCGCTTCACACGTCACCTCTCTTGCCGTGCGCCCTGTCTTTTCGCTCCTTATCTCCTTGTCTCCTCGTCTCTCTTGACCTGGTCTCCTTCTCTCCATGTCTGTCTCTCAACCTGCCTTTTTCCGTCAGCACGCCCTCGAGGACAACGGTAATGATAGTTAAAAACCCGGTCTTTGGAGTTAGACCGAGCTCCGCCATCTTCGGCGGATTCATAATCGCCTCCGTTGCGCCGAGAAGAATTTCGATCATTAATCGGGTTGAAATATCTTTACGAAAAATCCCTGCTCTTC
>JAMQPH010000597.1 GCA_023717605.1 Pyrinomonadaceae bacterium
TGAAGTACTCGCCCGTTTCACGGAAAAGCGCTCAGCCGCAAACATGAGCTACTCCGAGTTTTAGTTTGCCAACCACTTGAGACAAGGAGACATTTCGATGGCGCAGTCTAATGTTGCCCAAAAACCGAGTGACTCCGTCCCCGACCTCTGGAACGCTATCCGAGAAGATACAAGATGGGAGCGCGGCACCGGGCGCGGTGTCCGTGTTGCCGTCGTCGACAGCGGCATAGATACTGGGCACCCCGATCTGAAGGGCAAAGTTCGTGAATCGGTCGAAGCGGTCGCGGAGGAAGGAAAAATCAACTTCCGCCCCTCTACTTCGGGCGATCAGGCAGGGCATGGAACAGCTTGCGCCGGGATAATCACCAGCATTGCCCCCGAAGTTGAACTTTATAGCGTCAAAGTGCTCGGGCCAAACGCATCGGGCTCAGGGGATATGTTTCTGCTTGGACTTGACTACGCCATCAAGCAAAAATTCCAGGTCATCAACCTCTCTTTAGGCACAACGAAGCGGGATTATTTTGCGCCGCTACACGACCTTTTGGATCGCGCTTATCATGCGGGCTGTATCATTGTGGCAGCGGCTAACAATTTGCCATACCCCAGTTATCCTTCTATTTTTTCCTCATCGGTGGTTTCGGTCGTCAAAAGAGCGGGGGACAATCCGTTCAATTTCGGTTATCGCTACGGGCAGGTCATAGAACTGGTCGCGCCGGGCGTCGAGGTAAAGACAACCTGGCCTGGAGGTGGCTACAGGCAGTTGACCGGAAACAGCTTTGCCTGTCCTTACGTTGTCGGAATCATCGCTCTTCTTATAGAAGCGTATCCGAATCTGACACCTTTTCAGGTCAAGACCATCCTCTACACGATCGCGAAGCGCAACCAGGAAAAGGCAGCCCTAAGTGCGCAGTCTGCTGAGCCAAACAAACAATAAGGTCCGGCAACAGAACACGGTCAAACTGAAGAGCTGAAACCCGAATGGCAAGACGATTCTCTTAGTCCCCCGAAAGTAGCTTCCTGCGCAAAACTCTTTGTTCCGTTCCGTCAAGATATGGGGGACACCTGATGAAGATCAGACGAAGTGTCCCTGGTGGTTCGCAGAAACAAATTAGCGGAATTTGACACTCTGGGTGGTTTTCTTTGCTCGGAAAAGCTCTTTCCCAATATAATAGGCCAACTTTGACCGATAATCGCACTCGCCTGATTACAGCCTCGTCCAAAGAGGAGTATCTCGACAATCTAACCGCCTGTGCGGCCGACTTTCAGGCGATCTATGCTCGATGTGCGGAGGTTTATCCGGAGTTTTGCCTGTCGGAGTCAGATTTCAGGGCGGCTCTGGTCCGCGCTGTTGACAAGTACATGCTCGGTTTTGCAGCACGCGGCGAAAGGCCATCCACTGGAGAGATCCGTCAATTCATTGGAGCGCTTAAAGAGCTTGACCTCTATCTCACGCTCGCTTGCGCATGCGGCAACGAACCCGCCTGGTGGCAATTTGATCGGCAGTATCGCTCGTTCATTGAACGAGTCGCCCGCCATCTTGCAGGCAGCGGCACGGACGCCGATGAAGTTATTGAGTCTGTCTATGTCGATCTCTTCGGGACGAGGGTTGAAGGAGGAGTGCGGCAATCAAAGTTCAGGACTTATACAGGGCGGGGCTCGTTACGCGGCTGGCTGCGCACCATCATCTGGCATACGGTTGTAGATTTGTATAGGCGGAAGCAGGACGAGGTCCCTTTGGAAGATTTTTCCCGGAGCGGCGACAAACAGGAGAGGCAGACATCCCAGCTCGAGGCACACGGCTCCGAGGAATTGATGCTGACAAACGTATTACGCGAACGCTACAAATCACTATCGGGCGCAGCTCTGGATGAGTCACTAGCAACTCTTGATGATCACGAGACCCTCCTGCTGCTTTACTACCACGTCGAGGGTCTCAAACTCCGCGAGATTGCGCGCCTTGTCGAGCAACCCGCATCGCCAATTAGGCGCTGGTTTCAGCAACAATCAAAAAGAAGAAGAAGAACAGGCGCGTCGAGCCGAGTACATGAATCGACAGTTATGCGTTGGTTGGAGAAGGTATACCGTAAAGTTTCAGACCGTTTCCATTCCGAACTGGCAAACAAGTATGGTCTAAATGAGGCGGAGATCGAGATTTGCCAGTCTATCGCAACCGAAGATGTTGGGCAGAGCGTTAAGTTCAATCCCATTACCACAGGGAACGCGAAGTTAAGTAAAGGAGAAGGCGGATAGTTCCAATTGATTGCTCCTGCAGCGAATCGTGACTCGACAAAAAACACAGAAGGGTACGCTGGCCATCGGTTACATGATTCAAGAACGTCTCAGGGTCCGCACGCGGGCTGAGTCAACTGAGGTGGCCCTGGACGCGCACCCCGACGAAGACACCATATGTGCCTTTGTCGAGGCGCGGCTAGGAGCGGACGAATCATTACCGGTAGTATCTCATCTGATTGCTTGCGGAGTTTGCCGCCGGGCTACGGCTCAGTTAGTGCGCCTCGAATTCCAGCTTGATGAAGATGATGATTTCGCATTGGAAGAGAGTCCGGGGCGACTGCGTTTATTTCTCGACGGCCTGGCTTCGCGCATAACTCCCTCTGAGGAGGACGCCGTATTCGCTTATCAGAATCCATTAACAGACGCAGGGCAGGACGCGAAAACGGAATCTTCAGACTCAGAGAGTCCCGCAGAAGATGAGGAGCCTCCTCAGAAGTAATGAGCGCTGAATCCTTTCGAAATTCGAAGCATACCTCACTCTAACAAGCCAAAAAAGCCTGGTTTAGTTTCTGAAACAAGAATCCAGCTAAGCGCTGATCGCTAACGTTTGTAGGTCTTAACTCGACGGGGACGCTTGCTGGTCTCAGTGTGTTGCTTTGTCTTGATGACAGGCAGATTTCTGCGACGAACGTGGTAAGTGGGAAAAGTCCCGTAGCCCTTCGCCAATGGTGTCTGGCCAACATAGTCACAGCTAAACTCGGCTACGTACTGGGCGGCTGCGAGAGCAGCGAAAGGCTGGCTGGCGTAAACCTGACCGGGCGGTGTAATTGGCTCCATCCGTGCGGCGCGACTCACATGGGTACCCGTGAAAGTCGGTTGCTCTATCACCGGATCAATGCAGGAGTAAACCGGACCGGCATGAAGAGCGATACGGAGGTTCAAGTCTTTCGGCAATCCCTTTTTGGACCAGTTTGTCGTGCCGATTAGGTCGCATAACTCGAGCGAGAACTGGCCCGCGTCGCGAACATTGGAGAAGACAAAATAAAGACCGTCACCCCACGTATTCTTTATCACGGGAGCATAGCTGGAGGTCGAGATCAGATTGGCGATCGCGCCGAGGAAATGGTTAACAAATCTCGGGATTTGCGCTTCAGTGAGTTTGCTGAAGTTTATGGCGTCGGCAAAGAGCATCGCCATCATGCGAGTCGTTAGCTTGTTGGGTCGTGTGCGACTTTGGCGCTTCACAGGGGAGACAGCAGTGGGGATGCCGGTCAACTGTGGACAGTGCTGCCGCAGGATTCTGGCGAGGTCGATTAGCTCAACTTCCAGCCCCATATTTCGCCAGTGCTGTATCAGGCTTGCCGTGCCGCCTGGTCCATCGCCTTCCTTGCGATCCCATACCGCCTGCGGAATCATCTCGGTTTCCAACTGGTTAGCTTTGATACTGGCCAGGCCAGTGAGTAATAGATTGGCGTATTCGTGTGAGGTGCTATCTTCTACCAACTTCTGGTCGGAGGCAGTGATTATCTCCACCGCCTGAGCGAGTAACAGCTCGAAACGCTTGCGCCAGCCGGCACCGGGATCAATTTCGACGCTGTCCTTCACGAATTGGTCCTGGCCATACGGCAAGACAATATGTAACTCTCCGCCCAGTTCTACGAGAGTTTCCAGAAAGAGTATGTCGGAGCCGGAAGCCGCTGAAGCGAACCCAATGCCCACATCGAGCCGCTTTAGTCCCCTTCGGATCTTGTCGCGCACTGCGGATTCAAGTTGAGGTGGAAAGCGCGGATTGGACCGATCACCTCGGTCGATCATATGGCCAGTGAAGACGGCTACCCGGGGGATTCTAAAGCACTGCTCGATAAGCGTTCTGTCGCGGCCCAGTTGATCAAGGATGAGCCGCGCATTCCGGCGCGTAGAACTCAACTCAACATACTGTCCACGACCGATCTCTGCGGCCTGCGCATAACGATCTTCAGCCTCCGACCACCTGCGCAAGATAAGCGCGGCCTCACCGAGCGTTGCCAGCGGCCAATAGCGATTAGGATCGCCCTCCGCCAGGTGTTCTAATTCTTTCAGGCAGGCTTCCCTGACTTCCCGGGCCAGCGCCTGGGCTTGATCATTGTCTCCCAGTTGAAGCTCAAGCGTGGCAGCGTTGATTCCTGCGTAGTAGCCTCGGTTTAGCTTGTAGGCTTCGGCGTAGAATTTGTGAGCCAATCTTAACTGTCGTTTTCGCTCGACTGGGGCTACTGCCCGGGCCCAGAGGTCCTTATGAGTGCGAGCGAGAATTCCGAGAGTTTCCTCGTCGAAATGTCCCTGGTCGCGCAGTCGCATTAGCAGGTCATTCGCTCGAAGAGTGGCGCCGCTCCTCGCCAATGCCAGTGCCAACAATTGTTGCAAACGCACATCCATTGGCGAACTCTTGAGTCCTTCGGTCAGCACATCGTAAGCCAGGAGCGGCTCGCCCAATTTCAGAACGCGTTGACCGAGGTGCCTGTAGATTTCTGGAGTCTTGGCCCACTCATCCGAAGAACGTGAATGCCAGAGGGCTAGCACGGATGCCAACTTGAGCGAGCCGATTTGATCCATTGACAGCTGGGGCGGAGTGGGGATGGGGGCACTGATTCCTGGTTTACGGCTGGCGTCCTCGGAACGTACCAGTTGGTATCCAAGCTTTAACGCGACCTTCAGAGTCTCGACGGCTGTGTGTCGATCATATTCCTTCTCTCCTTCGGGAAGTTGATCGTACGCAATCAAGCAAGGGTGCTTCTTGCCCACGTCGTCTCGCTTGCGCCCGTAACTCCACCCTTCCAAGAGTCGTTGTCGAGCCCAAACATTATGAGTGTTCTCAGCGAGCAGCTCGACCAGTGCCTGAAGCTCACGAGGCAGCGTAACGCTTGAAGTGTCGACAGTTGATGGCTTGAAACGAGTAGGTCGCACTGTAACTACCTCGACTCCGAAACAGGAGATGGCTGAGCAAGTGACCTAATATAGCCGCACTTTAGGCTTTTAAAAAATCCGGCACGCTTTGTCCTTGTCTGACAATAAGTCGACAGGACGGGGAAATCCGCCAAATGGGGGGCGAGACAGCATCAAAGAAGTTGTGGTATAAACTGCGCAAACGGAGTATTCCCTTCCGCCACTTCCGCTCGGAGGCCCCATGAGTTTTCTCCCGAATTACGAGGACGACATCTTCATCAGCTACGCCCATAACGATAACCAGGCCCTGCTCGAAGGACAGCGAGGCTGGATCGATAGTTTCCATCAGGCATTGGAAAAACGCCTACAAGTGCATCTCGGCGCGAAAGCAAAAATATGGCGTGATCCCCGGCTACAAGGCAACGACTACTTCGCTGACACACTCGTTGATCAAATCCCGAGGGTCGCCATTTTGGTATCTGTGCTATCGCCGAGCTACATCAATTCAGAATGGTGTCGCCGTGAGATGGAGTTGTTCTGTCGCGTTGCAGGTGAGACCGGAGGTGTAAGGCTAGGCAACCGGGCGCGGATTTTTAAGGTGGAAAAGATCAACGTTCCCCTGGGCAAGCATCCTACTGAATTGCAGGGAATGACCGGTTACGCCTTCTATTACATTGACGAAAAGGCCAACCGCGCGCGCGAACTGTCGCCGGAAAGCGGGCCGCACGCAATCGAGTACTGGCAAAAAATTGACGACGTAGCGCAAGACCTCACGAGCTTGCTGGAAGAGATGAAGCGTGGCGCCGCCGGGACGGACGGCACGCTCAGGAGTCAGACGGTTGTCCAATCCGATTCGACTCAAACCATTATCTATCTTGCGGAGACCTCTTCCGATCTTTCCCCCCAACACGACCGCATCAAGCGGGAATTGCAAGAGCGGGGACATATCGTGTTGCCCAATCGTCCGCTGCCATTGAATGGACCAGAGCTTCAGGAAACTGTGCGCGAATACTTGAAGACCTGCAAGCTCTCAATTCATTTGATCGGTGCAAACTATGGTGTGATTCCGGAAGCCGCTGATCGTTCTTTGGTTTGTTTACAAAACGAGCTCGCGGCCGAGCGCAGTAAAGACAATTCATTCGCGCGCTTGATCTGGTTGCCCGAAGGGTTAGAGGCGAAGGAAGAGAGACAGCAGAATTTCATAAAGTATCTGAAATACGATCAAACTGCTCAACAAGGAGCAGACCTGTTGGAGACCTCCATAGAAGAGTTGAAGACTTATATTCAGGACAAACTCAAGCCCACCCCGAAGCCAACGCCAGCACAGATCGTCGACGATGAAGGGCCTTTGCGAATCTACCTGATTTGCGACACTCAGGACTACGACAATATCGCTTTGCTGGAAGACTACTTTTATAACCAGGGATTCGAAGTCACCCTGCCGCTGAGGGAAGGTGACGAAGCTGAAGTTCGCGAAGATCACAAGGAGAGCCTGTTACTGTGCGATGCAGTTGTGATCTTTTACGGCAATGCTAGCGAAGGTTGGCTACGAACGAAACTGCGCGACTTGCAGAAGATCGCCGGCTATGGGCGTACAAAGCCCATGCTTGCGAAAGGCATCTACGTCGGTGGATCGGAGACTAGCTCAAAGCTCCGTTACCGGACTCACGAAGCCCTGGTGATGCGAAACTTCGGCCAGTTCTCCTCCGACACCTTGCAACCATTCGTAGATGAAATCAAAAGTGCGAGGAAAAGGTAGCAATGTCAGAACACTTCACTCTCACTAATCCATTCCCCGGGCTGCGGCCATTTGAGGCCGATGAAGAACATTTGTTCTTTGGACGCGACGGCCAAAGTGATGAACTACTAAGACGTTTGCGGCGCAGCCGCTTCCTGGCCGTGCTGGGGACTTCCGGCAGTGGCAAATCTTCACTCGTGCGCGCTGGTCTGCTTCCCGCGCTTTACGGCGGAATTATGACGCAGGCCGGGTCGGCCTGGCGCGTGGCGTTGTTTCGGCCTGGGCATGATCCTATTGGCAATTTGGCGCAGTCTCTAAACGACCCTCAGGTGTTCGGGGATGGCGAGGACGATGGAGATTTGCAAAGAACAATTACTGAAGCAACGCTGCGGCGCAGTGCGCTTGGTCTGGTCGAAGCCACCCGCCAGGCCAGAATGCCGGCGAATGAGAACCTGCTGGTAGTGGTCGACCAATTTGAGGAGATCTTCAGGTTCAAACGCACCAGCAAAAAGGAAGGCTCCGAGGATGAAGCGGCTGCGTTCGTGAAGCTATTGTTGGAAGCGAAACGGCAAACAGATGTTCCGATTTATATAGTCATCACGATGCGCTCCGACTTCCTCGGTGACTGTTCGCAATTTCGGGATCTTCCCGAGGCTATAAACGAAGGGCAGTATCTGATTCCGCGAATGACGCGTGATGAGCGCCGCGAGGCGATCACGGGTCCAGTCGCAGTTGGCGGCGGGGAAATCGCCCCGCGTCTGTTAAACCGGCTGCTAAACGACGTTGGCGATAATCCAGATCAGCTGCCCATTCTCCAGCACGCATTGATGCGAACCTGGGATTTCTGGATCCAGCGCCGACGTGATGGCGAACCGATCGACCTCAGCGATTATGAAGCTGTGGGCACAATGGTCGACGCGCTTTCCCGTCATGCCGATGAGGCCTACAACGAGCTGCCCGACGATCGTAGCCGAGCGATTGCTGAGAAACTGTTCAAGAGCCTCACAGAGAAGGGTCCCGACAACCGGGAGATCAGGCGGCCAACCAGAGTGAGGGAGATTTGTGCAGTTGCCGAGGCGTCAGCGGCCGAGGTTATCTTCGTCATCGAGCGATTTCGTCAGCCAGGCAGATCATTCTTGATGCCACCGACGACGACGAAACTCGGCGAGGACTCGTTGATTGATATTTCGCATGAAAGCTTGATCCGAGGTTGGGAGCGATTGCGAAAGTGGGTGAACCAGGAAGCACGATCCGCCCAAATTTATCGCCGGCTGGCAGAGACTGCGGCTTTGCACAGAGAAGGTAGTGCTGGACTCTGGCACGATCCCGACCTCGCGTTGGCGCTGAAGTGGCGAGATGAAAACAGACCGAACGCTGTCTGGGCGCAGCACTACAATCCGGATTTTGACGGTGCAATGTCGTTCCTGACGACCAGCAAGGACGCGCGCGAGGCCGAGATTGCGGCGAAAGAACTGCATCGCCGACGAGAGATCAGACGTACGCGCCTGTTCAGCGCGGTCCTTGGCGTCGCCTTTCTGATCTCGTTGGGGTTTGGCGCTTTTGCCTATGACGCCCGAAACAGGGCCTACGCAGCTGCCAGCGATGCGCTCGAACAGCGTAACCATGCCGAGTTAGCGCGTAAAGAGGCGGACAACTCGAGAGGAACGGCGGAGGAAAAGGCGCGCGAAGCAGAGGCCGCGCAGAAGGAAGCAGAAGCGGCTCGAGAGAAAGAGGCAGAACAGGCCGAGGTGGCCAAACAGCAGGCAGAAATTGCCGAACGGCGACAGCAGGAGGCGGTTCTCGCAAAGACGCAGGCAGTTCGAGCACAGCTAGATGCGGAGCGGCAGCAAAAGAAGGCTGAACAAGCTGCATTGGAATCAGCTCAGGCAGCTCTGCGCGAGAATCGAGCGAACCGGAATTCCATGTCGAACCTGAATACTCTTGCCAGCCGTCTGCTTGAACTCTCGTCGCCTGAAGAGGCAGCTTACTGGCGTATTAACAAGGCAACGGCGCTGACTCAGACTGGTCAGCATCAACGGGCGCGAGACGAGTCAACCGTCGTGCTCAACACTTTCGGGGATCAAATGAACTCGCTGACCAACAGGGGTTATATGCATTTGATCCTAAAGGAGCCCGAAAATGCGCTGCGCGATTTTCAGCGCGCAAGGGATCTGGATCCGCACAGCTCCCTGGCCCACGTGAATATGGGAGTTACTGAAGCGAACATGAAATACTACGACGCTGCGGCGGACTCGATACGAAAAGCGATTGAGTGGTATCGGCCACTCTATTACGATGGCGTTTTCGAAAGCGAAATCTCACCAGACATAAAGAGTGTGACGCATCGAAGCGTAATTGGCGCCGAGGGGACTGCGTTTAAAGTGGCGCTTCATTATGAGCTGGCAAATTTGGAAGCATTCAGGGGAGGCAGAGACTTCGAAACCAGACTAGCGGACGCAGACCGAGAGGCTGAAAGAGCCAAACCATCCGTCGACGCTTATCTTACGGCGCTCAATTGGGCCTGGCTTCAATTGAGAAAAGTGCCTGGAGACTACGGAGCCTTGGCTTCCCAGGCGCACCTCTGGCGAAAAGCCGGCTACGATGAATGGGCCAAGTATTACTTTCTGAGATTCAAATGCGCGGACGAGAGCGCGAAAGCAGGCGCGCTGGAGAAGAATCCCCAGGCGCAGAAGAACCAGGCCGAAGCACAGAAAAAGTATGAGGGCATAGCCAGATGGGTGGATCGACAACTGAAGCTACTGCCTCCGAATCTACCTCACGTCAATTGTTCTACACCACCAAACACTGAGACGGATACGCGGACCAAACTGCTCGAGGCGGAAGAGCTGGCTTATACTGGGCAGCTCGATCAGGCAATAACCCTGCTAGGCACAGGCATTCAAGAAGAACCTGAAAACATCGAGCTATTGATTTCGAGAGCCAGATACCGAAAGTGGAGAGGCGATTGGGAGACTGAAGGTTCAACCGAACGAAAGGCGTTCTGGGACGGCTCGCGTCAGGACTTCGAATCTGCTCTCAAACTCACGGAAAAAGATCCGTCATTCATACCGAATGTTTACATCGGCTGGGCGTTCTTCGGCAAGAGCATGGGTGTCGTCGACGACAACCAACGGAAGTTTTACTTTCAAAAAGCTCTGGAGCTGGGGCCGGCCGACCCCTACACCCTGTCTCAGTTGAGCGATCTGGTTGCTAACACGAATAAGACTGAAGCAATTTCCTTGCTGAAACGAAGCCTCACGCTGAATCCATCGGCAGACACCTATTACAAACTTGCTAAACTGCAAAATGACAGCGGGCGCCACCACGACGCGTTTGAGTCAATAAAAGTGGCGATCTCACTTCGCGGCGATAACGCCGACTATTACGAGGAGCGAGAGAGCTTTTACAAAGAAAGGGAAAGAACTGAAGAGGGCCTAGGCGTTAGTGAAACGGACAGAAAGCAGCATCTTGCCGCCGGGTATGCAGAGATAGGTGACAGCATGCTCAAACAGCTGAAGACTTATCGGGCGTTTGGAGCCTACAGGGCAAGCCAACAAGTACTCTCTGAGCTGGCTAAGCTCGGAGAAAACACGGCGGTTTCGGATGCACTCGCTGTTGTTGCCTCAAAACTGTCACACTTGCGAGAGGTTTCCCGGACAACCACAGTTCTTGAGTTAGCCAGTTGCCGGGTTCTCAGCATGCAGAAGGGAGAAGGCTCGCACCGTCAGGTAGTCATCGATCGAGGTAGTGGTGATGGAGTGGTAGCTGGCAGCGAAGGAGTGGTTTGGTCTGTCTATAGCAAGGTCGACAACAAAGAGCGGAAGGTGCAAAAAATCGGCACCGCAAGAATTGTCGCTGTTGAACCGCAATCAGCGAAAGTCGACGTAGTGATGGACAATCCCAGCGGCGACGGCCTAATACAGATCGATGATATGGTTGAATTTCGAGTCAAGGTGCCGGTGTTGCTTATTCCGGAACGATCGATTTTGTGGCGGCTGTCCAAATACCATATTAACTTCTATAGCGAGGACGGCAAGCGGATTTTCGGCGACTACCGGACGCTTTATGCGGACGAGAATGAGCAACTTGTCGAGCAGGAGCTTGACGCTATGATCAAAGACATTCCGAAAACGGCGGAGGCTCTCGCGGATCGCGAGGTCATGAGCACTAAACTAACCGAGGGTCGATTCAAGGACAAGACGCTCAAGCAGGCAATGGCCAATCCAACGCGCGCGGATCTTCAAGATTTTCTCGAATACATTATGAAGTATCCTGCCACCCACTACGGCAAGGATGAGAAGATCGGCAGGGTCTTTGGAATATGGTTGCTACAGGGCACACCTCAATGAGGTGTAGAAATGTAAGAAGTGGAGCTCCGAGGAACACCTTGGCGCGATCCTCTGGGAGCCTGAGGGGCTTGGCGGCCAGTCTGCTCGCGATCGGACTGTTGTTGCTGGTCATCTGCTGTTCACGCCCTGAAACCTACGCGCAGACAGCCAGTACCGCCAAGTCGCTTCCAGAGCCCACCAATGTCGTGGTGCGCGACCGAGAGCGGAAAGCCTTGATCACGTTCTACGAGGCGCTCGGCGGACCTGATTGGATCGAGCGCGACTTCTGGGGGAGCGACCGGCCCGTGGGCGAGTGGCACGGCGTGGCCACCGACGCCGATGGGCGCGTCGTCCAGTTAACGATCTATGACAACAACCTCACTGGGGCGATGTCCCCTGCGATCTGTCACCTGGAGCGCCTCCATACACTGCATCTCTCCTTCAACAAAATCTCCGGCACACTGCCAGATAAGCTTGGCGACTGCCGCGCGATTAAGAACTTATGGCTAAAGGGGAACAAGATTACCGGACGGCTTCCCGACCCGGTCGCCATGCTCCCCGAGCTCGAGTACCTCGACATTCACGCCAACGAGATGTCTGGGCCGCTGCCCACGATTTGGGACACGCCGAAGCTGAAGATAGTGCGGGCGGAGGACAACAGGATATCCGGCGCGCTGCCCCCACAGTTGTTCCGCCAGCCGCTGCTCGAAGAGATCTTCCTCCACAACAACGAACTAACCGGAACGATCCCTACTGCGCTCAGTGCAGAACTCAGGGCCGTGCTGCTTGCCAACAACAAGCTGTCCGGATCTGTTCCGGAAGATTTTGGCAGGCTGAAGAAGCTAACCGACCTCCGGCTCAATCGAAACCAGCTCTCCGGACCGATCCCCGCCAGTCTCGCGGGCACCGCGTCGCTCCAGGTCCTGCGCCTGGACCACAACCGCCTGGTCGGCTCCATCCCGACCGGCCTCGCCAAGCGCCTGATGGTGTTCGATGCCTCGCACAATCCGGGATTGGAGCCCGCGCGGTAGCGCAGCGCGCTCTTATTTAACTGCCGAACCCTGGGTTTGGGACCAAGAGGTCAGGTTCGAACGTTACTGCACTTTAAGAAGCCGCCAGCGTACGTCTATTAAACATCAATTTCCAAAGAACCCCAGCAGCGACCGACTAAGGGTGTAAATGGCAGTGTTTCAAAGACATCAGGAATGTGAGTACTTGCCGAAACGTGAGATTAACTCGGATCGCGTCAGGCAGCCAGCCTCAGCCAACTTCATGATCGATGTCTCATCAAGAAAATCTCTTGGGCCGATCCTGACCATATAGTCGCGCGCCACCCGGTAACTTTCAGTCTCCACGTCAACAAAACGCTGCCGACCGCGGCCTGTTTCCGGATCCATTACCTGGCTGAAAGGGACGGGTTGAAATTCGCCGCCCTGAATAGTGATCATCGAATTCGAGCCACCGTGAAGAAGATAGTTAAACGCCGCGTAGCCGAGGTCGCGTGCATATTCGGCGTCGTAAGGGATAGGAGACGCGCAACGCAGTTCGTAGCCTATGCTCTTATCCACCACGGTCACTTTTATGTTTCGACGTTCCAGACGGAGCTGCACTTCATTCTTGACCTTGCGGCCCAGATCGATCTCAGCCACTCGTATATTCCCCTGAGCATCTCGATCGACATCCTGCAGCTCGGCCGCTTCGTCCGCATCGAAATGTTCGACCAGAGCTTCCGCCAACAGGATAACGCCGTAGTCTCGTCCCATTGCTCGCCGCTTGATAATCGTTCCTTCGACAATATCAGCGATATCGGCAAGTGAGATCTTCTCATCAAACTCCTCGGGGATAATCGTGCATGTCGCACTCGCGGCCTTACCGATTCCCAGAGTTAAGTGACCGGTCGGCCGTCCCATCGTCACACCCAGGTACCAGCGCCCG
>JAMQPH010000598.1 GCA_023717605.1 Pyrinomonadaceae bacterium
TGTGAATTTCTGTGTCTTGAATGGTCTTGGGCCGGACTCACATTCCGGGCTGGAAAATCTCTGCAACTTTGCCCCTACCAATGCGTTAATATGACCAGAAGTCGAATCCGGTCATCGGTCAAACGTTAATAAATGCCAGCAATAGCGCAACGCTTAGAGGTTAGGGACTCAATCCTGGACGCGACGGAGCGTCTGCTCGCCCGTTACGGCTACCGCAAAATGACGGTCGAGGACATCGCACGCGAGGTCGGCGTTGGAAAAGGGACAATCTACCTCCACTTCAGCAGTAAGGAGGAGGTCGTCCTATCTCACGTTGACAGGATTGTAGACCGACTCAAAGAGCGTCTACGAGCTATTGCCCTAACCCATGACACCGCCGCAGTGCGCCTCCGGTTAATGCTCCTGACGCGCGTTCTCTTTCGTTTCGATAGCGTCCAAAACTACACCCAGAGTCTCGATGATTTGCTGGCCGCGCTCCGCCCCGGTCTACTCGCCCGCCGAGCACGCTACTACGACGAGGAAGCACAAATCCTGGCCGAGGTGCTCAACCAGGGACGCGAGACAGACGAGTTTGAGTTTGGCGACGCACTCTCGACGGCATATGCGCTGCTGCACGCCACCAACGCCCTCCTGCCCTACAGCCTAAGTACGATGGAGTTAGGTGAACGCGAGGAGGTTAACGAGAAGACCGCTGCCGTTGCAGACTTATTACTGCACGGACTGATGCGTCCTAATCCGCACGCAGTGACCGATCCAGGCATGACCTGAAGCTCGTTCTCTTTGGCGCGGCTCCCCGTCCTTAAGTTTCTTACTCATCCACCCGATTAATCAAAAGGAGTCAATCATGTTTAGATTTCCAACCGTCAAAACCTTCGCAGCGCTCGTTCTGTTTACCCTCGCGGCTGTTCAGGTCTCATCGGCACAGCAGCCGGGCGGACAACAGCCCGACGGAACCATCGACGCGGCCACGCGCACCCAGATCATCGAATCTATTTCGAAGCGACTCAACGAGGCTTACGTTTTCCCTGACGTCGCAAAGAAGATGGAAGCGTCGTTGCGCGAGCGCGTCGCCAACAAGGACTACGACCAAATCACCAGCTCCAGGGCATTCGCCGAGACACTCACCAAGGATTTGCAGGCGGTGAGTAAAGACAAGCATTTGCGAGTACGTTACTCCCATGAGACGCTCCCTGTCCGCAAGCCAGGTCCGCGTGAGCCGAGCGCAGAAGAGCGGGAGGAAGAACGCCGCGAAATGAACTGGATGAATCACGGGTTCAACAAGGCCGAGCGTCTGCGCGGCGACATCGGCTACATAGAATTCCGCGGATTCTTCGATCCGGAGCTGGGTGCCGAAACTCTGGCCGCTGCGATGAACTTCGTCGCCTCGACTGATGCGCTCATCATTGACTTACGGAGCAATGGTGGCGGCAGCCCCGACATGGTTGCGCTGGTCTGTTCATATCTCTTCGGCGCCGATCCGGTGCACCTGAATGATCTCTACTGGCGCGAAGGCAATCGCACGGATGAATTCTGGACACGTAAGGAAGTGGCCGGCAAACGATACCTGAACAAAGACGTGTACGTGCTCACAAGCAAACGAACTTTTTCCGGAGCCGAGGAGTTTGCGTACAATCTGAAGAACCTCAAGCGCGCGACCATAATTGGCGAGACAACCGGAGGCGGCGCCCATCCCGGCGGCGGATTCCGAATCAACGAGCATTTCAACATGTTCGTGCCCACCGGTCGCGCGATCAGTCCAATCACCAAGACTAATTGGGAAGGCACCGGGGTTAAACCTGACATTGAGGTGCCTGCTGATCAGGCGTTGCTCGTGGCACGGTTAACAGCGCTGAAGAAGTCTGTCGCCACCCTAACCAACCCAGATTTTAAAGCTGGAGTGCAGGAAGTGATTGAGGAATTGGAAAAGGAATTGACCGAACTCAAAGGGAAGAAGTAGGCGAGGAAAAATATTAGCCGCGGATTTTCGCGAATACACGCGGATCAGAACGATGGAGAACTGGACAATAGAGATGACGACTAGTACTACTTTCTTTATCGTTCTCTCTTGTTCTGATCCGCGTTCATCCGCGAAAATCCGCGGCTGATATGTCTTTCTCTAGTTCACCGCGGTCTGCTGTTTCTGCCGCGGTGGTGCGTTCTTTACGTACTTATCGAACCAATTGATCATTTCGTAAAGTACATGCTCAATTGTCTCGCGTCCCGCATAGCCATGAGCTTCGAGCGGCAACGTGACCAACCTGACTGTGCCGCCGTGACCGCGTACGGCCTGGTACATCCGCTCTGATTGAATCGGAAACGTACCAGTGTTGTCGTCGGCTTCTCCGTGAATGAACAGGATTGGCTCATTGATCTTGTGGGCCACCATGAATGGCGAGACCTTGATGTACAGATCAGGCGCTTCCCAAAGCGTTCGCCGCTCGCTTTGAAAACCAAACGGTGTCAGCGTGCGGTTATAGGCGCCGCTGCGAGCAATACCGGCGCGAAACAGATCTGAATGCGCCAGAAGGTTTGCCGTCATGAATGCCCCATAACTGTGCCCGCCCACCCCGACTCGCTCAGGATCCGTCACTCCCATTTCCGTAGCTTTATCGATTGCCGCTTTGGCGCTCATCACAATCTGCTCGACGTAGGTGTTGTTGACCGTCTCCGGCTCACCAACCACCGGCATCGTGGCGTTGTCGAGCACTGCGTAGCCCTGCAGCAGGAAGAACAGATGCGAGGGACCGATAATTTGCGTGGAGCGTTGCGTTGAACCTGTCACCTGCCCGGCTGTACTGGGGTCAGTAAACTCCAGCGGGTAGGCCCAGACGACGGTCGGTAGCCGAGTTCCATCCTTGTAACCTGCAGGCAGGTAGAGCGTGAACGAGCACAGCACACCATCAGCGCGCTTGTAAGTTACCAACTCTTTCTTGATCCCGCGCAGCTGCGGCGTGGGATCCGGAAAGTTTGTGAGGGCCTTGCTTGGGTTACCCGATGAATCTCCGGAGGTGCGCAGGTAAAAATTCGGCGCGGCGGTGGGACTCTCGTGTCGCGTAATAAACTTCTTGCCATCATCATCTAACAAGGCAACGGGCGCTTCGTATTGATTCGCATCGCTTCTGAACAGACGTTCGGATTTTTGAGCTTGCAAATCAAAGCGATCGAGAAATGGCTGGTCACCTTCCGGTGATGCGCCGGCACCCACCAAAAAGATCCAGTCACCATTTTGCAAAATGGCGCGCTCCCCGTTCGGCAGCAGCCGGGTGACGGGAGTGCCGGGATCGCCATAGCGATCCTGAATGCTGCGACTCCAGAGAAGCTTCGGCGTTTCGCCTGGCTTGTCTGCATTCATCATGAATGTTCTTACCCATCGGCGATCCCGATCAAAGTCGGACACAAACGCTAGGCCGTCTTTCTCTCCCCATGAAGATCCAGCAAAGCGTTGTTCGGTCTTTGTCAATTCAGCGGGAGATCCGGCGAAGGGCGTTTTTAGCATCAACATGCGATCGCGGTGTGCCACTTTCTTTTTGGGATCGCCTCCATCGAGCGCCTCAACCCAAACGAGCGTGGCCGGCTCCGTCGGGCGCCAGCGATATGATCGAGGTCCTGTGGGCACGCCATCAATCGGCACTTGATCCGCCAACGGAAGGCTGGCCAACTTGTAAGCCGACTTCCCTTTTGTATCCCAGACCTCCACGTCGCGAGGAAAAGAGGAGTCCGGATAAAGATAAGAGAAGGGACGGCGGATACGGGCCACCAGAATGTGTTGGCCATCGGGTGCCACGTCCTCCGATAGAAAGATCGCCGGCTGACCTACTTCTGTGACCTTTGCG
>JAMQPH010000373.1 GCA_023717605.1 Pyrinomonadaceae bacterium
TTGTCCCATTTTGACCGTCACCAGACCCATAGCTTCTCCTTTTTGAACCGATTCGACCTGACCAGCAAAACGATTCCGGGCGCTAAACGTGGCCTGGCCTCCGCCCTTCATCAGCATGACTTCGGTGGATTTGATTACGGCTGTGACCTGGTCGTTTTGCTTCAGTTTAAGCTCCTCAACGCCTTGATTGGTGACTGCCGCTACGATCTTTGTTCCCTGCGCATCGAGGGTTACGAGGGCCATCGCCTCGCCTGCCTTAATCGCAGATACGCGTCCCTGCAACTTATTTCTTGCACTGATCGCCATTATCTGACCTCCTTGGGTTATCGTATTCTTTATCATAGAACGTACGCTTAACAGCGGCTGGCATGCAAGCGAGCACGGCACCGCAACTGAGGGATACGTTGAGAAGGTTAGACCTGGTTGAGAGACTTTGCACTGACGCCGGAGGTACTTTGGGGGCTTAATCTGCCCGGCAATGGACATTGTGGAAGGAGAAAAATAATTTTACGCTACAAAAACAAGTGCAATGAGAAAAAAGCCACTAGTCTCTGAGTGTCTTTGCACTGAGATACCACGTACTTGAAATCTCTTGTTAACTCTCCTTAATTACCATCACCTCCGTTGCCTTTATCAGGGCAACGGCGCGATCCCCCACTTTCAGACCAAGATCTTCAAGAGCATCACGAGTGATAACTGCGGTCAGCTTGTTTTCACCTACGTCAAGATTCACCTGGGCCATGATGAGATCGCGCTTAATCGCCGAGACAATGCCGACTAGTTTGTTTCGGCCGCTGACCTCTTCGCCCTCCGGCTTCTTACCAAGCCAGCGGTCCAGAATCGACCTATTGAAGCGGTAACGTCCGCCGATTTTGGAACTCGGAATCTTGCCTTCCCACATATAACGATAAAAGGTAGGCAGTGCGAGCCGAAGATACTTCGCTGCCTCCCGTGCAGTCAGGACCGCGTCAGGCCCGGGCCTGATCTGCTTATGCTTTGCCATAATCTCCTCCTACGCAGCGGGTGCTACTGCGGACTGATGATCAATGAGACCTCGCGGCGTTTACTTGCCGACAGCTCAATCCAGTACGAATGACCTCTTGCCAACGCAAAGCCGAGACTCTTCTGGATCTTGCCGCAGTGGAGCCGAGAAGTATCCCTAGCCCGATCTCTCGGTTGATCCCCATCCAGGACATCCAACCACACGGTCGAGTCAGCTGAAATGCGGTATAGGCCATCGGCAGGAGTCCTGAGTCGGATAAATCCACCAAAGACGCCGTCGGGATTTTCTCCTGCCCTAACCTTACCGGCCACCGACTGGACAGCGGACATCGGCTGCAGAACCAAATCCAACCTTTTCATGCCGGGCTCAACCGCCGGTGCCTGACCTCGCTGCTCTGTAACCTGCACGGTCACGCCAGGCGCTTCCATAGTCGCCACGATGACCTGCAAAGGAGCCGGCAATGTCGAACAATCATCAGACGCTCCAGGGGGATGCATATGCTCAGTCTGAGCGAGAGCGGCAAGAGCTGGCAGTGAAATCACAATGGCCCACAGCAAGCGTATCATTCGCTTCTCCGCGAGTGAAACTGACCTCCGGCAAGGACGATCAGCCCTCCGAGTACGCCGACTCTCAATCCATACAGAAAATCTTTCGTCATTCCGTCATCTCTTCATTCAGCGCTACTGCTTTGATATGCGCAAATACCCGCTGGTCAGGTTTCAAGCCGAGGTTAGCAAGCGATTTTCGGGTGATGCTGGCAACGAGCGGCGCCCCGATATCCAATAGCACGTCTACCGAGGACTGATCCATTTCCCGGATCTCAATGATCGTCGCCTCAAGAATGTTCAACACGCTGGTCGGAGAATTGGTCCGGCCTACGACAAGGCTGACATCGCTGGAAAGGATGTGCACGCGTACGGCCTGCCCAATGGCCACTGGCTGAAGCGGCACAAACAGGATTTGCCCC
>JAMQPH010000626.1 GCA_023717605.1 Pyrinomonadaceae bacterium
CCCGCTCAAGCAGCAATGCCACTCAGCATTGAATCAACCTCTCAAGCTGAGCGAGGCTGCACCTTGAGCGGGGGCAAGCCACCCTTCCCAACCTGCAAATTACCCGGGCCTTTCTGGTTCTTTTATACAGCCTACCCGCCCGCGAGCGTTTTAGTATTCGGGCGCGCTATCTTGACGCTGAGCGTAAACCGGTTCGGTTCTCCAGCTATTGGCTCGACGCTAACGATACCCTTCCACACCGAGCCCTTTTCATCCGTGAATTGCCATAGGCTTTGTAGTCCAACCTTCGTCGGTTGGACGGGGAGTCGGGTCCATCTTATTTTCGAGGGCTCGCCATAAGTCTTGTTATCGGCAATAGAATTATTGACGCTTTCGAAGAGCTCGGCCGCCGAAGTGTTTGTGGTTACTGACCAGGTGTTCTCCCAATGATCGGAGTCTCCGTTTCGACCGAGTGGTCGCCATCCGCCCTCGAGTACCTTAACGTCGTAGTCAAACCTCAAGTACTTATCTGCCAGGGCCGCGCGCACGTATTTCGATTCCGGGTCCCAATTGTATTCCATCCCCAGGGCCGCAATCTGCGCGGTGCCCCGTCCAAGGAACCTTTCGATAACGTGCAGTGAGCCGTCAATTCCCGAAGACAGTCCGGCAGTAGTAATGATCTTGCCGTTGTCGACGAAACGACGATCCTCGACCACCTTTGTTTTCGGCGCGGCTTCTCTTAGCCGGGGAATCAGGCCGGCCGTAGTAGTGGCCTCGAGCCCATCAAGCAAACCGGCTTTGGCGAGAAAAAATGCTCCGTTGCAGACGGACATCACAACCTCTGCGTCCCGGGCTTTTTCCTGAATCCACTTAATGACGTTTGCGTTCGCCACGTGTTTTTCTACTCCTCCTCCTGGGACCACCAGTACGCTCGGTGGCGGCGCATTCTCAAAGCTGTACTTCGGCGTTACGGTCATTCCCATTGCCGTCGTGATGGAGGTCGCTTTCTCAGACACCGTGTAGATGTTGAATACCGGACCGTCTTTACTGTAAGCATGACCGAACGTTTCGTACGGACCGGTGTAATCGATTATCTGTACACCGTCGAAAATAAGGATGGCGAGGTTGCGCGCCGGTTTTTGCTTTTGAGGAGCGCTGGCCGTGGCTTTATTAGCCTGAGCCATAGTTGGGATACTCAAAATGCCAAACCCGGTAAGGACCATCAAAGCTACTATCAGGTGAACTCTTTTCATATTCTCTCCTTCTTGAAAACCAGAGGTAGACTGCGAGCATAGATGGGATCTCAACGGTAAGGTGTTACTTTGCCGTGGGTTGAATAGCTGGTGAGTTAAACTCCGGGTTTCCAGGGACGAGTTGCGAGGCGTTTCCGCAAATGAATTTCAATGCGATTGATATCGTGCTTGCGGTGGTGGTGCTGGCTAACGCTGTTAACGGCTGGCGGCGTGGCTTCATCCTGGGTTTACTCGATCTGCTCGGATGGATTTTGAGTCTAGTTGTCGGTCTGCGCTTCTATCAGCCGGTGGCGCGTTGGCTCGGCGCGCGCGTTGACTTGTGGTCGGATGTTTGGGACCAGCCGGTGGCCTTTATTTTGATCGCGGCCTCCGTAGGTGTGACAGTTCACTTGCTCAGTTACGCGTTTCTTCGCCGGCTGCCCGAGGATGCTCACGAGCGATCCCTCAACCGACTGTTAGGTCTAATACCAGGTTTGGCAAACGGTTTGATTGCGGCGGCCATCGTCGCCGCGCTGCTGCTCGCGATACCTCTTAATGAAGGTTTGAGCGAACGCGTGAGGTCAAGCGGGTTGGTGAATCGACTCTCTGCCTACACCGAACGCCTGGAAGGCGCATTACATCCAGTTTTCGGCGACGCTATCGCCCAAACCCTCAATCTGCTTACAGTCCAACCCGACTCGGACGAACGTGTCACGCTGCCTTTTACGGTCCCGGTATCGCGTCCCAGACCTGATTTGGAAGCGGAGATGTTGAGACTCGTAAACAAGGAACGAATCGCTGCAGGCCTGAGGCCACTTGCGGCTGACCCGGAACTCACTGACGTTGCGCGACGTCACTCGGCGGATATGTTTGCCCGCGGCTATTTCGCTCACGACACGCCGGAAGGTCGCGACCCATTTGACCGCATGCGCGCAGCGGATGTTCGTTTCATTACGGCCGGAGAAAACCTCGCCCTCGCCCGCTCAGTGCAGATAGCGCACACCGGCTTGATGAACTCGCCGGGACATCGCGCCAACATCCTGAGACCCGAATTCAGGCGCGTTGGCATCGGCATCATGGACGGCGGTATGCGAGGCCTGATGGTGACGCAGAACTTTCGGAACTGACAGGTAGGTAGTAGGTCAGTTGCTTTGCGGTAACTATCTCATTCACA
>JAMQPH010000635.1 GCA_023717605.1 Pyrinomonadaceae bacterium
GTCCTTCTACGCCAAAGAAGCTGACCTCGTGGCTGAATTCTCCAAGCGTTACCCGCAGGCCAAGCTCGCCCGCAGTGAAAAGGAGATCATCGAGGACGGTTCGATCCAACTTATTGTAAGCGCCTCGATACCCGATGAGCGCGCCCCGCTCGGAATAGAAGTGATGCGACACGGCAAGGACTTCATGGTCGACAAACCCGGTATCACTTCGCTCGAACAACTCGCACTGGTGCGCAGCGTGCAGAAAGAGACGCGGCGTATCTATTCGATCATGTATAGCGAGCGATTTGAGAACGCGGCCACAGTAAAGGCAGGTGAACTAGTCAGGGCCGGAGCGATCGGCCCAGTGATTCAGACGATCGGGTTGGGGCCGCACCGGATGAATGTCAAAACCCGCCCTCAGTGGTTCTTCGATCACCATCGCTACGGCGGCATAATCTGCGACATTGGTTCGCACCAGGTCGATCAATTTCTCTTCTTTACCGGCTCTACTAAAGCAGACGTGGTCGTATCGCAAGTCGGCAACGTTCATTACCCACAATACCCCGACTTCCAGGATTTTGGCGATGTGATGCTGCGCGGCGATCAGGGGTTGGGCTATATCCGCGTCGATTGGTTCACACCTGATGGTCTAAGCACGTGGGGAGACGGGCGACTAACGATCATGGGCACAGACGGATTTATCGAAATTCGCAAGAACGTTGACATCGCGGGAAGAGCAGGCGGCAGCCATCTTTTTCTGGTGGACCAAAAGGAGACTCGCTATATCGACTGCAGCAATGAGCCTCTTCCTTACGGCAACCAACTAGTCAACGACATCAACAACCGTACTGAGACCGCGATGTCGCAGGAGCACTGCTTCCTCGCAACGGAGTTGGCGCTCAAGGCGCAGAAGCAAGCGCAAAGAATCAACATCCGCAAATAAGCAGCCAAAAACCATGGGGTTCTAATCTGAGAGTTGGCTCAGTGAAAAAACGATCCACGAAACCACACGAACGAACACGAAAATGTCTTTAGTGGCGTTTCGTGGTATTTCGTGGATCGTTCTTGAGTTCACTGCCTACATCATGGAACAAGCAAGTGACAAAAATGAAGTTACGACGTTACCGATAAGGATCATGTCATGACGAAGAGAGAGAGCCACAAATTTTCACGAAGACAATTTGTGAAGACTGCAGTAACAGCAGCAATCGCTTCTGGTGCTCCAAAAGCTGTTTTTCCCACCATCGTGCCGGCCTCAGTCTTGAACGGGAGAGGCCCAGGTAACCGCATCAACGTGGGCGCTATTGGAAACGGTCGTATTTCACGCAGTCATGACCTTCCCGGTGTTTGGAAATATGAAACCGCCCAAATCATTGCGGTGTGTGACTTGGATCAGAAGCGGCTGGAGGAAGCCAGGCAATTAGTGAATGGGTACTACGGCAAGAAAACCGGAAAGCCATACGACGGAGTGACCGCTTATGCCGACTATCGTGAAATGCTGCAGAACAAAGATGTCGATGCCGTGCTCATAAGCACTCCCGACCACTGGCACGCAGCCATTGGCATTCACGCGGTTGAGGCCGGTAAAGATGTTTACCTGCAAAAGCCAGCTTCGCTCACAATCGCTGAAGGCCGGACCTTGAGTAACGCGGTTCACCGTACTGGCCGCATCTTCCAGGTCGGCAGCCAGCAGCGCTCGTCTCCGCAATTCCGATATGCAGCCGAACTGGTGCGCAACGGTCGCGTCGGTCAGTTAAAAACGGTCTATGTAGGACTGCCGGGAGATCCGTCTGGCGACGAAGAGCCGAGGATGCCGGTACCTAAGAATTTGAATTACGAGCAATGGCTCGGTTCCACTCCGACCGCCTACTACACCGAGAAACGAGTGCATCCGCAGAATGGTTACGACCGTCCTGGCTGGCTGCGCTGCGAACAGTTTGGCGCTGGAATGATCACGGGCTGGGGGTCGCATCACATCGACTGCGCACAGTGGGCCATGGACGCGGAGCATACAGGTCCAATTGAAGTCTCGGGCTGGGCTGAATTCCCAACAAAAGGGTTATGGGATGTGCACGGGAAGTTTCAGACCGAGGCCGTTTATGCCAATAGCGTGAAGATGATTGTAAGCACCGAACTTCCGAACGGGATCAAATTTGAGGGTACAGAGGGCTGGATCTTCGTTTCTCGCGGGAACGCAACGGTGACCGCCAGCGACCCGGTGGCAAAGCTGAAGGATAACCAGGCTCTTGCGGCCAGCGACCCTAAAATCATCACTTCCGTGATTGGACCGACAGAAATACACTTGTACGAAAGCAGAGACCATCATGGCAACTGGCTGGACTGCATCAAGACGCGGCAGCAGCCGATCGCGCCGATTGAAGTGGCGCATCGTTCATGCTCGGCGTGCTTGATCCATCACATCGCGATGAAACTGAAAAGAAAAGTGTACTGGGATCCGATGACAGAAAGGTTTAAGAGCGACAAGGAGGCTAACCGCATGTTATCTCGCAAGCAACGTTGGCCGTATGTGACGTAAGTTATAGTATTGTAGGAAAACATAATGCGGAAGAATCTCTGGCCAATGCTGATCTTTTTCTGCACGCTCGTTTGCGTCGTGGCGCTTGACCGCCGCGCTCAGAGCGCAGATGCTCCCGCTCAAACACTCTCCGAGACAGATTCGACATTCAAAAAGTCCGTTCAGCCTTTTTTCGCGAAGAACTGTTATGTGTGTCACAACAAGGAGCTGCGGACAGGCGATTTGATCCTCGAAACGTTCAAGTCGGCGGCTTCGCTCAGCGGAGATCGAGAAACAATGAAGCTCATTCTCGACAAGCTCAGTGCCGGGGAAATGCCGCCTCCGGAAATGCCTCGTCCAAAGCAGGAAGACGTAGTGGCAGTTACTAAGTGGCTTTCTCATCAACTGGAAACCAAACCGGAAGAGACCTCTGCACCTGGTGATACAGCGAAAACAGCGCGAATGAACCCAGAACGTGTGACCGCGCGCCGCTTGAACCGGATCGAGTACGACAACACCGTGCGTGATCTGCTCGGCGTCGATCTTCACCCTTCGGACGATTTCCCACAGGACGATTCAGGCTACGGCTTTGATAACATCGGCGACGTGCTTTCTCTTTCTCCGGTGTTGATGGAAAAGTATTTGACTGCGGCGGAAAGGATTTCGCGCACCGCCATATTCGGAGTCGAGCCGCTCAAGCCTACGCTGATGCGCTTGCGTTCGCTCGAACGAAGCCAACCACCCCAGTTAACTCCGCTGACCGACTATGATCTGACGGGCCTGAGCCTGCCAAACGCAATCCACACCACTTATCGTTTTCCCGTCGACGGAGAGTACGTGATCAGGGCCAGCCTTGGTGGCGAGCGTCCCGCCGGATCAGCGCCGATCCAGCTTGTCTTGTGGCTTGATGGCCAACAGATGCGGGTGGTCGAGTTCGATCCGGCAAAGGCCGCATCGTTTACCAACGCCGCCGAGCGACAGGAACTCTGGGGGATGACCCAGGAATTCAGGACGAGAATCACGGCGGGCGATCACTGGCTCGCAGTTTCGATTCTGCATCTGTACGAAGGCTTACCCACCAGTTACAAGGGACCGAACCCGTCAAAGCTGCTCGTGCCGCCGCTACCGGCATTCAAAGCGCCTCCCGATCTCACGCCGCAAGAAATCGAGGAGCGGCGAAAAGAGTTGGAAAAGCGTCGAGCGGAAAAGATCCCGGCAAACAGCGCGCGAATAAGTTCGCTGCAACTGGGTGGGCCATACGCGGTGACCCTCGGACCCTCGCGCGAGAGTCTGAAGAAGGTATACGCTTGCGGACATCTGGACGGTCATCACGAGAGGGGCTGCGCGCGCCTGATCGTAGCGCGTCTGGCGCATCGCGCTTATCGTCGTCCGGTCACGCCGAAGGAAGTTACTCAGTTGACCGGTTTGATCGCTGGCGTGCAAAGGGACGGCGGAGCATTTGAGGAAGGCCTCGCGACTGCGATACAGGCCATGTTGCTTTCGCCTCACTTTCTCTTTCGTATCGAGCGAGCTCCGGCGACGGCAAACGTTGTTTCTGCCCGTTCGCGAAGCCAACACGAGTTGGCTTCACGGCTTTCTTATTTTCTGTGGAGCAGCATGCCGGACAACGTGCTGCTGGCAGCGGCGGATCGAGGAAAGTTAGCTCAACCCGCGTCGCTGGTAGTGCAGGTGCGGCGGATGCTGCTCGATCCAAAGTCACGCGCTCTCGTAGAGAACTTCGGCGGCCAGTGGCTGCAAGTGCGTAAGCTCGAATCAGTCAAACCGGATCGCAAGAAATTTCCCGAATTCGACGAATACCTCCGCTTGTCGATGCGGCAAGAAACCGAGAGGTTTTTTGAGAGCATCGTGCGCGAGGATCGCAGCATATTGGATTTCATCGATGCCAACTACACCTATCTGAACGAGCGCCTCGCTCGTTTCTACAATGTCCCCAATGTTCAGGGAGGTGAGTTCCGTAGAGTCTTGCTTGCCACCGACGCGCATCGCGGCGGACTGCTCAGTCAAGCCAGTGTGCTGACGATTTCTTCGTACGCCAACCGCACGTCGCCAGTACTACGCGGAAAATGGGTTCTCGAGAATCTGGTTGGTGCGCCTCCTCCACCTCCACCACCTGGCGTTCCGAATCTTGACGAAGCCAAGCTTGGCTCGTCATCGTCAATGCGCGAACAATTGCAGGAGCACCGCAAGAACGCAGTCTGCGCTTCTTGTCACAAGAGTATGGACCCATTAGGATTCGGGCTGGAAAACTTCGATGCCATCGGCGCCTGGCGTACAACGGACGGGAAGTTTCCGATCAACGCGTCAGGCACACTGCCGGACGGCAGATCATTCGACGGTCCACAAGGACTCGCATCGATCTTGAAAGCGCAGCCGGAAGCCTTTGCTGAATGTCTGACCCGGAAGCTGCTCATCTATGCGTTGGGTCGAGGCCTCGAGCCTGATGATGATCCCACAGTCAGGAAGATCGTGAAGAATGTGGTGGCAGACAATTACCGCTTCTCCGGTCTGGTTCTGGGGATCGTGAAGAGTGAGCCATTTCAAAAGAGACGCCGGGAAGACCCGCGATGATCATTACCGGGAAGCTATTACCGAGACGTACCTTTCTCCGGGGGCTGGGGACAGTTGTTGCCCTCCCCATGCTGGACGCAATGACGCCGGCCTTTGCCAGCCGCCGGGGTTTGGATCTGAAAGCTCCAGTGCG